>WLCQ01000077.1 GCA_009705225.1 Actinomycetota bacterium | reverse complement strand
TGTTGATCTCGGTCGTTGACATTGGGTCCCCCTCGTCTGCTCTACGTGTATCAACCGTAGCCGCAGGTTCGCGTCGTACACGGTCGTTGATCCTCGCGCCCGTTGCGCCCAACAGCGCCCGCGTATCGCCGGGCGGTACTGTCGGGAAATGTCACGATCATGGGTGCGGCGGCCGCTGACGGTCGGGGGAGTACTGCTCTCTGCAATTTTCCTGCTGGTATTCAGCCCCGTGTGGTTCGTTGTCGCGAGCATCGTTGACCTCCTCCGGGGACGCTTCCGAATACCCACGACCCGGCTTCTCGGCTTCGCCCTACTCTGGACCTGGCTGGAGATGGCAGGAGTGGCGGCGAGCATTTTGCTCTGGGGTGTCGGAAAGTCCCGCGACCAATCTGCGAACTACGCACTCCAGCGCTGGTGGGCGGCTCGGCTCATCGGTTCCTTGCGTCTCACGTGTGGGTTCGTCATCAACGTCCAAGGAGCCTCGGATCTTGGGGGAGCGCCACTTGTTGTTCTCGGGAGACATGCGAGTCTTGGGGACGCACTCGTCAGCGCATGGGCGCTCGGAACTCATGCTGGGCGCACTCCTCGTTACGTGCTGAAGAAGGAACTGTCCTTCGATCCTTGCCTCGACATCGTCGGTCGACGGCTCCCGAACTATTTCGTGGATCGCACGAGCGCAACCATCAGCCGAGAGCTCGATGGGATTGCGGCGCTCTCGACTGATCTACAGCCTCACGATGTCGCCGTAATCTTCCCCGAGGGGACACGGGCGAACGATCGGAAGCGGGCGAGCTCGATAGAGCGGATGCGTGATCGTGACCCCGATCGCGCCTCCCGCCTTGCGGAACTTCAGCACCTCCTGCCTCCAAAGCCATCGGGCGCACAGGCGCTGGTCGATGGCGCTCCGGGTGCGGACATCGCACTGATGTGGCATATCGGATTCGACGGACTTGACACATTCGGGCGCATCCGACGCCGTCTTGCAGCGGGAGCGCCCCGGGCGGAAGTTGTGTTCGAGCTCCACCCCCGAGCCTCAGTACCCAGCGGCGAAGCGTTCGTCGGGTGGCTCGATGACCGTTGGCTTGATCTCGATCGAAAGGTCGCGGAGGCAATGAGCCGCCATCAGGGGCGTCACGCCTCGAGTTGACGAATCCGTAACGCTCGATCATCGGCGTTGCGGCAGGTGCCGGTGGCGAGATCGAATTTCCATCCGTGCAATGTGCAGACGAGGTCATCGCCCGAGACCTCTCCGAACACGGCAAGGTCGGCTCCGCGATGGGGGCAGGTTCGCTGCATCTCGTACCCGTCGATCACGATGGTTTCGTCGGCGATGCCGCCACGATCTGGCGACAGTTTTCGAAGCGCTTCTGCTTCGGTCCGCGACATGCGCTCCTCAGAAAGTGACTTGAAGAAGTTGTAGACGTACTCATTGAACGGACCCTGTCTCCATGCCGTGAATCGACAGGACAGGAAGAGGGCATTGCTCCAGTCGTGGGCTCGGCGGGCCACCACCGTCTCCACGAGCTCGCGCTGGATGTTGAAGCTGAATGCGAACGGCTCGTCATTCCAAACCCGAACCTCGCGGGACGGGAAGTCGAGGATGATGTCGAGATCTCCAAGTCGGAGCAGGCAGTTTGCCCCGATGGCATCGCAGACTGTTGGTGCGCTCCGCATGAGTGGTTCCCACCATGCCTTGATCGTGTCCAGGAGCTCGGCGGTTGGTTTGCTCCATGAGGCTCGGTGCTGCGCGAGCCACGAGCTCCAATCCTGCTGATACTCACGTAGATATTCGAGCTTGTTCGTGAAGATCTGCTCGATCTGCTTCTGCGACATGGGGTGCTCGACGCGCAGGTCTCCGTTCTCGATAGAGATACAGGTTCCCGGTATGGCGAGAATCCCGGTGTGTCCGCCTTGCTTGAGAGCGTCGATGAAGCGCGGCTGATCGCTGAAGATCGTGGCCTCGTCGCCGGTGATGAGGTTGAAGCCGAAAAGGTCCGGATCAAGAAAGCAGGGGGGCCCGGCGCTTGGAACGACTGCCCGTGCTCCGATCGCCTCGACATAGCGAAGAGCCCGTGTGGTCTGGCTTTCAACTTTCTCGTTGATGAGCTCACGCATCCGCTCTGACGTCTCCTCGTACACCATCGGATACCAGATAGCTCCGCTGTACTGCAGCCAATGCAGATCGACCTCACCGTGTTGTCGGAGCGCGTTGAGATCGTTGGTCCGACAGTCGTTCTGATTGACGATCCGGGCCGTTCCGTCGCTCACGACAAGCGCAGAGTCGCCGCCTGGGCCGTCAGTGATGCTGGTCTCGGTATGGATGGCAATGGTGAGCGAACCACCGAGCGACAGTTCCTCCCGATCCTTGGTGTGCAGGAACCGATGGAATCCGAGATTCCGAAGCGTGCGTTCCAACTCACCCGTGGGGAAGTCGGGAAGCAGGACCGTGGTCCCCTTGTCCAGATGGTCTCTCAACCATTGCTCGTCGAGATGATCGGCATGGATGTGCGAGATGTACAGGTAATCCGGGGAACAGACCTGTGCGAACAGTTCTGGATCGAGTCGGTCGTTACGGGGGAACACGAACCAGGAACCGAGGAACTGGGGGAGGAACCAGGGGTCACAGACGATCGATCCACCGGTTGTCTCGATCAGCATGCCGGCGTGGCCCAGAGATGTCACTCGCACAGAGTGAGGCTAGCGAGGTGCACGGGTCCATATCGTCCGACTCGCGGGTGTCTTGAGTCACGATGTGTTGGTGAGTGTCGAAGATGTGATCTCGTTCTGTCGGATCTGTAATGCGATGTGCGGCATCATCGTCACGGTCGAGGGCGAGCAGATACTGCGGATCCGCGGAGACGAGCATCACCCGCTGTCGAGGGGATACACATGCCCGAAGGGCCGCGCGCTCGGAGCATTCCACCACCACCCCAGTCGTCTCGATCGCCCGCAGCGACGAAGTGCAGAGTCCGGCGGCGGAACGATTTTCGCCCCTGTGCCGAGGGGTGAGCTCGTGACGGAACTCGCTGACCTCGTCCGCACCACAATCGCACAACATGGCGCCGACTCAGTCGGGATGTACCTCGCTTCAGGATCCGCCTTCGACACGAACGGCCGCCGCGCTGCTGAACGATTTCTCTCCCGTCTTGGTTCCGCGCAGAAGTACACGGCAACAACGATTGATACGCCGTGCAAACCACTTGTTGCCGAGTTGGTGGGTGGATGGTCCGGGCTGACACCGATCTGGGATCATGAACATTCGAAGCTGTTGCTCCTGTTCGGTAGCAATCCGGTCGTCTCTCATGGACACTCGAACGCGATCGCCGATCCTGTTCGTCGCATCCGTGAGTTCCGGGACAGTGGCGGAGTTGTCATCGTGGCCGACCCTCGTCGCACCGAGACCGCTGCCGCGTCGGATCTCCACCTGCAGCTGCAACCGGGGAGTGACTTCGCACTGCTCGGGCTCATTGTGCGGGAACTTCTGCACGACACCGGCCGCAGGAATGAAGTGGCGCAGCGTGTCGAAGGTTTGGACCGTCTCATCGTCGCGGTAGAGCCCTTCACTCCGGGGTTCGTTGCCGGGCTCACCGGGCTCAGTGAACCCCAGTTGATGGACGTGCTGGACGCCGTGCGTCGCGCCGGGCGACTCAGCGCGCTCACCGGAACCGGTACGTCGATGGCGAACACCGCCAACTCCACGGAGTGGTTGCTCTGGGCCCTGCATATCGTCACTGACTCCGCTGACCGCCGCGGCGGAATGTGGTTCAACCCCGGCTTCCTCATGCAGTTCGATTCTCGAACATGGGAGGCATCGTCGGGTGAGCCGGAAGCAGGGCCCGCCAGTCGCCCGGAGCTTCCGAGACGCTTCGGGGAATACCCGTGTGCGGCGCTCGCGAGCGAGATCGAATCGGGGCAGCTCCGCATACTTTTCGTGGTCGGCGGGAATCCGGTCACGGCACTTCCCGACACCGAGCGCACCCGTGCGGCGTTTTCGTCGCTCGATGCACTTGTCGTGCTTGATGTGGTCGAGACCGAGACAACGGCGTTGGCCACGCATGTCGTGGCCTCGGCGGGACAGCTGGAGAGAGCGGATCTGCCGTGGCTGCTTGATGCGTATCAGCTCGCCGTAGCGACGCAGTACACACCGGCGGTCGTCGCTGCCCAGCATGAACGAGTCAGCACGTGGAAGTTCTTTGCTGAACTGGGAGCCGAGCTCGGGTTCGACGTGCTTCCCCGTGGAATCAGTCTTGAAATGGCCGATGATGATCTGCTTCTCGACGAGATCCTGCGCCGGAGCAGGTCGACCGCCGAGGTTGTCCGATCGGCTCAACATGGCCTCGTCGAAAGCGGTGCGGTCTTCGGATGGGTCCATGATTTTGTGCTGCCCGGCGGCAAGTGGCGCATTGCCCCCGAACAACTCGTCGATCAACTCGCATTCGACCTCGATCAACACATTGGCGCTCATCCTCACGAGCGACCCGGGTCTGCCGATCAGTTCATCCTCATCCCGCAGCGAAGATTGCGCACGATGAATTCCCAGTTCCGAGATGTGAGTGCGCCCGGGGCTCGGCTCGAGGTACCGAGCGCGGAACTTTCGGAGGTGGATTGCGCCAGGCTCGGTTTCTGCGAGGGTGATCGGGTGCGCATCACCTCAGAACACGGTGAGCTCATCGCCGTGACCCGCATTTCGACCCACGTGGCATCTGGCTGCGTCGGCCTACCGCACGGTTGGTCGGCCATGGACGTGAGCCGCCTCACAAGTACCGAGGTGGACGTGGACATACTCACCGGAATGATCCGCCAGTCCGGGCTTCCGGTGCGAATCTCCCTCGTGGAATGAATGCAAGCACAATCGCCCAGAAGTGGACCGGGCAATCGCAGAGAGAGTGGAGCGGGTGACGGGAGTCGAACCCGCGTATCCGACTTGGAAGGACGGCGCTCTAGCCATTGAGCTACACCCGCAAGGTGTGTGTCCGAACCCAGAAGACTTTCGAACGGGGAGACGTTACCTCAGTGTGAGGGACGCCTCGTCACGTAGGAATCGTTCAGCTCCCGATGGCCTGCAGCGGATCGCGAGTGGTTCCGTCGCTCACGTCCCAAGCTGTCTTGCCTGTGACCCCGCCGAGTTCCGGGCACTCACCCGCGAAGACACCCCAGGAGCATTCCCAACCCGGGACGATCCAGTCATGGACCATCCAGATGTCTTCGAGGCCAACTTTGGCTCCACCTCGAGCGGCGCATTCGTCAACCGAGAGCGCTTCGGCTCCGACAACGACCCCGCCCTTCAGGCACAGGCCACCATTGAAGTTGTGCTGGTGCCATGAATCGTTCGGTCCGGCGAAACCCTCGGGTGCCCCGTTCGGGTGCCAGACGAGGAAGCTCAGACCAACGATCTTGGAATCAGGGTTGGTGCCGTCGTAGAGCAACTCGGAAGGACGGGACGGATCGAAGCGGACAGCGAGCCTGGTGTTCGTGTAGTGCGCACCGATGCACGGTACATAGACCGTTGACATCTTGTAGCCAGCTGCTTCAGCGTCGGCGACAGTGGGGTACTTGACCGCGACCTCTCGAGCCTGCTTCTGCTGGGCAATAAGTGTCTGGCGATCGGCCTCGGAAACCGGCTGCTGGGCGGTCGGACCGCGGTGGCTGTGACCTTCTGCGTCAACATTTTCCTGACCGGGTGAAGCGGCTGGACCAGAGAGCTCACATGGAGTGTTGCCGGTGAGCACTCCACCAGCGTCATGTGCATGACCGCCACCGGCGTGGGCATCGGTGTAGGTCGGGGTCAGCATCACGAAAGCGGCGAGTAGAGCGACGCCACTGAGCGCACCGGTGGTGAAGCGTGCTCCCATTCGGTCGCGTAGTTCACGGCTCATGAGCTTCGGGGCGAACAGAGCGACGAGTGCGAGAACGATCACGGCGGCCTCGAGCACGATAGAGACAACATCGGCGGTGCCCGCGGCCTCTTTGCGCAGCGCCTCGGGGCCGAACGGAAGGCCAGCGGTGCGCGAGACGATCCAGGTACCGATAATCCCGACATTGAGAGCGGTTGCGAGCGCCCAGAGCAGGCGATTCGGTCGGGTCACCACGAGGAACGCGAATCCGAGTTGCGCCGTGGCGATGATCACGAAGAACCAACCATGCGCCCAATCGTCTTGGAGATGGTGGGGTGCATACCCGTAGTGAATGGCCGCCGAGGCAACGGAAAGTGCCGCCGCGAGCCAGCGAACATAGGAACCAATCGTGGTGCGATCAGAATGGCCACTGGTGCCTGCCGGATAGGCCGGCACGGATTCATCAACTGATGTATCCGCTGTGTTTCCATCGGTCTGCGACATGGTGACGTCCGTTCTGCTCGGAGGCTCCGTTGTGATCTGGAGGCTCAGTTCGCCGGTGTGAAATCTGTCGCAGACTACTGCAGAGTGGTCGGGGAAGGGAGATTCGAACTCCCGGCCTCCTGCTCCCAAAGCAGGCGCGCTACCAAGCTGCGCCATTCCCCGTGGCATCACTGCCAGCAGCGGAGATGGTACCTCGCCACGGAGTGACCCGATTCTGCGAGCCAATCCCGGCTCGGTGCACGAGGTGTCCCCAGCCACCGATACACTCGCCAAACTGTGAAAGCAACTGTCGAGCCCCAAGAAGGCAACAAGGTCAAGCTCTCCGTCGAGATCGACGAGCTGGAGTTCGAAAAAGCAGTGGATGCTGCGTTCAAGAAGATCGCCCGTGAGGTGCGCATGCCTGGCTTCCGGCCGGGTAAGGCGCCGCGTCGACTTCTCGAATCCCGACTCGGCTCCGGTGCCGGCCGCTCGCAGGCGCTCAACGATGCGCTGCCCGAGTACTACGCCGATGCGGTTCGGGATCACGAGGTCGACGTCATCGCTCCGCCGGAGATCAACATCACCTCGGGTGAGGAATCTGGCCCGGTCGTGTTCGAAGCCGTGGTCGAGGTGAGGCCAATCATTTCGCTCGACGGGTACCGCTCACTGAGCATCACTGTGCCATCGCCATCGGTCGACGATGACGAGATCGATGCGCAGTTCGAGCGTGTCCGAAGCCAGTACGCGGACCTCGAGGTCGCTGAACGAAGCGCCGGCGAGGGTGACTACGTCACCATCGATATCGAAGGCAGCCAGAACGGTGAGGTGCTCGAGGGTCTTGTCGCGAGCGCCTATGTCTACGAGGTTGGCTCGGGCGCCATCGTGCCTGCGCTCGACGAGCAGCTGATTGGCGCCTCTGCTGGCGACACCCGATCGTTCGATGCACCTCACCCGAACGCTGAGGAAGGCGAGGATCCGCTCCATTTCGAAGTCACTGTCACCGAGGTGAAGGTCAAGGTGCTTCCCGACCTTGACGATTCGCTGGCCACCGAAGCCTCTGAGTTCGAGAGCCTCGCTGATTGGCGCGCCGACCTCGTCCGTCGCATGACCCAGGTCAAGCGGGCACAGACTCAGATGGCCGTGCGCGAGAAGATCGGCGAGGCGCTCGCGGAGCTCGTCGTCGACGAGGTTCCCGAGCAGCTCGTTGCTGCAGAGATGCAGGAGCGTCTGCAGGACATGGCGATGCGCCTCGAAGCACAGGGTCTTTCCCTCGATCAGTGGCTCCAGTTCTCTGGTACCGAACCTGATCAGTTCATCGCTGATCTCCGTGAGACCGCCGAACGTTCGGCCCGGGTCGATCTCGCACTGCGGGCCATCGCACTCGCAGAGTCCATTCAAGCCACTGAGGACGATCTCGAACTCGAGTTCGACGCCGTCGCACAGCGGGTCGATCAGGACATCGATGTGGTGCGCACGCAGCTCACCGAGGCGGGTCACCTCCCGGCTCTTCGCACCGATGTTGCCAAGCGCAAGGCACTCGACTGGCTGACCGAAACTGTCTCCATCTTAGACGAAGCCGGAACTTCGATCGCCTTCGCCGACCTTGCCATTGACGAGGATGATGACTTCATCGCCGACATCATCGAATCCGACACCGCCGAGGCCGAGGCCGAGGCGTCAACCCCCACTGAGGAGGGGTAATACCGATGAACGAGACAACCGGCCTGAGCGGTCTTCAGATCAGCAACTACATCCCCAATCCCGCTGTTCTCTACGAGACCAGTCGTGGGCAGACCATCCAGGCCGATCTCTACTCGCGTCTGCTGAAGGAGAACATCATCTTCCTCGGCACTCCCATCGATGACACGGTCGCCAACCTCATCTGCGCCCAGCTGCTCCATCTGGAGTCAGAGAGCCCGGACAAGGACATCAACATCTACATCAACAGCCCCGGTGGCGACATCACCGCGCTGTTTGCCATCTACGACACCATGCAATTCGTGAAGCCCGACATCATGACCATCTGTTTCGGTCAGGCGGCGTCTGCCGCTGCGGTGCTCCTCGCAGCCGGCACCCCGGGTAAGCGACTCGCCCTTCCTCATGCTCGGGTGCTCATCCATCAGCCCTACGCCGGAGCGCAGGGACAGGCCACCGACATCGAACTCGCGGCCAAAGAGATCCTGCGTATGCGGAGCCTTCTCGAGGAGGTCCTCTCGGGCCATACGGGCCAAACCCAGGAGAAGGTCCACCACGACACCGACCGCGACTTTGTAATGTCTGCGGTAGAGGCCAAGGAGTACGGAATCATCGACGAGGTGATCTCCACCCGACAGCTGGCTGACACCAGTGGTCCCATCAGTGCCGTGAGCTGAACAGTTCACGAACCCTCACATCGGAGCAAGTCGTGGCGAAGTTCGGAGATGGCGGCGAGCTGCTGAAGTGTTCCTTCTGCGGTAAGTCCCAGAAGCAGGTCAAGAAGCTGATCGCTGGTCCGGGTGTCTACATCTGCGACGAGTGCATTGATCTCTGCAACGAAATCATCGAGGAAGAGCTCTCCGAGGGTTCCGAGCTCGAATTCGGAGAGCTGCCGAAGCCCCGTGAGATCTTCGAATTCCTGAACGACTACATCGTCGGGCAGGAGCAGGCCAAGAGGATCCTCTCCGTCGCGGTGTACAACCACTACAAGCGCGTGCAGTTCGGTGCCACAGCGCATACCGATGTTGAGTTGGCGAAGTCGAACATCTTGCTCATCGGGCCAACTGGTTGCGGCAAGACCCTTCTTGCCCAGACTCTCGCTCGAATCCTGAACGTTCCTTTTGCCATCGCTGACGCCACCGCACTCACTGAGGCCGGCTACGTGGGCGAGGATGTCGAGAACATCCTCCTCAAGCTCATCCAAGCTGCCGACTACGACGTCAAGAAGGCCGAGACCGGCATCATCTACATCGATGAGATCGACAAGATCGCCCGGAAGGCCGAGAACCCCTCGATCACCAGAGATGTTTCCGGCGAAGGCGTTCAGCAGGCATTGCTCAAGATCCTTGAGGGAACAACAGCGTCGGTCCCCCCGCAGGGTGGCCGGAAGCACCCTCATCAGGAATTCATACAGATCGATACGACGAACATCCTGTTCATCTGCGGCGGTGCATTCGCCGGGATCGAAAAGATGATCGAGTCACGCATCGGCAAGAAGGGCATTGGCTTCTCAGCGGAGCTGCGCACCGAGTCCAAGGACCTCGGCAAGCTCTACACGAGTGTGCTCCCGGAGGATCTCCTCAAGTTCGGGCTCATTCCGGAGTTCATCGGCCGACTCCCGGTCATCGGGGCCGTGGCGAATCTCGATCGCGAAGCGCTCGTCGAAATTCTCGTCGAGCCGCGCAATGCACTCGTGAAGCAGTACAAGAAAGTCTTCGAGTTCGAGGACGTCGAACTCGAGTTCACCGACGACGCTCTGGCGGCGATCGCTGATCAGGCACTGCTGCGTGGCACGGGAGCTCGTGGTCTGAGGGCGATCCTCGAGGAGGTTCTCCTCGGAGTCATGTACGACCTACCCGGCCGCGAAGACATCGGCAAGGTCATCGTCGACGCCGCGGTTGTGCTTGAGCAGGTCAACCCGACGTTGGTTCCTCGCGCTGTCGAGCCGCGTGCGGCCCGACCTAAGCGCGCTGCTTCGTGAACCTCTGCCTCCGAGCAACGTGTTCAGCGCGTTGCTGATCGATCGGTCTCCGTGAACTACGCAGAATCTCTCCGGTTCCTCGACCGTCATATCAATCTCGAAGCGACGGCGGGCGACATACACGGACTTTCCCTCGACCAGATGCGAGCACTTGTCTCTGTGTTGGGTGATCCTCAGGAATCCTTCAAGGTGATCCACATCACCGGAACGAACGGCAAGGGTTCCACCGCACGGATGATCACCTCGCTGCTCGTCGAGTCGGGCCTCTCCGTGGGTACCTACTCGAGTCCCCATCTCCAACGAATCAACGAACGGATCTGTTGGAACGGCGACCCGATCACCGATGAGGACTTCGCATCGGTTGTCACTGAATTAGCAAGACTTGCCCCATTGGCGGGAGTGCAGCCCTCGTATTTCGAACTCCTCACGGCTGGCGCCCTTCTCTGGTTCGCAGAGAATGCCGTCGATGTTGCCGTTGTGGAAGTTGGTCTGCTCGGACGTTACGACGCAACGAATGTCTGTGACGCTGACGTGGCAGTCATCACCAACATCGGGCGTGATCACACCGACGGGCTGGGGAACTGGCGCGGAGCCATCGCCGCGGAAAAGGCCGGGATCATCAAACCCGATTCCGTGGTCGTCGTCGGTGAGCCCGACGTTGCATTGCACGGGGCGTTCTCGGCGGAAGGTCCGCGCTTGATGTGGGTTCGAGGTGCTGATTTCGACGTTGTTTCCGATGCCCCGGCACTCGGCGGCCATGTTCTCGCCGCCCGAACGCCGAATGGAGTCACCGAGGACGTCTATCTGCCCCTCCACGGTCGCCATCAGGTTCTCAACGCCTCGTGTGCGCTCGCGGCGGTGGAAGCATTCTTCGACAGGTCTCTCGACGACGACATCGTGCAGACGGCATTCGCGTCAGTGACATCGCCTGGGCGCTTCGAGGTCATGAATCACGGTCCACTCGTGATCATCGACGGAGCCCATAATCCGCAGGGTGCCGCGGCGGCGGCCCGCACTCTCGAGGAGGAGTTCGATGTCGCCGGTAGGCGCGTGCTCGTTGTTGGCATGCTCGGTGGCCGCGATGTCGTGGAGATGCTCGAACAGCTCGGGGCTCGCAGTGCCGATCTTGTCATTGCCTGCACACCCGACAGTCCACGTGCCGTGCCCGCGGCTGATGTTTCATCGGTCTGTCGAGCGATGGGCGTGCTCACTGAGACGATTGACGATGTCGGTACTGCAGTCACCCGGGCTATCTCCATCTCCACCGATGACGACGCAATCCTGATCGCCGGTTC
>WLCQ01000076.1 GCA_009705225.1 Actinomycetota bacterium | reverse complement strand
GCCCTACAAGGGCAAGGGCGTCCGTTACCGCGGCGAACACGTCGTGCGTAAAGCGGGCAAGGCCGGGAAGTAAGGAACCTCATGAGCGACAGCGCAAAGCAAAAACGAGAAGCGCGCATCCGCCGTCACCGCCGTGTGCGCAAGCACGTGCGCGGGACCGTCGATCGTCCCCGTCTCGCCGTGTTCCGTTCCAACCAGCACATCAGTGCGCAGGTCATCGACGACATCAGCGGCCGCACCCTGGCTGCTGCCTCCACCGTCGAGACCGGCACCGTGTCGGGTGGAACCAGCAATATCGCCGCCGCATCCGCGGTTGGTCGCCTCGTGGCCGAACGGGCCAAGGCAGCCGGTATCGACAAGGTCGTTTTCGACCGCGGCGGTTTCCTCTACCACGGCCGAGTTGCCGCGGTGGCCGAAGCTGCTCGAGAAGCAGGACTGGAGTTCTGATGGCTCTCAACATTGATGCACTCGCCCTGCGCGAGTCCCGCGTGATCAACATCAACCGCGTGGCCAAGGTCGTCAAGGGTGGTCGTCGGTTCTCCTTCACCGCCCTCGTGGTGATCGGCGACGGCGCTGGCCATGTCGGTCTCGGCTATGGCAAGGCGAAGGAAGTTCCGCTGGCGATCCAGAAGGGCACTGAAGAGGCTCGCAAGAACCTCTTCGCCGTCCCGCTGGCCGGCACCACTGTCACCCACCCGATCATCGGGCGCATGGGTGCGGGACGTGTGCTGCTCAAGCCAGCCGCACCCGGTACCGGTGTGATCGCCGGTGGCGCTGCTCGTGCCATCCTCGAAGAAGCCGGAATCCACGACGTGCTGTGCAAGTCGCTGGGATCCTCCAACCACATCAACGTGGCTCGCGCCACCATCGCTGGTCTCCAGGGACTCAAGCGTCCCGATGAGGTGGCTCGTCTTCGTGGTCTCGCACCTGAGGAATTCGTCCCCAAGGGCATGCTCGAGGCCTATAAGGAATCAGAGCGCGGACCGCACATCCCGACTGAGGTCGCATGATGACTGAACTCAAGGTCACCCAGGTTCGTTCCGCCATCGGCATCAAGCCCAAGCACCGCGGAACGCTGCGGGCGCTTGGTCTTCGCGGCATCGGCAAGACCAACACCCTCCCGGATCGTCCCGAGATCCGCGGCATGCTCGCTCGTGTGCCGCATCTCGTGACCGTCGAGGAACTCAACTCCGGCTCAGCCGGCGAGGCATAAGGATACAAACGTGAAGATCCATGATCTCCAGCCAGCACCGGGCTCCAACCGTCGCCGTAAGCGCGTCGGTCGCGGCATCGGCGGCAAGGGCGGCAAGACTGCAGGCCGCGGTACCAAGGGCCAGACCGCTCGCGGCACCATCCCGGCGCGCTTCGAAGGTGGCCAGATGCCCCTTCATATGCGCATGCCGAAGCTGCGTGGTTTCAACAACCCCTTCCGCGTTGAGTACCACGCCGTAAATCTCGATGCCCTCGACGCCTGCGGCCTCGACGTCCTCGATCCCGAGACCATGCTCAGCGCCGGTCTCTCCCACAAGGGTGCGCTCGTCAAGGTCCTCGGTCGTGGTGAGATCACCCGAGCCATGACTGTCCGGGCCCACGGGTTCTCGAAGTCCGCTGAGGCAGCCATCACCGCCGCCGGCGGTAGTGTCGAGGTTCTTCCGCTTCCATGGGGAGACCGTCGTCCGCCTGCCAACGGCAGCCAATTCACCAACCGCTGATCCGACCTCAGATCCGACCACAGATCCAACTATTTTCGGTCACGGCAGGAGCCCACCGGTGATCTCGAACCTCAAGAACATCTTCAAGGTCGCAGACCTGCGAAACAAGGTGCTGTTCACCTTGCTCATGATCGCGCTCTACCGACTCGGAGCCCATCTCCCCACACCGGGTATCGACGTGGCGGCCCTGAAGCAGTTGAGGTCCAGCGCCGACACGGGCGGCATCCTTGCGTTCCTCAAACTGTTCTCGGGTGGGGCGCTCACGAACTTCGCCATCTTCGCCCTCGGGATCATGCCGTACATCACGGCGTCGATCATCATGCAGATCCTTGGCGTGGTCATCCCGAAACTCGAGGAATGGCAGAACCAGGGCGCAGTGGGCCAGCGCAAGATCACGCAGTGGACCCGCTATGTCACCATCGGTATCGCAGTGCTGCAGTCAACTGGTCTTGCCTATCTCTTCCATAACGGTGGTGGTGGCCTCCGCGGTGGTAACGATGTCGGCATCGACCTCGTGCCCAACTTTGATGTCGGTCACGTGCTGCTCATCGTGCTCACACTCACCACAGGTACCGCTTTGCTGATGTGGATGGGCGAACTCATCACCCAGCGTGGTATCGGCAACGGTATGTCGATCATCATCTTCGCCTCGGTCGTCAGCATCCTTCCGGGCATGCTCGGCCAGATCAAGGCCAATGGCGGTCTCACCGCCCTCATCCTCGTGCTCATCGGGTACGGCTTCATCCTCGTTGCGATCGTCTTCGTGGAGCAGGGGCAACGACGGATTCCGGTGCAGTTCGCCAAGCGGGTCGTCGGACGTCGCATGTACGGCGGTCAGAGCACCTACATCCCGCTGAAGGTCAACCAGTCCGGCGTTATCCCGATCATCTTCGCCAGCTCGGTGCTCTACCTTCCGCAGCTCCTGTCGTTCGTGCTCCCGGCCGACGGGTGGGGGAAGAGCCTCCAGGACTGGATCTCCTCGAATCTGGTCACACCGAATGCTCCGATCCACATGATCGTGTTCGGTCTTCTCATCATCGGGTTCGCGTACTTCTACACGGCCATCACCTTTGATCCGGTGAAGCAGGCCGACCAACTCCGTAAGCAGGGTGGCTTCATCCCCGGTATCCGCCCCGGTCCCCAGACCGAGCGCTACCTCGCCAAGGTGCTGTCCCGCATCACGCTTCCCGGCGCCCTGTTCATCGCCGCTGTAGCGCTCATCCCGTCCTACATCCTCACCACCTATCTTCCGGGAACCACGGTGCAGTTCACCGGTATCTCGATCCTCATCTCGGTGGGTGTTGCCCTCGAGACCATGAAGCAGATCGACAGCCAGCTGATGCAGCGCAACTACGAAGGATTCCTGAAGTAGTGGCACTCCGCCTGGTCATCTTCGGACGTCAGGGTGCTGGAAAGGGAACGCAGTCGACACGGCTGTCGAACCGTTACGGCACACCTCATATCTCCACGGGGGACATGCTTCGCGCTGCTGTGGCCAACGAGACCCCGCTCGGGATCGAGGCCAAGGCAGTCATGGAGTCCGGTGGTCTCGTCTCCGACGCCATCATCTTGGGCGTCGTTGAGGAACGACTGGCTGAATCCGATGTGCAGAACGACGGGTTCCTGCTTGATGGTTTCCCGCGCACCGTGGTGCAGGCCGAAGGACTGGCCCGTTTCGCCACCATCGACGTTGCCATCGATCTCGTGGTGCCGGAAGAGGTCGTGCTCGAGCGCATGAGCGCTCGTCGAGTCTGTGTTTCCTGTGGGCGGGTGTACTCGCTCGCCGAGCCGCCGGCTGCTGATTGGTCCTGCGACAACTGTGGTTCCGATGTGGTGCAGCGCAGCGATGACACGCCCGAGGCCATAGCGAAGCGCCTCCATTCCTATGCCACTGAAACCCAGCCGACCATCGACTGGTACACCAGAGCCGGACTTCTCGTCGCGGTTGACGGATTGGGCTCCCCTGACGAAGTCACCGAGCGTCTGACCGCAGCGATCGACAACGTCGCTGCCCACTAGATCCTGATCCCGCATATCGGGAACACGGATCAGGAAAGGTGAGGATCATGGCTCGTCGCTCAGCGGATGAACTTCGAAAGATGCGCGAGGCCGGTCGGGTTGTCGCCGAAATGCACGAACGGATCCGTGCGGCGGTCCGACCCGGCGTCACCACGGCGCAGCTCGACGCCGTGGGTCGTGACGTCATCTCCCGCCGGGGAGCAACCAGCAACTTCCTCGGCTATCACGGATTTCCAGCGGTGATCTGCGCATCCCCGAACGATGTCATCGTGCACGGCATCCCGGGCTCGATCATCCTCGATGAGGGGGACATCATCTCGATCGACTGCGGTGCCGTTGTCGATGGCTGGCACGGTGATGCAGCGTTCACCATGGGCGTGGGGGAGATCTCGTCCGAAGCTCAGCGGCTCATCGATGTCACCGAAGCATCGCTTCACGCAGGTATCGCCGCGATGGTCTCGGGGAACCACATCGGAGATATCGGCGCCGCGGTGCAGCATGTGGTGGAAGCGGCCGGCTACTCGGTAGTTCAGGAATATGTGGGCCACGGTATCGGCCGCGCTATGCACGAGAGCCCCGAAGTACCCAATTACGGACGGCCGGGGACGGGCGGAAAGCTCCATTCGGGCATGACCCTTGCGGTGGAACCCATGGTGAACCTGGGCACAGCGGAGACCTTCCTCACCGAGGACGGCTGGACAGTGGTCACCGCTGATCAGGCGCTTTCGGCTCATTTCGAGCACACCATCGCGATCACCGACCATGGCCCTGAGATCCTCACCCGGCTATGAGGACAGTCTCCGCCGTCTACCACAGCCGGAGGGTCATGGGTGGCGGGTTTTGAAATTCTCCGTCCCCGCCGCTAGGGTTGCCCCTCGGCCGAATCCGCCTCGCGACCCGTCGCGTATCGGACCGGTTGTCTCTGCAGGTCTCCGGACCAGCAGCCTTCGTACCCGTAGGAATCCCCACGAGCAGGAGCAGTGCCCTGGCTAAGCCAAAAGAAGATGCGATCGTCCTTGAGGGGACGGTGGTCGAGCCGCTGCCGAACGCAATGTTCCGCGTCGAACTCGAAAATGGCCACAAGGTGCTGGCCCATATCTCCGGAAAGATGCGCATGCACTACATCCGCATCCTTCCCGGCGACCGGGTTCAGGTGGAACTCACGCCCTACGACCTGACCCGCGGTCGGATCACCTACCGCTACAAATGATCTACCAGCAACACCAGCAACACCAGCAACACCAGTAAGACCATAAGCGAGCGTTCGGCCAACACGGGTCGAACCCATCGAGGGGAACACGCCTCGATGAACCGGATCCTTGGATCACGGCGAAAGAAAGCAAGAAGGATTTGAAAGTACGCCCAAGCGTCAAGAAGATCTGTGAGAAGTGCAAGGTGATTCGCCGCCATGGTCGCGTGCAGGTCATCTGTGAGAACCCTCGTCATAAGCAACGGCAGGGCTGATCGATGGCACGTATCGCAGGAGTCGACATTCCCCGTGAGAAGCGTCTCGTCATCTCACTCACCTACATCTACGGCATCGGTAACACCATCGCCGCCACGATCTGTGAAGCCACTGGTATCGATCAGAGCACGCGAGTTCGCGATCTGACCGACGAAGAGGTCAACAAGATCCGTGCGTTCATCGACAGTGGCGTCAAGGTCGAAGGTGACCTTCGCCGTGAGGTCGATCAGGACATCCGTCGCAAGATGGAGATCGGTTGTTACCAGGGTCTGCGTCATCGCCGGGGCCTTCCGGTCCGCGGTCAGCGTACCCATACCAATGCTCGTACTCGTAAGGGCCCGAAGAAGACTGTGGCCGGCAAGAAGAAGGTGGGTCGCTAGTTATGGCCAAGCCAGCAGCGGGCGGTCGTCGCCCCCGCAAGAAGGAACGCAAGAACGTCTCGTACGGCGTCGCTCACATCAAGAGCTCGTTCAACAACACCATCGTCAGCATCACCGATCAGCAGGGCAACGTGCTTTCGTGGGCCTCAGCCGGCAATGTCGGTTTCAAGGGTTCCCGCAAGAGCACGCCGTTCGCCGCCCAGATGGCAGCCGAACAGTGCGCCAAGCGAGCCATGGAACATGGCGTCCGCAAGGTCGACGTTGTCGTCAAGGGTCCCGGCTCCGGCCGTGAGACCGCGATCCGCAGCATCCAGAGCGCCGGTATCGAAGTCACCGGCATCAAGGATGTCACCCCGGTGCCGCATAACGGTTGCCGCCAGCCCAAGCGTCGGAGGGTCTGAACATGGCTCGTTATACCGGACCCAAAGCCCGTGTCTCACGTCGACTCGGCACGAACATCTTCGGTACCAAGGGCGAGACCATTGCCCTCGAGAAGCGCCCGTACCCTCCTGGTGAGCATGGCCGCACCCGCCGCCGTGGCAACCCCAGCGAGTACCTGCTCCAGATGCAGGAGAAGCAGAAGGCCCGCTTCACCTACGGCCTGTCCGAGAAGCAGTTCCGCAACCTCTACGAGGAGGCCTCCCGTAAGGAAGGCGTCACCGGCGAGAACATGCTGCGCTTTCTCGAGCTTCGCCTCGACAACGTCATCTACCGAGCCGGATGGGCTGCAACCCGTCCGCAGGCCCGTCAGTTCGTCGGTCACGGTCATGTCAACGTCAACGGTCGTCGTCTTGATATCCCCAGCTACCGCGTCCGCAAGGGCGACATCATCACGCTGCGCGACAAGGCCCGCGAGATGATCGTCGTGCAGTGGAACCGCGACATGCTCGATCGTCGCCCCCCGGCGTGGCTCGATGCCTCTGATGGTGGTCTCACCATCACCGTGGCAGCGCTGCCCGTCCGTGACCAGATCGACGTGCCCGTGCGCGAGCAGCTCATCGTCGAGCTTTATTCGAAGTAGACGCATCGCTGGTGGGGGAGCCCCCACCGCGTGTGTCGATCAGCAACGAACGGAACCGAGGTATTTACATGTTGGTGATGCAACGTCCGAAGGTCGAAGCTCTAGGCGACGCAGATGGGAACCGTCAGCTTTTCGCTGTCGGCCCGCTCGAGCCTGGATTCGGCCACACACTGGGCAACTCCATTCGCCGCACCCTGCTGTCGTCGATCCCAGGCGCGGCAGTCACGCAGGTGCGCTTCGATGAGGCACTTCATGAGTTCGACACCATCAAGGGTGTCACCGAGGATGTCACTGATGTCATCTTGAACCTGAAGGATCTTGTCCTTCTGGTGCACAGCGATGAAGCCATCACTGTGCGCATCGATGTCACGGGCCCGGCTGAGGTCACCGCTGCTGACATCAAGGTGCCCGCCGATGTCGAGATCCTCAACCCGGGACTCCACATCGCAACCGTGAACGGCGATGGCCGTCTCGCTCTCGACGTCACAGTTGAGCGTGGACGCGGCTATGTGTCGGCCGACCGTAACAAGTCGACCAGCACCATCGGCGTGATCCCGGTCGACTCCATCTTCTCGCCGGTGCGCCGCGTGACCTTCTCGGTCGAGCCCACCCGCGTCGAGCAGTCCACGGCGTTCGACCGTCTGGTGCTCGATGTCGAGACTGATGGTTCGATCTCCGCCCGCGATGCGCTGGCCTCCGCCGGTGCCACGCTCCAGGCGCTGGTCACTCTCGTCGCCGAGATGAGCGATGAGCCCCAGGGTCTTGAGCTCGGCGAGGTCAGCATCATGAGTGCCGGTTCCCCGGACCTCGACCTCCCCATCGAGGACCTCGATCTTTCCGAGCGTCCCCGCAACTGTCTCAAGCGGGCCCAGGTCAACACCATCGGAGAGCTCCTGCAGAAGTCGGTCGACGATCTTCTTACCGTCACCAACTTCGGGCAGAAGTCGCTCGACGAAGTCATCGAGAAGCTCGACGAGCGCGGCTTGTCACTGAAGCAACGGGACTGATCCATCATGCCTGCAACCCCACGTAAATCCGGCCGCTTCGGTGGCTCCGCTGCCCATCAGCGGCTCATGATGGCCAACCTTGCGGCCTCGCTGTTCGCCGCCGAGGGAATCGTCACCACCGAGGCCAAGGCCAAGGCCCTGCGCCCCATCGCCGAGAAGCTCATCACCAAGGCCAAGAAGGGCGGTGTCCACCGTCAGCGTCAGGTGGTCGCCTTCCTCGGCGACCAGGAGATGGCCTCGAAGCTCTTCAAGGACATCGGCCCGCGCTATGTGGACCGTCCGGGTGGCTACACCCGTATCCTGAAGCTTGGTCCGCGTCAGGGCGACAACGCCCCGATGGCTCGTATCGAGCTCCTCTGATCCACCGTTCCTCAGACTGAGGTTCGTGGAGACACTTCAAAACTCGATTCCGGTGCGGGTGATCCCTGATCCACCCGCACCCGGTCGCGTCCGCGTGCGGATGGAGATCGCCTACGACGGGGCCCGGTTCCGCGGTGTGGCCGAGAACGCCGGCGTTCCCACCGTGGTGGGAGCAGTGCGGGCCGTGCTCGAGCGAGCAGTCAGCCACGACATCGAGATCTCCATCGCCGGCCGCACCGATGCGGGCGTGCACGCTCGCGCCCAGGTGCTGTCATTCGATGTCGTCGAGGCGAAGGCCGACACGGCCGAACTGGCGAGAGCAGTCAATCGGAACCTCGTACCCGGCATCGTGGCGCAATCCTGTGCCTTGGTCGGGGATGACTTCGATGCCCGGTTCTCAGCCACCTACCGTCACTATCGCTACACCGTGCTGCACCGAGCGGTGCCTGATCCGTTCCTGGCCGCCACCACATGGTGGCTCGGCATCCCGCTCGATCTCGAAGACATGAACCGGGCCTGCGAGCCGATCATCGGCGGACATGACTTCTCGAGCTTCTGCAGGCGACCAAAGACCGATGCCGAATACTCGATGATCCGCCGGGTGCAGTCGGCCCAATGGCAGGATCTCGGCGACGGCATCCTCCGGTTCGATATCCGGGCAAACGCGTTCTGCCAACAGATGGTCCGGGCATTGGTGGGAACCATGATCGATATGGGCCGCGGGCACCTCCGAGCCGCCGATATGGCGTCGATCCTCGAAGGGCGCGACCGCTCCACTGCGGGTCAGGTGGCTCCACCCCAGGGCCTGTGTCTGTGGGAGGTGGGGTATTGACCAGAAGCTTTCACCCCAGCGCTGAAGGTGGTAACCCGGGCGCTGAAGTCGGGTCTGAACTGCGGGTTTGCCGTGGAAGGCGTCACCGCCGTATCGTGTCACTCCGCTCTGGCGCGCGGTCCTCCGCCTGCGCCGTAGCCGTTTCTCCTGAACATCCATCCGTGGATTCCATTCCGCGGGTCTCGAACTGAAGGGCTGCGCGTGCGCACCTACTCTCCCAAAGCCAGCGAAATCACTCGTACATGGTTCGTGGTCGATGCCGAAGGCATGGTCCTGGGCCGCCTTGCGACCGAGGTCGCCCGCATTCTTCGCGGCAAGCACAAGCCCACCTACGCGCCGCATATCGACACTGGTGATCATGTGATCATCATCAATGCCGACAAGATCGTGCTCACGTCGAACAAGGGCGACAAGCTCTTTGTTCATCGCCACTCCGGTTACCCGGGCGGCCTGCGCACCCAGTCCTACGGAACTCTCCTCGCCAACAAGCCAGAAGAGGCCGTTCGCGGTGCAATCCGCGGGATGCTGCCGCACAATCGTCTTGGTCGTCAGCAGCTCACCAAGCTCAAGGTCTATGCCGGCCCGGTGCATCCGCACGTCGCGCAGAACCCCGAGACCATCGAATTCACCCACGCCAAGGCCCGCTGAGCGGCCGTCACTGAGGAACCAACATGTCGCAGCCACTCACTCAGACGACCGGACGCCGCAAGCGCGCTGTCGCTCGTGTCCGCTTCCGTCCCGGAACCGGCAATATCGTTGTCAACGGCCGTCCGGTCACCGAGTACTTCCCCACCGCAACCCATCGGATGATCCTCAGCGAACCGCTGCGTCTCACCAACACCGATGAGGCCTACGACATCGACTGCACTATCGACGGTGGCGGCGTGTCTGGTCAGGCTGGTGCGCTTCGTCACGGCATCGCCCGTGCGCTCATCGAGCTCGACCCGGAGATGCGTCCGGAGCTCAAGAAGGCCGGATTCCTCACTCGCGATGATCGCAAGAAGGAATCGAAGAAGTACGGCCTCAAGAAGGCCCGCAAGGCGCCTCAGTACTCGAAGCGCTGATCCTCGCAGGTCCGCATGGGACTGCGATTCGGTACTGACGGAGTACGCGGCGCTGCCGCTGAGTTGTCCGACGCGTTCGTGTTCGCCCTCGGCGAGGCAGCAGCGCGCACCTTGGGTTCGAGCTTCGTGGTCGGTCGGGACACACGCGAATCGGGACCGAGAATCGAACGCGCCCTTGTTGCCGGTCTCGAACGGGGCGGAGCAGTCGTATCGGTGCTCGGTGTCGCTCCCACTCCTGCCGTCGCATGGCTCGCCGCTCGCGACACCATCTGCGGTGCGGTCATTTCTGCGTCGCATAACCCGTGGTCGGATAACGGCATCAAGTTCTTCGGCGCGGGCGGTCGCAAACTGAGCGATGAGGTCGAGGCTGAACTCGAGACCCTTCTTGATGAGCTTCTCGCATCTGTTGTCGTTGAGAGTGGTGAAGAGGACCACGATGTCGCAGTGACGCCCGACTTGGCTCCGGACCCGGTGTTCGACGCCGCTTCTGCTCTGCGCGACTGGACCGAGGCGCTCCTCGCCGCTGTCTCCGTTCCACTCGACGGTCTCCATGTGGTCATCGATTGCGCAAACGGCGCACAGTCAGCGATCGCTGCGGGAGTGATCTCCGCCGCGGGAGCCCGGGTCGAGGTGCTGCACGCTTCACCCGACGGACGAAATATCAACGCCGACTGCGGGTCAACCCATCCCGAGGATCTCCAGGCTGCTGTCGTGGCTTCAGGCGCGGATCTGGGTCTGGCCTTCGATGGCGATGCTGATCGACTGCTCGCCGTGGATGAGCACGGTGTCGTGGTCGACGGTGATCATCTGCTTGCACTCTTCGCTGCCGACCTTCACGCTCGCAGGGATCTGCGCGGAGATCTCGTCGTTGTCACCGTTATGACCAATCTGGGTTTCCGGATCGCCATGGAAGAACTTGGTATTGAGGTGGTCGAGACCGCCGTCGGGGACCGTTATGTGCTCGAGGCTCTCGCCCGAACGGGTGGTTCTCTCGGCGGAGAACAGAGTGGGCACATCGTGTTCGCCGACCACGCCACCACCGGCGACGGTCTCCTCTCCGGCTTGCAGTTACTTGATCTGCTGCACCGCTCTGGTCGGCCGTTCTCCGAACTCGCGGCGCAGAGCATGACCCAACTCCCGCAGGTACTCCGGAACGTTGCTGTGGCGCACCGGCGCAGCGATATAGCGGAGGTGCTCGCCGGGCCGATCGCTGCGGAGCAATCGCTGCTCGGCACCTCGGGTCGCATCCTGCTGCGACCCAGCGGCACTGAACCGCTGATCCGGGTCATGGTGGAGGCGGCGACCGAGGCGATTGCTCTCGAAGTCGCCGGCCGACTTGCCGCAGCAGTCGAGGAAGTCTGCTCCGCCTAGACTCATCTCCGTCCACGAACGAGGAGACTCCAGCGGAAGATGTGCGGAATCATTGCGGTCGTTCGACGTCCCACCGATAGAGCGATTC
>WLCQ01000075.1 GCA_009705225.1 Actinomycetota bacterium | reverse complement strand
TCGTCCTGGAGGTACACCTGACCATCGGTGATCGAGATCACGTTGGTGGGGATGTACGCCGAGACGTCGCCGGCCTTGGTCTCGATGACCGGAAGGGCGGTGAGTGAGCCGGCACCGAGCTCATCGGAGAGCTTGGCGGAACGCTCCAGCAGACGGGAGTGGAGATAGAACACGTCGCCGGGGTATGCCTCGCGGCCCGGCGGACGACGCAGCAGCAGTGCGAGCTGACGGTAGGCCTCAGCCTGCTTGGAGAGATCGTCGTACACGATGAGCCCGTGCTCGCCGTTGTCCATCCAGTGCTGACCGATGGCGCAACCGGCATACGGTGCGAGGTACTTGAACGGAGCCGGGTCGGAGGCGGGAGCCACAACGACGCAGGTGTATTCCATAGCGCCGTACTCGGTGAGAGTGTTCACGGTCTGGGCGACGGTGGAGGCTTTCTGACCGATGGCCACGTAGATGCACTTCACCCCGAGACCCTTCTGGTTCAGGATGGTGTCGATGCAGACGGTGGTCTTGCCGGTCTTGCGGTCGCCGATGACCAGCTCTCGCTGACCGCGACCGATGGGGGTCATGGCGTCGATGGACTTGATGCCGGTCTGCAACGGTTCGTGCACCGGCTTGCGACCGGTGATGCCCGGGGCCTGGATCTCCATGCGGCGCATCTGGGCGCCGACGATGGGGCCCTTTCCGTCGATGGGCTCGCCGAGGGCGTTGACAACACGACCGAGCAGGGCGTCGCCGACGGGCATCGAGAGGATGCGGCCGGTCGCGCGTACCGGCGTTCCCTCCTCGACCGCAGCGGCCGATTCGGCATCGCCGAGGATGACGGCGCCGATCGAGTCCTCATCGAGGTTGAGGGCGAGACCAACGGTGCCGCCCTCGAACTCGAGGAGCTCGTTCACGCCGACGTCGGGAAGACCCGAGACGCGGGCGATGCCGTCGCCGACCTCGAGCACCCGACCGACCTGGGTCGATTCGAGCGAGGGGGTGTACCCCTCGAGGTTCTTCTTGAGTGCGGCGGTGATGTCGCCGGTATTGATTGTGAGTTCAGCCATGACGTGGTCCTCTGGTCTCAGAATGACTCGCGGAGTTGGGACAGACGCTGGCGCACGGAGCCGTCGATGACGGTGTCGCCGATCTGGGTGACAAGGCCACCGAGGACGCTCGGGTCAACCTCGACCACGACCTCGACCTGCTTGCCGGTGTTCTTCGCCAATGCTTCGGCGAGACGGGACTTCTGCTCATCGGAGAGTGCGACGGCAGAACGAACCTGGGCGATGACCTTGTCGCCGAACGCAGCATTGCGCTCGAGGAGGCGGTCGACGATCTCGGGGAGTTCGCGCACTCGCTCGTTGGCCACCACCATCGCCACCAGAGAGGTGGTGAGGGGGAACGCCTTGCCACCGAGGAGATCCTCGACGATCTGGGATCGCAATGCAGCCGGGAGATGCGGATCAGCGAGCTTCAGGCGGAGCTCCTCGTTGCCCTCGATCGTGCGCGAGACACGGAAGAGTTCGTCGATGATTTCATTGCCGTTGCCCTCGGCACCGATGAGTGTGTAGAAGGCCTCGGCGTAACGATTCGAGCGTTCGCTCATGATCATGCACCGACCTTCGTGATGTAGTTGTCGATGAGTTCGTTCTGGGTGGCGGCGTCGAGGGCGTTGGCTACCACTGCCTCAGCGGCACCAAGTGCGAGGCTGCCGATCTCGGTCTGCAGATCGCTGGTGGCCTGAGCCTTGGAAGCCTCGGCATCGGCGGCGCCACGGGCACGAACATCGGCGGCATCAGCATCAGCTTTTGCGATGATCTGGGCCTTGAGGGTCGTTGCGGTGGAGCGAGCCTCGACGAGAATCCGCTGGCGCTCGGCATCGGCGTTTGCGATGGCGGACTCAACCGAAGCGAGTTGGGCCTCGGCCGATGTGCGGGAATTCTCGGCACGGTCAAGTTCTGCGGCAATGCGATCGATCCGACCGTTCCACATGGCCTTGATCGCTGGGCCACCCTTCCAAGAGATGAGAACGACGATCAGCAGGAACGAGATCGTTCCCCAGATCACCTCGTTGATGTCCCCGGGGATGATGAACCCGTTGGAATGGTGTGCGCCCTCGGCGCCAGCCTCGGAGGCCAGGATGAGGAAATTCATGGTTTCTCCTGCGCCAATCAGTTCTGGGAACCGGAACGGTTCACGTAGTCCTCGACCAGAGCGGTCTGCGCCGCACGATCGATGGGCTTCTGTACGACTGCCTCGGCGGCACCAACAGCGATGTCGGTGATTGAAGCAGTGAGTTCGGTGCGGGCCCGGGCCTTGGCATCAGCCACGGCAGTGGATGCCTCGGCCTTGAACGAGGCCGCGTCGGCTTCGGCGGCGGCGATCTTGGTCCGACGCTCGGCGTCACCTTCCGAACGAGCGGCCTCAAGAAGCGCGCCGGCTTCAGCACGGGCACCGGCGAGGCCGGCCTCGTACTCGGCGAGTTTGGACACGCGGGCGGATTCTGCGGCCTCAGCGGCCTGGAGATCGGATCGGACCTTTTCGTCGCGGGCGTTCATCACCTTGGTGATGGGCGGCAGCAGAACGAACTTCATGAGCGCCCAGAGCAACAGGAAAAACACTGCTGCCCAGAACATCTCATTGACGGTCGGAAGGATCGGGTTCTTGGTCTCGGCAACCTGGGTTATCTCAGTTGAGACAGCCTCGGCTGTGGCCAGGATCGATGCGAGCACTACGGACTCCTTGGAGCGTGCGTCCGAATGGAACGGAGCGGGACAACCGGTCGGGAGAGTTGGTCACCCCTGCACGCAGGGGTGACCAGGCACAACACCCGAACGGTGGATCAGACGAACTTCAGAAGAATGAAGACCACGAAGCCGATAAGGGCGAGGGCTTCGGTGAAGGCGATACCGAGGAACATGGTCGTACGGACCATGCCGGCGGCCTCGGGCTGACGGGCCATGGCCTGGACGGACTGACCGACGAGGTAGCCGATGCCGATGCCCGGGCCGAGTGTGGCAAGGCCATAGGCGAGACCGGCATAGCCGGAGGCGGTGATCGCCTGGGCTTCGGCCTTGGAGGTTGCGTCGTACGCGATCTGCGCAAGCATGCTCATTGGGATAGCTCTCCTGTTTTGGGTGTTGCGCCCCCGGCGACCACCGGTGACGACATGGGTTGCGGTGGGGCGTATGCCCCGGTTGCGATCAGTGTTCGGCGTGCATGGAGCTACCGATGTAGACGGCAGCAAGGATGGTGAAGATGTAGGCCTGCAGGAACGCCACCATTATCTCGAAGCCGGTGAGACCGACCAGCATGGCGAACGAGAACGGCAGGACGAGCGCCAGCAGCGTGGCTGAGAACAGCGTGATGCACAGCACGCTGAAGGTCACGAGAAGAATGTGACCGGCGAGCATGTTGGCGAACAGACGCACGGCCAGCGAGAACGGCCGCACGATGAAGGTCGACAGCAGTTCGATCGGGATGACGAGCGGCAACAGCGCCTTCGGGACACCGGGGGGCGCCACCGAGTTCCAGAAATACTTCAAGCCCTGGTGCTTCAAGCCGACGGCGATGAAGTACACCCAGGTGATGAGCGCCAGCACGGCCGGTCCGGCCATTCGGGCATTACCCGGCATATGGAAGAACGGGATGACCTCGAAGATATTGGTGATGAAGATGAAGAAGAAGAGGCTCACGAGATAGGGCAGGTAGCGGATGCCGTCCTTGCCGACGGTCTCCATGATGATGCCGTCGCGGATGAACGCCACGCCCGACTCAACCAGGTTGCGGGCACCCTTCGGCACCAGCCCCTTGGAACGGCCGGCCACGAGGAACAGAACCGTGGTGGCCGCGAGCGCCACGAAGTTGATGAGCGCGATCTTGTTGAAGCCGTACCACGACCCCTCAGGGCCGAAAACGTTGGGCCATTCGACAAGATTCTCGATGGGTGGGAACTCGAGTCCGAAAATCACTTGGAGGACGACTCCTTGGAGGCCGTGGGCTTGAGCGCCGGGTAGGCGAGGGATGCGGAGATGAACTTCATCTCCCAGAAGAGGAGACCGAGGTGTGCGCCGATGATGGTGACGCCGAGCGGCACCAGCTCGACCCACGAGGCCTTCCGAACCAAGAAGATGGCGAGGAAGATCAGGGTAAGGCGGATGAGATAACCGAAGAGTGCCGCAGCCATCATCAGCGTTGCGGAGATGCGCCCCGCACTGGAGAGCATCGCTGCGGCGAGGACGAAGTTCACCACGACGAGAGCCAAACCATAGGCGGTGGAGAGGGCCCCGTTGACACCCCAGATGAGACCGAAGGTGACGATGAGGATCGGAGCAATGAAAAGCGCCTTTTTCGCGATGTCACGAGCGATGACAGTCTCGGGTGCGGGACCCTCGAACTGCATCTCGGGAACGGTCATCGTGCCCATGGCCCGCTCGCTTCGTGCTGCTCCATCTCGGCGCGGTACTGGAAGTAGATCTTGACGACCGCACCCACGATGCCGCACACCGCGAACACGATGGTGAGCAACGGAACGGTACCGAGAAGTCGATCCAGGCCATACCCGATCAGTGCCAACAGGAAGGGCGCGAAGGCGAGTTCATACCCACCCGTCGTACGGCTCATCTGCTGTGTGAGATCGCGTTTTTGCGAAACGGCCACGTGAGCAACCCTGCTGGCAATAGTGCTGTCGGACGAGATGGTCAGCGCATTCACTGTGATTGGGCAGGACCCCGTCGCTTGTGAATGCTTTCGCAAGCTAGGCGAGAGGTCAGGAAGGCGCAAGTTCTGCGCCCTCGTCGAACAGTCATTCATGAGCCCGAACGCCTCCCAGTGCGGACGCCCGGGTGCAGGACCGTGAAGAGACTCAGGAGGATCGCCGCGATACCGAAGGGCACCAGGCCGTCGCCGGAGCGACTGTAAATCGGCCACAGCACGAATCCCGACAACAGTGCGGTCCAGGTCCAGAGGATGAAGACGCTGCGCCGGTGGCCGTGGCCGAGATCCATGAGCCGATGGTGGAGGTGTCCCTTGTCGGCGGTTGAGATGCTCGATCTTCGTCGGGCTCGGCGGATGATGGCGAACAACGTGTCGACCACGGGGACCCCGAGGATGACCAGCGGGATGAAGAGTGGGGCGAAGAAGAAGAACGAGTTCCCCGAGAAACTGCGGTCGGTGCGACCACCCACCACCATCGTGGACGCGGCCATGAGCAACCCCAGCAGCAGCGCTCCCCCATCACCCATGAAGATCCGGGCGGGATGGATGTTGTGGGGCAGGAAGCCGATGCACGCCCCCAGCACGATGATCGCGATGAGTGGCCCGATGTTGCCAGTGACCAGAAGTCCCTCACCGCCGAGCTTGTGCGCGTAGAGGAAAAACGTCCCGGCGGCGATGGCCACGATGCCGCCGGCGAGGCCGTCGAGACCATCAATGAGATTGATGGCATTGGCCATTCCGATCACCCAGAGCACTGACAGGAGGTACGACCAGTCGGTGGAGAGGATGAACGTCCCGGCGAACGGCACACGGAACACCAAGATCGAAATTCCGGAGATCACGAGGACGCTCGCGGCGACGACCATGCCCGCCAACTTTGCGGGGGCCGACACATCGCGCAGATCGTCGATGACACCGACCGAGGCGATCAGCACCGCGGCGATCACCAGTCCGAGCGGTTCGGTGCTGCCCTCAAATACAGCATCGAACGAGCCCATCGCCCAGGCCACACCCATGCCGACGAGAACACCGAGCAGCATCGAGAGACCGCCGAGCGTGGGCGTGGGTCGTTCGTGGACGCGGCGCTCGTCGGGAAGCACGACAGCGCCCACGCGGAACGAGAGCCGTCGCACGACGAACAACGACGCGAAGGTCGTGCCGGCCACGACCGCGAGGATCACGCCATAGGCGCCGATACTCGGCACGGGTTCGGTTCGCTCTCCGGCTCAGCCGTAGGGCGTGAACTTGGAGCAGAGCATGGCGACGTCGTCGCGAACTGCGGCGAGAGCACCATCGTCTGTGCGGTTGCGCAGTGCCCGTGAGATGAGCGATGCGATCTCGACCATCTCGGGCTCGGTCATGCCCTGGGTGGTGACTGCCGGAGTGCCGATGCGCACACCACTGGTGACGAACGGCGAGCGGGGATCGTCAGGGATGGTGTTCTTGTTGAGCGTGATACCCGCCTGATCGAGAACGGCCTGCGCTTCCTTGCCTGTGAGTTCTGCGTCGAAATTGCGCAGATCAAGCAGGAGCAGATGATTGTCGGTGCCTCCCGACACCAAGCGGAAGCCCTCCTTGGCCAGGGCCTCGGCGAGCGCCGCAGCATTGCGCACGATCTGCTGGGCGTAGCCCTTGAAGGAAGGATCGGCGGCTTCGCGGAAGGCCACGGCCTTGCCGGCAACGGCATGTTCGAGGGGCCCACCCTGCAGACCGGGGAAGATCGCCTTGTCGATCGCCGCGGCGTACTCGGCCTTGGCGAGGATGCAACCACCACGAGGACCACGAAGGGTCTTGTGGGTGGTGAACGTGACGACGTCGGCGTAAGGAACCGGGTTCGGATGCACCCCGCCGGCGATGAGCCCGGCGATATGGGCGGCATCGAACATGAACAACGCGCCAACCTCGTCGGCGATGGCCCGGATGGGTTCGGGATCGATGATGCGCGGGTATGCAGTTGCCCCGGCGATGATCATCTTGGGGCGCTCACGCAGCGCCGTTTGGCGGATCTCGTCGTAGTCGATCCGCTCATCGGAGGGCGTGACGCCATAGGACACGAAGTTGTAGAAGAGACCCGAGATGTTGACCGGTGAGCCATGGGTGAGATGCCCACCGTGGTCGAGGCTGAGCCCCATCACGGTGTCGCCAGCCTTCAACAGCGCGAGGTACACGCCGAGGTTCGCGTTGGCCCCCGAATGGGGCTGCACATTTGCGTGATCGGCACCGAAGAGCGCCTTGACCCGCTCGCGGGCGAGATCCTCGATGTCGTCGACGATCAGATTGCCGCCGTAGTAGCGCTTGCCCGGATAGCCCTCGGAGTACTTGTTGGTGAGTACCGACCCCGTGGCGCGCATGACGGCCGGTGAGGTGAAGTTCTCCGAGGCGATCAGCTGCAGCGAGGTGTTCTGTCGTTCGACCTCGGCATCGATGAGGTCGAAGACTGCGCTGTCGTTGTCGGCGGGCCAGGGCATGGCGAGGGTCTCCCTTGGTGCGGCGCTGGAAGGTGGTGCCTGTAGGCAGCCGACCAACGTGTCGTGGCCAGATTGTAGTGACGGCACCGCGCACCGTTACCGTTCTGGCGTGACAGAACAGCTTGATCCCCGTCTTCCCGTGATCGTTGGCGTCGGCCAGATCACCATCCGGCCTGATCGGGGCGAGGAATCTCTCGAACCGGTGGCGCTCATGACCGAGGCGCTACGCCGGGCTGAGCAGGACAGCGGGGGCTCCGGCCTACTCGCGGCCGCTGATGCGGTTCGCACCGTCTCACAGCTCTCATGGCGGTACCGAAATGCGGCGGCACTTGTGGCCGATCGCATCGGCGCCCACCCGGATGAGCTGGCCACATCGGTGATGGGTGGCAACCTGGCGGGCGTCATGGTCGCCCGGGCTGCGGCCGAGATCCAGGCCGGCAAGGCCGAGGTAATAGTGCTGTGCGGTGGCGAGGCCACCCGGTCGATGTCGATGTTCAGGGCCTCGGACCAACGCCCTGACTGGACCACCCAGAGCGATGACACTCCCCCACCGACAATGATCGGTGACGAACGTCCCCTGGCCAGTGAGGTCGAGTCCGCTCGCGGTGTGGTGATGCCGGTGCACATCTACCCGCTCTTCGAGAACGCATTGCGAGCCCGACTCGGGCTCACGATTGACGAGCAACAGCAACGACTCGGCAAGCTCTGGTCGGCATTCGCCGAGGTGGCCGCCGCAAATCCTGAGGCATGGATCCGATCCGGATTCACCGCCGACGAGATCGCCCGGGTCGCCGACGACAACCGCATGATCTCGTTCCCGTATACGAAGCGACTCTGTTCGAACAATCAGGTCGACCAGGGCTCCGGACTCATCATCACCTCGGTGGGCGCAGCGCAGGCCGCTGGCGTTCCCCGTGGCCGATGGGTGTTCCTGCACGCTGGCGCCGAGGCGGTCGATCACTGGAACGTCTCGAACCGCATCGATCTGTGCAGCTCCCCCGCCCTGCGACTCGCCGGCCGCGACGCCTTCGCGTTGGCCGAGATCACACCTGCCGACATCGATCATGTCGATCTCTATTCCTGTTTTCCGGCTGCAGTGCAGATCGGAGCGATCGAGTTGGGTCTTGTCGATGATCCGAACGCGAACGGTTCAGGGTGGGGTGGCATCGGTGCCCGCCAGCCGCTCACGGTCACTGGTGGCATGAGCTTCGCGGGTGGACCTTGGAACGACTACGCGAGCCACGGCATCGCCACCATGGTCGGCGTTCTGCGCGAGGACGCCGGTTCCATCGGCGTATGCACGGCGAACGGCGGCTACACAACCGAGCACGCGGTCATCGTGATGTCCACCGCCGCACCGACGTCAGGTTCCTACGGCTACAGCGAGCCACAGGCCGAGGTCGATGCCCTGCCCCGGGTGGAACTCGACGACGAATGGGTCGGCGAGGTCACCATCGAAAGCGCCACCGTGGTTCATGAACGCAGTGGCCCGACCCATGCGCTCGTGGCCGCTCGCACACCCTCCGGTGCTCGTACCTGGTGCCACAGCGCGGAGCCGGCGTTCATGGATGCTGTGGCAACCGTCGAGCTCATCGGTCGCCGCGCCACCCGCAGCACGAGCGGCGAGATCGAACTGGCCTGACCAAGTAGGTCAGACGCTCTGGTTGGCCTTGATGCGATCGGCGAGCAGGCGCAGCACCCGCTCCTCGGCCATCGGCATCTCGGCGAGCAACTGACGGAATGCCTTGGTGTCGAACTCGAGCAATCGGATCGGCGACTCGGCGACGACGGTTGCGGTTCGGGGGCGTCGATCGATGAGGGCCATCTCGCCGACCATGGAGCCCGGGCCGAGCGTGACGATGTGCTCGTCGGCCACGTACACACCGGCATAGCCGGATTCGATGATGTAGCACTCCTGTCCGACCCGACCCTGATCGATGATGACCGCGCCGGTTTCGGCTTCGACATCGTCGGCGAGCTCCCCGACCCGGTCAAGATCGGTATCACTGAAGCCTTCGAAGAACTCAAGGGGTCGAAGACGATCTGCGGCGTTCTCGGCCTTGCAGCGCTTTCCGAACATGGAGCCTCCGATGGGTCGGTTGGGGCGGATGAACGCTGGACGCGCTCCGTAGGAGATGATGGTACGCACATCTGGCCCTTTCCGAACGGAGAAATTGTGGTCTCTGAGATCTTCGACCCCACCGCATGGACCGTCGTTCCCGGTTTCGACGACCTGACCGACATCACCTATCACCGGGCGAACGCCCATGGCACCGTGCGGGTGGCCTTCGATCGGCCCGAGATCCGCAATGCGTTCCGCCCGCAAACAGTCGACGAGTTGTACCGGGTTCTCGACCATGCCCGCATGTCGAGCGATGTCGGATGCGTGCTGCTCACCGGCAACGGCCCCTCTCCCAAGGACGGCGGTTGGGCGTTCTGCTCCGGTGGCGATCAGCGCATCCGCGGTCGCGATGGTTACCGATATGCCGAAGGTGAAACCTCCGAGTCCATCGATCCGGCTCGCACCGGACGGCTCCACATCCTTGAGGTGCAGCGACTCATCAGGTTCATGCCCAAGGTCGTGATCTGCGTGGTTCCGGGTTGGGCGGCCGGCGGGGGCCACAGCCTCCACGTCGTGGCTGATCTCACACTTGCCAGTGCCGAACACGCACGGTTCAAACAGACCGACGCTGATGTCGCCAGTTTCGACGGCGGATTCGGCTCGGCCTATCTGGCCCGTCAGGTCGGCCAGAAATTCGCCCGCGAGATCTTCTTCCTCGGCCGCGAGTACACCGCCGAGCAGGCCTACCGCATGGGCATGGTCAACGAGGTCGTGCCCCATGCCGAACTCGAAGCCACCGCACTCGAGTGGGGTCGTCTCATCAACGGCAAGAGCCCTACTGCGCAGCGCATGCTCAAGTTCTCGTTCAACCTCATCGACGATGGACTTGTGGGCCAGCAGGTGTTCGCCGGCGAAGCCACCCGTCTCGCCTACATGACCGATGAAGCAGCCGAGGGGCGCGACTCCTTCCTCGAGAAGCGCGACCCCGATTGGTCAAGCTTCCCCTGGCACTTCTAGATCCAGCTAGCTGCCACTCGTCACCACGATGAGCACGCCGACGAGTGCCAGTGCCACACCGATGGCCTGCTCCCGTTCCAGTCGTTCATGATCGATCTGGCGAGCAAGCACCAGTGTCGTAACGGGGAACAACGAGGACAGCGCCGCGACAACTGGCAGCGCTCCGCTACGGGTGGCCACGCCATAGAGCGTGACAGCAAGGGCGTCACCGATCCCCGCAACCGCGGCCGGGAAGAGGTTGCCGTGACCAGCAACACGGGGGGCGCGGGTGACGATGACCACGACGATGAGCAACACCGGATACACCATGCGCATCACCAAAAGCGTGGAGAGCGCATTGTCTCCACTGCCGTTGGCCACCGCCAGCAACGAGATACCAATGCCCAGTGCGGCAATGAGCGCCAGCACGATTGGTCGGTGACCACCTGAGCGGAAGAGTCGAAGATGCGGCCCACCGGCGAGGACTACGCCGATGATCGCCAGCGCGATGCCGATGCTTCGTACTGGTCCGGGCCCTTCACCGCGAGCGAACCCGACTGCCACCGGAACCAACACCGAGGTGCTGGCGATCGGCGCCACGACACCCATGACCCCGGTGGCGAGTGCTTGGTAGAGCGCCACGATCCCGAGGGAGCAGGAGACTCCCGCCACGATCCCCCAACCGACGGTGGTTCCCGAGAAGTGCAGGTCGCCGGTGACGAGGGCGATAACCGCCACGAACGGCAGTGCGGCGAAACTCGACCACAGCAGCACCGTTGACGATGGCAGCCGTTTGGAGACGGTTCCGCCAATGAAGTCTGACGTGCCCCACAGGATTGAGGAGATGAGTGCGAGGGCGATGGCCACGCTGCATGGTACGTGCGATGTGAATGATCGCCCTCAACGCTCCCCGATGTTCAGATGAATCTCAGCGGTACTCGCGCATGGGCGCGGGCCCAGATGGAATCGATACGAATGGGTTCGCCATCGAGTTCGTAGTCGGGGAAGCGTCGATGCCACTGCTCGAACGCGGCTCGCGCCTCGAGGCGGGCGAGGTTCGCACCAAGACAATGATGCACACCGTGACCGAGGGCGAGATGACGGGAGAACCGACGATGAATATCGAAGCGTTCCGGATCAATGAACTCGCGATCATCATGATT
>WLCQ01000074.1 GCA_009705225.1 Actinomycetota bacterium | reverse complement strand
GCCAAGGCCGACACCGAGGCTGAAGCCGATGCTGTTGTGGCCGCCGAGGTGGCGGAGGTGGCGAGCATCCTCGCCGACTACGTCTTCTCCGTCGACGACGAGACCATGGAGAAGGTAGTTATTGACCTCCTACGAACGCGTGGTCTCACGCTCGGCCTCGCCGAATCACTCACCGGTGGAATGATCGCCTCACGGCTTGCCGGAGTTCCTGGTGCCAGCGCAGTGCTGCGCGGTGGAGTCGTTTCCTATGCCAACGAGGTCAAGTTCGACGTCCTCGGTGTCCCCGAGGGTCCGGTGGTCTCCGAGGAGACAGCGGTCGCCATGTCCGAGGGTGCATGCAGGGTGCTCGGCAGCGATGTCGCGCTCGCCACCACCGGCGTGGCCGGCCCCGATGCGCTCGAGGGCGTTGCCCCGGGTACGGCGTATCTCGCGACCACAGTCGGTGGGGTCACCGAGGTGGGTATGGTTCGGTTCCCCGGCGATCGGGAGCGGGTTCGCCAGTTCTGCGTCATCACCGTGCTCGATCATCTCCGACGGAGATTGCTCGCACTCTGATCGCTGCTCTGATTGCTGCTCTGAGCCGGATTGTTCTCCGGTGAGATCGATCCTTACGGTCGGTCTCAGTCCTCGGTACGTCGCAGATCGAGCGAGGCCGAGTTCATGCAGTAGCGCAGTCCGGTGGGCCCGGGTCCATCGTCGAACACGTGACCGAGATGGGCACCACAGTTGGCGCATAGCGCTTCGGTGCGGACCATCCCATAGGTGGTGTCGACCTTGGTGGCGACCGCATCATTGGTCAACGGGTCGAAGAAACTTGGCCATCCGGTGCCTGAGTCGAACTTGGTATCCGAACTGAACAGCTCGGTGTCGCACACGATGCAGTGGTAGGTGCCGTCGTCGTGGCAGTCCCAGTATTTGCCCGTGAAGGCGCGCTCGGTCGCGCTGCACTGGGTGACCTCGAACTCGGTCGGGGAGAGGCGGGCCCGAAGCTCCTTCTCTCGTTCCTGCGGATCGGCGGGAAGTGGTGCGCCCATCGAGGGTCCTTTCGTCACGGTGGAGGATCACCCGGCCGGTGAACTGTGGTTGCAGCGTAGTGATCCGGGGCGCTGCCCCGACCGGTCAGAGAGGGTTCTGGACAGGGCAGGAGCCGAATGCACCCGGAATCCGAGGAGGATCGTTGACCGAACGGGCGTTCGAAAGTACAGTGATGTCATTCGAACGGGTGTTCAGGTTCGGCCCCGGTTGTGTCCGCAGATTCCCGGACCATCGGGGCGCTGTCACACCCCGTTCGTAGGTTTCCTCTCACGCTTCAAAGCAAGAACATCCCCCGCAGTCCACACCTCTCAGACCCCGACTCGGGGACAACCCACGAAGGAGATATCCGATGGAACGTGACAAGGCACTCGACATGGCACTCGGTCAGATCGAGAAGCAGTTCGGCAAGGGCTCGGTCATGAAAATGGGCGAGAAGGGCAGCATGAAGGTCGACACCATCTCGACCGGTGCCCTCGCCCTCGATCTCGCCCTCGGCGTCGGCGGTCTGCCCCGCGGTCGCGTCATCGAGATCTACGGTCCCGAGTCATCGGGTAAATCCACACTCGCCATGCATGTCGTCGCCGAGGCTCAGCGCAACGGTGGCATCTGCGCCTATGTCGACGCCGAACACGCCATGGATCCCGCCTACGCCCGCGGTATCGGCGTCGACGTCGACGAACTGCTCATCTCCCAGCCCGACACCGGCGAGCAGGCCCTCGAGATCACCGACATGCTGGTGCGCTCCGGTGCCCTCGACGTCATCGTCATCGACTCCGTGGCCGCACTCACCCCGCGGGCTGAGATCGAAGGCGAGATGGGCGACACGCATGTCGGTCTGCAGGCCCGCCTCATGAGCCAGGCCCTGCGCAAGCTCACCGCCAACCTCAACAAGTCCAACACGGTGTGCATCTTCATCAACCAGCTGCGCGAGAAGATCGGCGTGATGTTCGGCAGTCCCGAGACCACACCCGGTGGTCGGGCACTGAAGTTCTATTCCTCGGTCCGTCTCGACATCCGTCGCATCGAATCAATCAAGGACGGCGTTGAGATCGTGGGCAACCGCACTCGCGTCAAGGTGGTCAAGAACAAGGTGGCCCCGCCGTTCCGTCAGTGCGAATTCGACATCATGTACGGCAAGGGCATCAGCCGTGAGGGCTCACTCGTCGACATCGGCGTCGATCTCGGCGTCGTCAAGAAGTCAGGTGCCTGGTACACCTACGAAGGCGAACAGCTCGGGCAGGGTCGTGAAAACGCCAAGTCCTTCCTCACCGCGAACCCCGAGATCATGGTCGAGATCTCCGATCGCATCCTCACCTCGGTGGGTATCGGTGCCGAAGAAGCCGATCTCATGACCGAAGAGCACGATCTGCCCATCTCGCTCAACGACTGAGCAGGTCAGCATCTGATCAACCGGTTTCATTGATGAGTGTCCCGGGGTCGCAGTACGCGGCCTCGGGACCTTTCGCGTCTGGCCGGTAACCTTGCGCGCTGTGACTGCCAAGACCTACGCCATCCGCACCTTCGGGTGCCAGATGAACGAGCACGATTCTGAGCGCATCGCCGGTCTGCTCGAAGCCGACGGTCTGGTTCCCGCGCTCGACGCCGATTCCGCTGACGTCGTGGTGCTCAATACCTGCTGTATCCGGGAGAACGCTGACAACAAGCTCTACGGCACGCTGGGCCATCTCAAGACCGCCAAAGAGGAACGCCCCGGACTCGAAATCATCGTGAGCGGTTGTCTGGCCCAGAACGATCGCGAGGAACTCCAGCGCCGTGCTGGTCATGTCGATGTCATCCTGGGAACCCATAACGTGCATCGGGCCGTCGAACTTCTCCATCAATCCCGTGAGACAGGTCCGGTCCTCGAGATATGGGATGAGGCGCTCGAGGAGGCCGAATCGTTCCCCTCGGCGCTGGCCGTTCGCCGGGAGATCGACTACTCCGCTTGGGTGAGCATCCAGATTGGTTGCGACAACACCTGCACCTACTGCATCGTCCCGGCGGTGCGCGGGCGCGAACTCTCCCGACCGTTCGGTGAGCTTGTCGCCGAGGTCGAACGGCTCGCCGCCGATGGTGTCCACGAGATCACGCTGCTGGGGCAGAACGTCAACTCCTACGGACGGGATCTCACGCTGGCCAGGCGCGAGGCCGTCGACGCCGCTTCCGACGATGCGCTCATCGCTGGATCACAGTGGGCTGCCGATGACTCCCGACGAATCCGTCCGCTGTTCGCCGATCTGCTCTCCGCCGTCTCGGCCGTCGATGGCATCGAACGGGTGCGCTTCACCAGTCCTCATCCCAAGGATCTCCGTCCTGAGACCATCGTCTCCATGGCCGAGAACGACGCCGTGTGCAACCACCTGCATCTGCCGCTGCAGTCCGGAAGCGATTCCATTCTCACGGCCATGCATCGCGGGTACACCGCCGAGCGATATCTCGAGAAACTCGCAGCCGCCCGAGCCGGAATCGAAGATCTGGCTGTTTCCACCGACATCATCGTGGGATTCCCCGGTGAGACCGACGACGACTTCGAACGCACATTGGCCGTCGCCGCCGAGGCAGAGTTCGATCTCGCCTACACGTTCATCTTCTCGCCCCGTGACGGCACCGTGGCCGCCACCTACGCCGATCGGTTCGTCGACCCTGCGATTGTGAGCGCCCGATTCAAGCAGTTGCATACGGTCACGGAACGCTCGGCGCTGGCCAAGCATCGGGCTCGTATCGGTCGGGTCGAAGAGGTCGTGGTGGAGGGTGTGAGCAAGCGCAACGATCAGATGCTCTCGAGCCGCACGCGCCAGAACAAACTGCTGCACTTCGCCTCGGCCACTGCGTTACGTGCCGGCACCCGGGCCAGCGTGCTGGTCACCGATGCCGGAGCGCATTACCTCGCGGGCGAACTCGTCGAAATCCTCGCCGCTCCCAGACACCGCATCCGGATACCGGTCTCAGCGGGGTGAATCCGCGGCATCTGGCGATCGTCGGCTCGACTGCTTCGGGCAAGTCGGCACTGGCAATGGCGTTGGCAACCCGTCAATCAGAATTCGAAATCGTGTCCGTGGACTCGATGCAGGTCTACCGGGGCATGGACATCGGCACGGCCAAGCCCACCGCAGCCGAACAGGCGCTCGTCCCGCATCATCTGATCGATCTGGTCGATCCTGATGACGACTACACCGTGTCGAGATTTCAGGCCGATTGCAACGCGGTTCTCACTGCTATCGAATCCCGCGGTCGACGGGCACTCCTTGTCGGCGGCACCGGGCTCTATCTCCGCTCTGTCACCGACGACCTCGAGATTCCCGGGCAGTTTCCGCAGGCGCGAGCCGTTCTCGACGCCGAGCCCGACACCTCAGTGCTCTTCCAACGACTTTCGGACCTCGACCCATTGGCGGCTTCGCGGATGGAACCCGCGAACCGCCGGCGTGTGCTGCGGGCGCTGGAAGTCACCGTTGGTTCAGGGCGTCCGTTCTCGTCGTTCGGTCCCGGGCTCGAGAAGTACCCCCCGTCGCGAATGCGAATGTTCGGGCTCGATGTCGATCTTCATGTTCTTCGGGGGCGGATCGCCGATCGTTATGAGAAGCAGCTCGAGGCGGGGTTCCTCGCCGAGGTGGAGACACTCCGCTCTCGTCCGGCTGGAATCTCCCGAACCGCTCGGCAGGCCCTTGGCTACGCCGAACTGCTGGATCATCTCGACAACGGAACATCACTCGATGAGGCCGTGGCCACGGCGATCACCCGAACGAATCAGTTCGCCCGTCGCCAGCAGCGCTGGTTCCGACGCGATCCCCGGATCACCTGGATACCGTCAGACGGCACCGATCACGAAAACGCGCTCACGCTCCTCGTCGAATCACTGGAAGACTCTGTTTGATGCGACTCACCAAGCACCATGGTCTCGGCAACGATTTCCTCGTCGCACTCGAGGAAGTTGACGGTCCGCTCCACGGCGATGCAACGCTCGCCCGCGCGCTCTGCGATCGGCGACGCGGACTCGGTGCTGATGGCTTCATCATCGGGGCACATCCGGTGGCGGGGCAGCTGGCTTCCGACGGTGAGCCAATCGATGTCGTCATGCAACTCTGGAACGCCGACGGCAGTCGGGCCGAGATGAGCGGCAACGGGATCCGCTGTCTCGGACAGGCCTTGGCCATGGCCCGCGACGAACATCACATCACGTTCCGCATCGCCACCGATGGCGGCGAGCGTGTGTTGGTCGTGCACGACGACGCCGAACACCGACTCGCCTCAGTCAGCGTCACGATGGGCCCGGTGGGTGCCGGCCCTGCCATTCCACGATCGGTGGCAGAACATCTCGATCAGTGGCGTTATGGCGCTGCCGATCTCGGTAACCCGCATCTCGTCGTGCTGGTGCCCGATCTCGACATCATTGATCTCGTCGGCTCCGGCTCCTGGATCGAAAACGAGTTCGATGCCGGCATCAACGTCGAGTTCATCTCGGTCAATGCCGAGCCCGACACGCTTGATCTGTTGGTCTGGGAACGCGGCGCGGGTGTCACCGAAGCATGCGGAACTGGCGCAACCGCGGCCGCGCAACTGGCCCATCAGTGGGGGCTCGTCGGCGAAGCGGTCACCGTGCGTATGCCCGGAGGAAGCGCCCAGGTCATTGTCGCCGCGAGCGCGCAGGACGAACCCACACTCATCGGTCCGGCCCAGCATGTGGCCACCATCGAGGTTCCGGGTGTCTGATCGGCAGCGGCCGGAGGATCAGTCGCATCGCGGCGGTTTCGGCGAGTTCGGCGGCGAATCTGCAGGGCTCATCGATCGCACATTCCGCGAACGCATCGTGCTCGTGGGGGTCACGCTTCAGGGTCAGTACGAAGAGGACACTGATCGCCATCTCGCCGAACTGGCGCAACTGGTCGACACCGCGGGCGCTGATTCGGTCGGTACGGTCATGCAGCGTCGTCAGTCACCCGACCCGGCCACGTATCTCGGTTCGGGCAAGGTCGAGGAACTGCGAGAGCTGTGCGATGCGCTCGATGCCGACACTGTGGTGTTCGACGATGAACTCAGCCCGGCTCAGCAGCGCAATCTCGAGAAACTGCTCAAGCGCACCGCCATCGATCGCACTGCGGTCATCCTCGACATCTTCGGACAGAACGCTCACAGCCTCGAGGGCAAGGCGCAGGTCGAACTGGCCCAGATCCGCTATCGCCTTCCCCGTCTGCGGGGTCGTGGCACGTCACTTTCTCGGCAGGGTGGTGGAATCGGCGCCCGGCAGGGTGGCGGCGAGACCCAGCTCGAAGTCGACCGCCGTCGACTTCTGCGTCGGATGCACAAGCTCGAAGCCGATCTGCGTGAGATCTCCCGGGTGCGTCAGACCCAGGCCAAGGCCCGCCAACGATCACGGCTCAGTCGGGTTGCCATCGTCGGGTACACCAATGCCGGTAAGTCCACGCTGCTGAACCATCTCACCGATGCCGGCGTGCTCGTCGAGGATCGGCTGTTCGCCACGCTCGATGCCACCACCCGCCGCCTCCAGCTTCCGGGTGGTGAGACCGTGCTACTCACTGACACGGTCGGGTTCATCACCAAGCTCCCCACCCAGCTGGTGGAGGCATTCAAGTCCACCCTCGAAGTCGTGGTCGATGCCGACCTGCTGATCCATGTGGTCGACGGCTCAACCGCCGAGCCCGACGAACACCTCGATGCCGTCGAACGGGTGCTCAACGAGATTGGTGCCTCCAACGTTCCGCGCATGCTTGTTGTCAATAAAGCCGATGTCGACCCCGTGGGCGCCAAGTACCTCGCATCCGCGCATTCCGGGGCAGTTTCGGTTTCGGCCCGCACCGGCGAGGGAATCGATCAGATGCTCCGGGCACTCGCCGACCGCCTTCGAGGACTGTCCTCGGTGACCGAACTACTGGTTCCGTTCGAGCGGGGCGACATCTTGGCGTTCGTGCATCGCGAGGGTGAGGTGCTGGTCGAAGCACCCACCGACGACGGTATGCGGGTGCGGGCCCGACTCGACGAGGTGTCGGCCTCGAAACTGCGTGAGTACGTCGTCACGAACTAGACCACTGCTATGAGCACCACTGCCGAGGGCTTCGTCCCACCGCCGTACCCCTACGACCGCCTCGATGCGCTCAAGCCCGCGGCCGGTTCGCTCGAAGGTGGCATTGTCGATCTCTCGATCGGTGATCCCTGTGATGCACCGCCGCAGGTGGTGCTCGATGCACTGGCCTCCTCGGCCGCCGAACGTCGCTATCCCGCCTCGATCGGCACCCCCGCCTATCGCGATGCCGCTCGGGGCTGGATGGAGCGCGAACTCGGCGTGAGCGTCGAACCTTCGCAGTTGGCCGCCTGTATCGGCACCAAGGAGTTCGTTGCCGGACTTCCGCACTGGCTGCGGTTGCGCACACCGTCGCGCGACACCGTGCTGTATCCCGCCATCAGTTATCCCAGCTACGCCATGGGTGCCGAACTCGCCGGGGCGCGCGCCGTGCCGGTGCCGGTCGACGCTCAGGGTCGCTCGCAACTTTCGGCCATCGATCCTGCCGACGCCGCCCGTGCACTGTGTCTCTGGGTGAATTCTCCGGGTAATCCCACCGGCTACCTCGACGATCTCGAAGCAGCGGCGGCGTGGGGTCGGGCCCACAACGTGCCGGTCATCTCTGATGAGTGTTACGTCGAGTTCACCTGGAACGGTCGGGGTCGCACCATCCTCGAGCACGGTGTCGATGGTGTCCTCGCCGTGCATTCACTTTCCAAGCGATCGAATCTCGCTGGTGTACGAGCCGGGTTCTACGCCGGCGACGGCGACCTCGTCCACTACCTCTCCGAGCTGCGAAAGCACGCCGGGTTCATGGTTCCGGGGCCGGTGCAGGCCGCAGCAGTCGCCGCGTGGGGCGATCAGGAGCATGTGGTCGAGCAGAGGGATCGCTATCAGCATCGACTCGCTCGCTTCGCCGAGATCCTTCGGGCCATCGACGTTGAGGTCGCCCTTCCCGACGGTGCGTTCTATCTCTGGGCCGCTGCTCCCGATGGGGACGCATGGGCGCTGGTGCGCCGGCTGGCCGAGCAGGGAGGTGCTCTCGTGTCTCCCGGGGAGTTCTACGGACCCGATGGATCCGGATTCATCCGGGTGGCCGTTGTGCAGCCCGATGACCGGATCGAACTGGTGGCCCGACGTCTCGGGGTTTGAGGGCCTTCGATCACTACGATCAAGGCTGCGTCGAACGACGTGACGCGTCGGAGTTGATGGGGTTGTGCGTGGTCACGGACCGCCGGACGGAACTGTCGACATGAGTCGCCCGCCACGCAGGTAGCCTGCGCCGCCATGGCTGCTCTTGAAACCACTATCGACGAACTCTGGGCGAATCGCGAGTCCCTCACCCCTGCCGACGGCGATGCCGTGGCTGCAGTTGGCGAGGTCATCGGCCTGCTCGACCGGGGTGAGGCACGAATCGCCGAGCTCGGAGCAGATGGAGAACCCATCGTCCACCAGTGGCTCAAGCACGCGGTGTTGCTGTATTTCCGTCTCTCCAAGATGGACACGATCGATGGCGGCGTGTTCGAGTACGCCGACAAGATTCCGCTCAAGACCAACTTCGCAGCCGCCGGTGTGCGCGTCGTGCCCGGTGCCTCGGCCCGCTATGGCTCGTTCCTCGACCGTGGTGTGGTGCTCATGCCCAGCTACGTCAACATCGGTGCACGCGTCGGTGCCAACACGATGGTCGACACATGGGCCACAGTTGGATCCTGTGCGCAGATCGGCGCCAACGTGCACCTGTCCGGTGGCGTGGGTATCGGCGGCGTGCTCGAGCCGCCGCAGGCCGCTCCGGTCTTCGTCGGCGACGACGCGCTCATCGGTAGCCGGTGCATCGTCGCCGAAGGTGCCCGCGTCGGCGACGGTGCCGTGCTTGGTGCCGGCTGCATCCTCACGGGATCCATCCCGGTGATCGACGCCCAGACCGGCGAGGAACTCAGCCGTGGTGTGGTGCCGTCATGGAGCGTGGCGGTCACCGCAACCCGCCCCCGCACCTTCCCCGGCGGTGAGTTCGGTTTGCCTTGCGTGCTCGTCATCAAGCGCCTCAACGAAGGTGAGCGTCATGACAAAGCAGCACTTAACGATGTGCTCCGCGACCACGGCGCTGCCACCTGATCATGACTGACCTGCTCGCTCGTACGGCTGCGCTCGTCGACATCGCGTCACCCAGTCGTGATGAGGCGGCACTCGTCGCGGTGATCGAGGCAGAACTGCGCGCTCTTCCGCATCTGATCGTGGACCGGGTGGGGGACAACCTCGTCGCCCGCACCGAGTTCGGACGTGGGCAGCGCATCGTGTTCGCCGGTCATACCGATACCGTGCCCGCAACGGCGCACAACGCTTCCGCCACCATTGACGGCGACCGTCTCTCGGGCGTGGGTTCGTGCGATATGAAGGGCGGGCTCGCCATCATGCTGGAACTGGCCCGCACGATCGCCGAACCCGCTGTGGACTGCACGTTCGTGTTCTATGCGCGGGAGGAAGTCGGGAGTGCAGAAAGCGGGCTCGGCGAATTGTTCGAGCTTCGTCCCGATCTGCTCGTCGGCGATGTCGCCATCCTCGGTGAACCCACCGATGCGTTGATCGAGGCGGGCTGTCAGGGCACGCTTCGGGTCGTGGTCACGCTGCAGGGCGCTCGTGCACACACCGCACGTGCGTGGATGGGCCGCAATGCCGTGCATCGTCTTGGCCGGATCCTGGCTGCGCTGGAGGCCTATGAACCCCGACGTCCAGTGATCGACGGTTGCCAGTTCCATGAGGGGCTGCAAGCGGTCGCTGTAGGTGGGGGAGTGGCCGGCAATGTGGTTCCGGATACGGCAACGGTGACTGTCAACCACCGCTTCGCCCCGGATCGCACAGCAGCTGAGGCCGAAGCCCATGTCCGCGATCTACTCGCGCCGTTTCTCGAGGATGGCGACACCATCGAACTCACGGAATGCTCCGGTGGAGCGCTTCCCGGACTCACCCATCCGCTGCTCGCGTCGCTGGTCGAGCGCAGCGGGGGACAGGTACTTGCCAAGTTGGGCTGGACAGATGTGGCCCGCTTCGCGTCGCATGGCGTGCCTGCGGTGAACTTCGGGCCGGGCGATAACACCGTGGCCCATACTGCCGATGAATATCTGGATAGGGCGCCGCTGGAGCGCACCTGGACGATCCTTCGGGCGCTGGTCGACCAGGGCATCTCGCACTGACAGGTAGTGACTGGCAAGTGGCTCTGTCGACCAGCGGCTCGATTGATGGACGGTTCAGAGTTTGCGCATCACCGTGACGACACGGCCGAAGATCGCGACCTCATCAGGTCGGAAGTGCATCGGGGACAGTGACGGGTTGGCCGGGAGTAGCACGACCTCGTCGCCGACCCGGGTGTAGGTCTTCACGGTGCCCTCATCGCCCGGGATGCCGGCCACGACGATGTCGCCGTTCTCGGCGGTGGTCTGGGCGCGGGCCACGATGAAGTCGCCGTCGAGGATGCCGGCCTCGATCATCGACTCGCCGCGCACCCGGAGCATGAAGAGTTCGCCGTCGCCGCAGAAGTCGGTGGGGATCGGAACGATCTCTTCGACGTTCTCCTCGGCGAGCACATCGGTGCCGGCGGCGACATCGCCGACGAGCGGCACATGCCGGAACGGACGACGATCACCCGAGGCCCCGGAGTTGGGGTCGTAACGCACTTCCATGGCCCTGGGCTTGACCGGGTCGCGGCGCAGGAACCCGAGCTCGTTCAGGCGGTTGAGGTGGTTCTGCACACTCGACGGGGAGGTGAGACCAACGGCAGTGCCGATCTCGCGGACAGAGGGCGGATAGCCATGCTCGGTGATGTGGAGGTCAATGACCTCGAGGATCTGCTGCTGGCGGAGGGTGAGGCCTGGTGCGGACATGTCTGCTCCTGGATCTGTCGGTGGTTTCTTCGAACGTATGTACTGCAACAGTAGACCGCTCGAGTCCGCAGGGCAAACACCCGTTCGAATTTCCTCTTGACATCGAACGGGTGTTCGTGGTTCGCTTTGCCCTGTGGTTCGAACGGACGTTCGACTCCCCGCACAGTTTCCGCACAGTCCCCGCACAGTCCCCGCACAGTCACTGTCACACCGAGTTTGCAGGATGGTCACCATGGCAGCGCTCCTCCACCCCGACACCCACTCGCTCTTCTCCCTCGATCTGGACCCAGCGCTCGACACCGAGCACGCTCCAGAACTCGACGCCCCTTGGAATCGACCTGGCTTCCTCATCCAGGTCAACGAGCCGAAGCTTGCAGTGGCTCGTAGCACGGCATCCAGCACGGCATCCAGCACGGCATCGCCGGCGGTCCCCGGACTCCGGCTCATCAGCGGTGGGCTCGACCCGAACGCCTCCTCCTCGTCCCCGACATCGG
>WLCQ01000073.1 GCA_009705225.1 Actinomycetota bacterium | reverse complement strand
GTCTGCTCCCGAGCCGTCGACAACGACTGCACCGACTGCACCGACTGCACCGACTGCACCGACTGCACCGACTGCACCGACTGCACCGACTGCACCGACTGCACCGACTGCACCGACTGCACCGACTGCACCGACGACAACTCCGGAGGATGCTCCGGTCTCTGCTTCTTCCTGGCCTGGTGACCCAGCGAATCATGAGCCGCTCGACATCAGGGAATGCGCGAGCAATCGAACGCTCTCGGAACAGCATCAGTTCGAGGCGATGAGCAACTACGACAATTACACGAACACTTGTGTTGCCCCTGGTCTTCCCCGGCGTGTGTTCCATACATTTGACCGGAGCGGGGAGACGACATCAGCGACCATCAGATGGGATGCGCCGGCCTCGGACGGGGGAGCGCCCATCATCCGGTACGAGGTTTCCATGTACTGGAACGCAGATTTGTCGACCAATGAGCAGATTCCTGATCCATCATTGCCCCGTGACGAATGGTTGTGGGCCCCGTTCTATTGCGTCACTGGTGACACCACATTTGCAGACATGTCCAACGAAACCTTGGCTCCTCGAACCTGCACGATCACTGATATCCCGAACGGCTTCGATGGGTACTTCGTGGTGTCCGGCGCGAACTGGTCAGCGCAGGGCGATAACTCCGAACCGTCGTCCGGAGTTTCTGTCCCCGGTGCACCTACCGACGTCTCTGGAGTGGCCGGTTCCGGTTCTGTGCAGGTGAGTTGGACAGCACCGACGAATACCGGTGGCAGCTCGATCACCCGCTATGTCGTGACCTCGTCATCGGGCCCGACAGGGGTGAAGACCTGTTCCGCAACTTCGGGAACGACCTGCAATGTCATCGGTCTCAGCAACGGCACCAGTTACACGTTCACAGTGATCGCTCGAAACTCCACAGGAGATTCGCTCTCGTCGGATCCTTCCTCGGCAGTTGCGCCGTCGCGCGCCCCGACGGCACCGCTGCGTGTTGTCGCGAGTGCAGGAATCTCGACTATGGCGACGGTTGCCTGGACCGTGCCGAACTTCGTTGGTGATGGCACTATCAGCTACACGGTTTCATCCTCGAGTGGACCGACAGGTGTGCGCACCTGCACCACCACCGCCACCACATGCAACGTGACCGGTCTCAGTAACGGCACCAGCTACACCTTCACCGTTCGTGCCACCAACACCGTAGGTACGGGAGTGGCATCCGCTGCCTCGAATGCATACATACCCGGTCTTCCGGCGGCACCCGCACCGCCGTTCGCCTCGCTCTCTGAGTTGAGCGACTCTTGGTCAGCGGGGGTGAATATCGCGTGGAGTGCTCCCTCCTACGAGGGTGGCGGTGCTGTCTCGAGCTACTCGGTTCAGGCATTCGTCAATGGTGTGGCTGTTCCCGGGGCAGTCTGTGTCGCTGAAGCAAATTCGTGCGCTATCTACGGGCTCAACGGCGGCACGATCTACACCTTCACTGTCACGGCGAGGAACTCGTTCGGCTCGGGACCATCGTCCGGTGCGTCGTCGTCACTCATGTTCATCGACTACCCGGGATACCCCGGCAATGTCGTCGGAACACCCGGCCCGAATTCGGTGAGGGTCACATGGACCGCTCCAGCGGTCACCGGCGGTGGCCCAATCACTGGGTACCGCGTCATCGGGTGGACCTACTCCGTGGAGACCGGAACGGTGTACACGCCGGGCTGCTCCTCTGGCGCGTCAGTACTCACCTGCACGGTGCGGGGGCTACCCAATGGCATCCCCTACGAGTTCTTCGTCTACGCGCTCAACAACAATCCCGAAATCACATCCCTGGACCGCAAGTTCGGAGCTTCACCCGGTTTCGTTCCAACCCCGATCGGTTTCCCGTCGGCTCCCGCCGCCCTTTCGGTGACACAGTCGTCCGACATCGTCCAACTTGCATGGTCCGAACCGGACACGCGTGAAGCGGTCATCTCGTATCGGGTCACGTACACCGTGGGAGCCAACGGCTTACCGGTGTCATTCGAGACCTTCAGCAGTGCTCTCTACTCGTCGCTCGACGGTGTGCTCACCCCGGGGGTGACCTACCGCATCACGGTCGCAGCAAGGAACGCTGCGGGGTTCGGTGCGGCATCCGCACCCGTAACTTTCCGACCGGTCGTCGCAGCTCCGGCGCCCACCGGTGCTGTGGGCACGTTCGGTGATCGCTCGGTGTCGGTTTCCTGGACCGCTCCGGCGAACATCTCGACGTTCTTCTCCGCAGACTCGTACTACCTCGTCACAGCGAGCCCTGATGGAGCGACATGTCGCAGCGAACGCGCGACTTCCTGCCGTGTCGAAGGTCTCGAGAACGGCGTCTCCTACACGTTCACTGTCCGGTTCGTGAACAACGCAGGCGATGGCGCCGAGTCTTTGGCATCCGCAGCAGTACTGCCCGGAGCGATCCCGTCGGCCCCGTTGGGGGTTGCGGTGACCGCCGGCAATGCGTCAATCGCTGTCTCCTGGAGTGGGCCGGCTGATCTCGGCGGACGGGCGATCGTCGCCTATATCGCCACCACGTCGGTGGGTTCGACCGGGGCCAAGTCCTGCCGCACCACCGGAGCCAGGTTCTGCACGATCGTTGGCCTCGTCGGTGAGGAGACGTATACGGTCACCGTTGTAGCTCGAACGGTTCTCGGCTCCAGCGGTGGAACGACCTCTGATGAGGTCATTCCGCTCGGTTCGAGTCGGTCGCCGGTCAATGTCGTCGGTGTCTCTGGTGCCGGATCGGTCCGTATTTCATGGTCGGCACCGCCGACCACCGCCAGTGTCTCCGTCACCGGATACACGGTTTTGTCAACGCCCGGTGATTTCACCTGCTCCACCACAACCGAACTCACCTGCGTTGTGTCGGGTCTCACCAACGGCGTTTCGTACACCTTCGTGGTCACTGCTACCGCATCCGATTCTCGTCAGACCCCGTCGTTCGCGTCGGCGGCAGTTGTTCCGGCGCGCGCTCCTGACGCACCCACCGCTGTGTCTGGAACGGTGAGCGGGTCTTCGGTGCTCGTCCAATGGGCCGAGCCTTCGGACAACGGTGGCAGCGCAGTCACGTCCTACACGGTCACCTCGTCGCCCGGATCGAGGTCATGCACGACTGCAGCTCTGAACTGTCTTGTCAGCGGTCTCACCCTCGGTACCACCTATACGTTCACGGTCGTGGCCAGCAACCTTGCCGGGCGCAGTGTTCCCTCGTCCGCCACCGTTGGTGTGGTGCCGATGTCCGCTCCGAATGCGCCGACCGCAGTGCGGGGAGTGTCGGGTGCGGCGTCAGTGACTGTCTCATGGGCACCGGCGCTCAGCAACGGTTCTGGAGTCACCGGGTACACGGTCGAGTCCTCGCCGAAGTCTGCAGGTTGTGTCACCGGCGGAAACGCAACGACGTGCGTCGTTTCCGGCCTCGCCAACGGCGTGTCTTACACGTTCACGGTTCGAGCGACGAACGCCGTCGGTGACAGCCGTCCCGGCGTTGGTGCTGCTGCGATCGTTCCCGCTTCCGTTCCCGACGCCCCCACAGCTGTCGCCGGATCAATCTCCGGTGTCGGGTCGGTGTCGGTGAGTTGGTCGGCGCCGCTCGACAATGGCGGGTCCGTCGTAACCCGATATTCGGTGGTGGCATTCCCCGGTGGTCGGACCTGCACCACGACTGGAGCGACCACTTGCGTCGTCTCCGGTCTCACGAGTGCGGTGAACTACACCTTCAGGGTGAGCGCGACCAACCGGGTCGGCACCGGCGCGGCGAGTCTGCACTCCAGTGCAATCGCCCCAGTGTCGGCATCGAGCGCTCCTCTACGAGTTGCTGCAGTCTTCGCTCGATCCTCTGCCACGGTCTCGTGGAACCCACCCGCCAACAACGGCGGTTCAGTCATCACCCTCTACACCGTGACATCGAACGTGGGTGATCTCAGCTGCACCAGCGAGACCACCTCATGTGTCGTCTCAGATCTTGCCCCAGGTGTTTCCTACTCGTTCACGGTCGTCGCCACGACGGCATCGGGGGCGGGCGCTGCATCGTCGAGCTCGAACTCGGGTGTCGTCTACGCCCAGGCGGGTGCACCCCTTGCGGTGGCGGCCGCTGCGGGTTCGAGCACCGCTACGGTTTCCTGGTCCCGTCCGGCCGATTCCATTCTGATCAGCTCGTACACGGTCTCAGCGTCCCCAGGAGGTCGCACCTGCAGCATCTCTGTTCGCAGTGACGCCGTCGGCGGGAGTTGCACCGTCGCCGGGCTGACTGCTGGTACCAGCTACAGGTTCACCGTGGTCGCCGCTGACCAGGGTGGTAGTGGCATTCCCTCCGCAGAAACCTCAACGGTGGTGCCATATACCTTCGCCTCTGCCGTCACGGGTGTGACCTCAACCGCCGGATACCAAGCAGCAACGGTCTCTTGGTCGGAATTGGTGGATGGCTCAGCGAGTGGCTGGAGTCCGGTCATCTCCTACAGGGTCACGTCGACGGTCGGTGGGTTCACCTGCTCCACCAGTTCGACGAGTTGTGACATCACCGGATTGGTCGCCGGCACCGCGTATTCGTTCAGGGTGCGCGCGGTCACCGCAGCAGGTCAGGGAGCGGAATCCGTGGCGACAGTTTCGGTCACGCCCTACACCGTCCCCGGATCGCCGACTTCGGTGACCATTGAGATTCAAGGAAACCTCGCGTTTGTTTCCTGGGTGGCTCCCGTTTTGGACGGCGGCCGCAGCATCCTCTCGTACACAGTCACGGCGAGTTCGGGCGATAGCTGCACGACGACCTCACCGGCAGAGCTCACCTGCGAGATCTCGGGAATCGACCCGGATTTCACCGACTTCACTATCGTCGCCACCAACATTGCCGGTGATTCGATCGGCGCAGTGGCGAGCGAAGCGGGAACGATTCCGGAGTCACTCGATCTCGGAGGCAAGGCCTTCGACATCACAACGGCGACCGTTCGGCCCGGCGGCCTATTGGTTGGTGCAGGAACCCTCGTCATCGGCTCAACGACCATTGTTCTGGCCTTCGAATTCAATGTTGTTTCCCATGCGTTCTCCGCCACTGGCTCGGTTGCTATCGGGCCGAACACAACGATTTCCGGGTCATTCAGCTACGACGAATCCGACGGTTGGTCGGCCTCGTTCTCCCTCGTGCCCACCGAGTGCCAGTCACTCGGTGCCGGACTCTCAATCTGTGCGCTCGCAGTCTCGATGTCTTCGACACCAGTCGACGGAGGGGTCGAACTCCAGCTCGAGGTTTCAGGCGAATTCCTCATCGTCGGATCGAATCGAATCGCCGCGACGTTCAGCTACATGGATCCGTCGAACTGGGCGCTTGAGCTCGCAGGGACCGTTGGTCTCGGGTTCGGCCCTGTCGCTCTCGTCGGCTCCTTGTCCTACGACGACGGTGTGCTCAGCGGTGCCATGTGCGCTGCCTTGGTCACCTGCGCTGTCGGTGATCCCGGCTCAATCGCCCTACGTATGGGTGCTCTCGTGATGTCGGGCGTGACCTTCAACAGCCTCACGCTCATCTGGACTCCGACCGCTGACTCGAAGTTCACCGGGAGCGCATCGATCTCCTTCACCGACGGATCGAGCGTTTCCGTTACCGGTTCCTACACCAACGCCACTCGCTGGGAGTTCACAGCATCGAGCGTGACATTCAGGGTCGCCGCCGGGGTCACGATCACTGCGAGCAATCTCACGATCAGCCGCTCGGCCGGAGCGATGCAGGCTTCCGGTGCGGGGACTCTCGCTGTGGCTGGAGCAACGGTGGCAGTGTCATTCAACTATGCGAATTCTTCGAACTGGAGAGTTGCTGTGAATGTCTCGGCCAGGCTTTCAATCTTCGGTTCCTCAGCAGTGGTGTCGGGCTTGGTTGAGAAGCGAGACTCCGTGTTGAGCCAGTCGATCAGCGCAACCTTCGCCCCGATCACGGTACGCGGGCTCACCGTGTCGAATCTGTCGGTCACATGGACCTCCACGGCAGGACTCAGCGGTACGGGAACTCTCGATCTTGGTTCTGGCGTCGTGCTGTTGGTCGATGTCGCCTACAGCGATTCGAGTAACTGGAGCCTCACGGCACGAACCAGTCCGGGAACACTCACCATCGCACCCGGGTTCACTCTTGCCGGCGCATCGCTCACCGGAGCGATCACGAATACCTCCGGAGTGATCGATTGGGGGATCGCGGCGAACGTGTCGAGCATCTCGCTGATCCCGAATATTCTCACGCTCAAGGACATCACGGTTTCATTCACTTCTGCCTGTCCGCAGGTTTCTGGAGCCGACTTTTGTCCGACTGGCACGAACAGCACGTACCTGTCACTCACCGGATCGGTGGAGGTGAGCCTCGGTAACGGGCTCGGAACCCAGACCATCAGCGTTGCCGGGGTCTACGGCGCGCAGTCGAAGGGGTTCCGGCTCCAAGCCTCGATGTCCAAGATCACGATCGTTCCCGGTTTCCTTGAGATCGAGTCGCCCACGCTTTCGGTGAGCTATTCCAGCGGCGCTGCGGCCGCATCGACAGGTGCGGTCGGTCTGGGCGTAGGCGCAGGGTCGAAGGGTGGCTATAGCTTCGCCGCTTCCGGCACCGCGGACATCCTCGGTGCATCGCTGCCCGTGAGTTTCACCTACACGAGTTCGGGATACGCCGTTGTCGGAACATTCCCATCCGCTGGACTGAATCTCGGGACGGCACGACTGACCTCGCTGGCGTACACGAACGTCGCTTCAGCGGTGACGCTCGACGGGCTGAGTGTCAAACTCCCAGCGAACACGTTGTCTTTTGGTGGGGCGCAGGGGCTTCCGTCCTGGGTATCCACGCTCATCGGACGGTCGCTTGGTGACGCCGGAATTTTCGTCACATACACCGGCCCCACTGAGTACATGATCCGGGCATCGTTCCCGACCTCGGTGTCGGTGCCGACTGGCTCATCGAGCTACCAGTTCGCATTCGACAACTTCACGATCATGTCGGGTGTGACCTCGGGTCAGCCGGTCCAGAGCCTCAGTCAATCCGGGACATTTACGATCAACGCTGCCGGCAGTAGCACCAAGGTCATCAACGTGGCCATGGGTGTCACCTATCTGGCGAGCTCCCAGACCGTGAACGGCTACATCACCGCAGCCGGTGCTAATGGTGGCTCACTCTGGGACAACGCGTTCGGACTCACTGGATTCAGCCTGAAGACCATCACCATCCAGGTGGGGATACAGATCGCCGCTGCACCGTTCCCACTTCCCACACTCGGCCTGCAGGCCACGGTCACCCTTCCTGGGAACCTGCTCACAGCACTCGGCATGCGCCCCACTGATCCGGTTCCGGTCTCGGTGTTGATGCAGCTCTCCGAAGCGAATCCGTGCATGGACCTCACGGTCGGGACGCCGGGTGGACCCGACATCGTCAACATCGCAGGAGTGCTGAAGGCGAAGTATTTCCACCTGGTCATCGCGCCGACCGGCTGCATTGTTGGGACCTACATCGTCCCGGCAGGATTCGGGGTCCAGATCGAGGGAAGCCTCCTGAACGTTGAGCTGAGTGTGAGTGCCGTGATCACGACCTCGCCCTCGTTCAAGTTCCTCGGCTCGGCGACGGTGGGCGCGTTCAGAACCGGCGCGGTCACCTTTGACGGTGCGACGATCTCGGTCGGATTCGACTCGGCGAACGGCGCTTCATTCGTCCAGTTCGCCGGATCGCTGACCGTCCTCGAGGTCGCGGTCTCTCTCAGTGGTGCATTCAGTTGGACCTCGTCAACGCAGACATCCGTGATGCAACTCACCGGTTCGATCGGCAACATCAATGCCGGTGCGTTCTCGCTCACGAACCTGCAGTTCTCGGGTGAACTCTCCACGTCTCCGTCATCGCAATCGTTCTCTCTGCAGGCCACGGGCAAACTCACGATCCTCGGCAGCGTTGTCAACGTGCGATCGGTGGAGTTCACGTACACCGACGGTCGGGTCACGGCCCTCCACGTCGATGTCTACGCACGTATCGTGGTCTCCTCGGTGACTGTCGAAGGAACCTTCGTACTCGACAGCAACAAGTCGACCGGTGTCACGTCATTGGTGGCTACGGGAACAGCAACAGTCTCCGGTTTCAACGTCGGTTCAGTTGCCCTTGTGATTGACAACCGTGGGTTCAGTTTCACCGGAACCCTCACTGTTCCCGGGGTGTTCAGCACCACGATCGCTGGTGCGATGTATTGGCAGACACCGCTCTGCCCGAATTCGGTCTGTCCGACGATCACTCTGCCGAACGGAACTGTGGTCACTGCAGTAGCCGGCGACTTTGCCTTCAGCGCTTCGGGTATCGGATTCACGATCGGCGGATTCTCGGCAACAGCCGCTGTCTCTCTGGCCAAGGCAGGAGGGAACTTCGGTGCGACATTCAGCGGTTCCTTCGCTATCGATAACCGTGGCTCCGGAGTCACTGTGCAGGGTGCATTCACCTCGTCGGGTGACTTCAGCGCCAGTGGCACGGCATCGGCTCTTGCCGGCTTCAACCTCACGCTCACCGTGAGTGCGTCGAAGGTCGGTTCTTCGGTGAGTGTGAGCGCCAGTGCCAACCTTTCGATCTCAGGGTTCGCACTGAAGTTGACCGGGTCGTTCTCGAAATCCGGTTCTGGCGTCTCGAGCACACTGTCGGTCACCACCGCAGCAACGATCGGCGGGTTCAATCTCGGGATGAGTACGTTCCGGCTCTCGATCGCTCCGGGCGTTGAGTCATTCACCTACTCCTCGTCGGTTTCGGCTGGTCCGTTTTCCGGCGCGATGAGTGGCACCTTCGGCCGAAGCTCGGGCGCCGTTACCTTCGACTTCACCGCTTCGATGAGCATGAACTCGAATTCGGTCAGCGGCTCAGGAACATTCCGTATCAAGAACACTTCGGGCTCGGTCGTTGCATCGATCTCGGGTGTCTCCCTCTCGATCAGCGGAGCCCAATACTCGTTCCCCTCGATCACCTTCAGTACCGGGTTCTCGTTCTCAGCGAGCGCTTCGAATTCGTTCTCAGCCAGCGGATCTGACGGTTGGACGAAGGACCTTCCGTGGCCGGCCGGTTCGATCGGCTACACGATCAAGGCGTCGTTCACGGGTTCCTACACCGCATCGGTTTCCTGGTCCTCGTCGGCAGGGTTCCGATATTCAGTGAGCGCCTCAGCCACCGCTCGAGCTGAGTACCGCACCTCCGTTGATTGCAAGAACTACTGCTCGCTGGGTTCCTATTCAGCCTCGCTGAACGCCAGCGGCGGGTTCTCTTGGTCGATCAACAAGTGGGGTCATACCTTCAATCTCTAGCGGTCCTCGGAGCCGCCGCTGCTCACCAGACGATCGGTCGGGTGGCAGCGGTGGCGCTGCCTTCACTACGCACTCCCTTGGCGACCATGTCTTCGGCGATCTCCTGCCAGAGTGCCGGCAATCGGTAGTGGGGAACTCGCGGGAACAGGTGGTGAACGGCGTGATGATCGTGTCCGCGGATGAGAAGTCGTGAGCCGGGGAACACCGCGACTCGTGTGTCGACATATCGACCGACCGCGTCGGCCGGATGGTGCGGGTACCACGCGAAGATGAACAGCAACCACAGTGCCTCCAGCCGCGAAGGGATGTACCACAGCAGCAGTGCGGGCCAGCCGAATCCGGTGAGAAACGCAACGATGAGTATGACTGTGGTGAAGATCCAAAAGCGCAGTTGTTGAATGCCCTCGGTCCGACTGCTGCCCGCAGCGAGCGAGAGCTGCATGCGCTTCGGAATGAGCTTCCGAGCGGGCGGAACGAAAGCGAAGACTGGAAGCAGCGAGAGGATCATCACCTGGCCGAGCCATGCGCCGACGACTCCGGACATCGGGCCATCGGTGAAGTGATCCGGATCCCGGTGCGGATCATTCGTATGTGCGTGGTGGCGCATATGCGATGCGCGATGGGCCTTGAAGGAGAAGCCCAGTGGAATCGAGCAGAGCATGCCGATGAGATCCTCGAAGAACTTCGAACCGGGGCGCCGGCCCATGATGTTGCCGTGTGCAGCTTCGTGCATGGGCATGTAGAAGGTCGTCGCGACAATGGTGTTGAGAATGAGGCCGAGCCACAGGGGAATGACTCCCATCGTGGCCAGCACGATGACGCCGATCCAGACCATCGCCGACACGAGAAATTCGAGCACGATCCGGCTCTCGACACCGCCCCAAAACTGCGAGGCGACAGCTCTCTCGGCTCGAAGAATCTCCCGGCGGTCGATGCGCGCTTCATCGGAACTGTTCATATCAGTGGACCTTATGTCAGTAGGCCTGACAACTTCGTAAATTCATTGACTCGATCCGGCTGCTTCAAGCCAGAGTTCGTGTGGAGTGCTCTCGCGTGGGCCGCGGAATGGAATCGGCTCCGGAGTTTCATCTCCACGCTCTGCTCGCCCGGCCTGGCTGTAGGCCGCGCAGATGATCTCGAGCACCCGACGACCGAATCGGCCATCCATCAAGCGAGCGATGTCGACCGGGTCGCTGGTGGAAGTGCCGCTGGGTCCGATGATCAGACTGCGCATCTGACGCATCTGCTCCACGTACCCGAGATCGTGCACGAACGTGTCGACGTTGTCGGGAGTCGTCGCAAGTCCGAACGGTTCGCCGTTGCGCTCGAGCCCGGTGACGGGAATCAACTCAGCCCTCACGACTCCGGTTCCGCTCGAGGCCTGGAGGTCCCAGGTGGTGGTGGCCTCTCGCCAACTCGCCTCAACCCTGGCCGTGAGGCCGGAGGTGAACTGCAGTTCCACGACTGCGTGGTCGTCAACGTCGATATCGGCCGCGTGATCGATCATCGCTGTCACTGATTCCAACTGGTCATCTCCAGCGGCCAGCAGAGCGAGAGCTATCGGATGGGCGCCGAGGTCGAAAAGGCAACCGCCGCCCCATGTGGGCTGGAGGAAGTCACCCCAGTTCGGACGGGGGGAGAGCGCCCGAACATCGAGGTAGTCGAGTGGGCCGAGTTCCGCAATGAGCCGCAGCGCCTCGTTCACAACCGGAGCGAAGGCTTGATTTTCGGCGTAGACGAGTTCGCCTGATGAGTCATCTGCGATAGCGACGAGGCGGTCGGCGGCAGCAAGGGTGGTGGCGAGGGGCTTCTCGACGAGCACCGATGCGCCGGCTCGCAGAGCGTTGATGGCCTGTGCCACGTGCAGTGCTGGCGGCGTGGCCACAAGCACGACGGCGGCCCCAGCAGGAAGTTCGCTGTAGTCAACGCTCGGGCATCCGATCTGCCCAGCGCGCTCTGCGGCGCGTTCCTTACTCCTTGATGCAACGGCCACGATCGGAACCCCCGCAGCCTCAGCAGCGATGGCGTGGATCATGGAGATCATGCCGGCCCCGGCGAGCGCCACGGTGGGACCCTTCGTTGGTACCGGTCTGTCTCGTCGGCGTCGGAGCACGTCTCGGACCGTACCCGCTGGGCGCTACGGTCGGGGGAGTAGGGGGGAGCAAGGTGAGCATCGAAGGTTTCGGGGATCTGC
>WLCQ01000072.1 GCA_009705225.1 Actinomycetota bacterium | reverse complement strand
GGAGTCCCCGAGAGCGCTCTCGATGAGTGCGGGCCACCTCAAGCGAAGCGAGCACAGTGTCGCCGGACACAAGCCATGCCGCTGGCGATTGATCGGTCACGGGCATGAGCCAATGGTACGGCTCGATCAGACGTTGAACCGGAACTCCATGACATCGCCGTCGGCGGCCACGTACTCCTTGCCCTCGACCCGAAGGATGCCAGCATCACGCGCCTTGGACCAGGAACCCACCTCGAGAAGGTCGTCCCAATGAATGACCTCGGCCCGGATGAACCCGCGCTGGAAATCCGAGTGGATGACTCCGGCACATTCAGGAGCTTTGGCGCCGGCGCGGAAGGTCCAGGCCCGACTCTCCTTCTCACCGGTGGTGAAGTACGTGCGAAGCCCGAGCATGCGATACGCGGTGTTGAGGAACCGGGGAAGTGCCCCCTCGCCCAGACCAAGGCCCTCGAGCATCTCCGCTCGTTCGTCGGCGTCGAGCTGGCCAGCCTCCGCTTCGAGTTGCACACACATGCCGATGACCTCGCCACAACCGCCGAGTTCGGCGGCGACCGGAGCAGCCAGTTCATCGATACGGTCGAGATCGTTCTCGCTCACGTTGACGATGGCCAACACCGGCTTGTTCGTGAGAAGGAAGTAGCTCTTGATGAGGGTGCGGGTCTCCTCATCGAGATTGCTTCGATAGATGGGCGATCCTTCGGCGAGCACCGCGTAGGCCCGGTCGAGCGCAGCTACCTCATCGGCCACGGTCTTGTCGAACTTGGCCGCCTTGCGACGCTTCTCGATCTGGCTCTCAACAGTTTCGAGATCGGCCAGTGCGAGTTCAATCTCGACGATACGCAGATGTTCGAGCGGATCGGAGGGGCCGGGGACATCGTCGTCCTCGAAGGCCCGCAGGACGAACACGATGGCGTCACTCTCACGGATGTTGGCGAGGAACTTGTTGCCGAGTCCTTCGCCGGTGCTGGCGCCTTCGACAAGCCCTCCGATATCAACGAACTGCACGCTCGCCGGGATGACGTTCTTGGAGCTACTCATGGCGGCGAGCTTCTCGAGGCGATGATCAGGGACTTTCGCCATGCCCACGTTGGGGTCCTTGGTGGCGAAGGCATAGGGCGCAGCGAGCGCGCTTCCCCCCGAGAGAGCGTTGTACAACGATGACTTGCCCGCGTTGGGGAGTCCTACGAATCCGAATTTCTCCATCGGCGTGAAGGGTAGTCGGCGCCGATCGGTAGCCCCATCGGGCAGTCGTGGCCGAGGTCGGTTGGGAGCACGGTGGCCGTGGCGGGTATCGTCACAGCCCTATGTCAAAGAAGACCGATAAGCGCAAGACAAACGCCCGCCGTAAGCCCGCCAATCACGGCACCAAGCCCAACGCCGGTCGCGGCTGATCCAGCACTGCCGCACCGTGCCCAGCGAGCCGTCCAAAGAACTCATCACCGTCCCGAACCCCGAACCGGGGCGGGACTACGAAGTGTTGGTCGAGACCGACGAGATGACCTGTATGTGCCCGGTCACCGGTCAGCCTGATTTCGGAACGGTTCGCATCACGTATGTGCCCGACGAACTTCTCGTCGAACTGAAGAGTCTCAAGATGTACCTGTGGAGTTTTCGCAACGAGGGAGCGTTCCACGAGGCCGTCACGAACCAGATCCTCGATGATCTTCTGCGGGCCACGATGCCGCGGCGTATGACTGTCGAGACCATCTGGAAGGTGCGCGGTGGCATCGCCACCACTGTCACCGCTTCGCATCCCTGACCCGACCCTGAAACTGCCTATTCCGCCCCGGGCATCGTGGGCGGTATCTCGGTTCGTTCGACGATCTCCGGTGGCGGGGCCTCCGAAGCTGGCGGTGCGATGCGTCCGGCCGAGAGATCCACAAGTTTGCTGATGCGGTTGAGGATCGCCCATGAGACCCGGTCGGCGCCGACCACTGTCATGTGCACATCGTCCTTCTGTCGAAGCACGCGCCGGGCACCATCAGCATTCGGGGCTTCGAGCGTGTATTGGAAATTGGCATCGGAGAAGAACGGCCAGGTGTCGAAGAACTGGATCCATGGCCGGGTGCTCGCCTCGGTCGAGATGATGTAGTTGATCTCATCCATCCCCTTCACCTTCGAGCCCGGGCCCATCGGCGGAGGTCCGCACCAGATCGTGAGGCGATCGTTCGTGGGTGACTTCAGCAGGTCCATGGTCGCAGCGACGCGACGGCGATACTCAGCAAGCCATTCAGGACTGCCACGCTGCAGCGCACGACCCTGGAGATCGGTCATGTTCTGGCCGTCGTTGGCCCCGAACATCATCACAAGGATCGATGGTTGATCCTTGGGAAGCACACCTTTCACGAGGTGCTCGGGCCAATTGAAGTAATCGGGGCGGGCGATGCCGGTCGACACGTGGTAGTCGAGCGTGGAGGTGAATACCCCCGTGGTGGCGATCACTCGCTGCAGGGAAGCGCCGAGGGTCTGGGTGATGGAATCGCCTCCGACCCAGAGATGCACTGGAGAGGCCGCGGTCGGCGCGGTGATCACGGGTGGTCGTCGGGCGGCCTCGAGCGCATCGGCCTGTTGCTGCGCGACCTCAGCCTCCTGCTGACGGCGAACAAGTTCGGCGGCGTCGATCCCCGACCCCTGATTCTTCCCGAGAGCGGCATCAATCCTGCTGCGAGCGAAGGTGAACTGGAAGGTGTCGCTCACCGTGGCGATCACCGTGGCCACGCCGTTGCGCCAGCCATCACCCTTCGCATTGCTCTTTCGCAGCGTGGCACCGGCGTTGAGCACCATGGCCAGAGAAAGCCCGAGGACCATGATCACCAGCACGAGGCCGGCGGGCATCGTGCCGGGATGACGAGACTTGAACGGCCGCAGCAACACCCTTCGGACGAATCCCTCATCCTCCTCGGCAGGGGGGCGCAACGGCGAGCCCGGCCGGCCTGAGGAGGTCATGGCCGGAAGCGTAGAGGTCAGAACCGGACCAATGCGCTCGGTGTGGCCTCAGAACTGGAAGTAGATGAACGGAGCAACGCCCTCGGGACCGAGCGCATCGATCAGCAGGAGCCCTACGCCCAATCCGGCGGTCTGCAGGATCGGAGCGAGGCGGCCGAACCAGAGCTCGACCCGACGCGGGAACGAATTCGGCACGAACTGCGATGCCACACTCGCCACGATCACGAAGATCAGCAGCGCCGTCACACCACTGTTGGTTCCCGAACCGGCCACGACCTGCCAGAGAATGTCGAATGCACCGCCGATCGATTGCGCCCGGAAGAACACCCATGCGACACACACCACGTTGAACGTGAGGAACCACTGGAGCGCGGTGACGAGCTTGGGAGGCAGCCCGATCTCGTGGCCGACCCAGCGCTCTTTCACGACTCGTTCGCCGACGAGGTAGCCGCCGTGGATGCAGCCCCATGCGACGAACGTCCAGTTGGCCCCGTGCCACAGACCGCCCAGCAGCATCACCAGGAACAGGTTCCGGTAGGTGAACAGTTTCGAACCGCGATTGCCACCGAGTGGGATGTACAGGTAGTCGCGCAGCCACCGTGAAAGGGTCATATGCCAGCGACGCCAGAAGTCCTGCAATGAGGTGGCGGCGTATGGGGAGTCGAAGTTCAGCGGGAACTGGATGCCGAGCAGTAACGCGATGCCAATGGCGATATCGGTGTAACCGCTGAAATCGGCGTAGATCTGGATGGCGTAGCCGTAGATGGCCCAGAGAACCTCCCATCGTCCGTAGGCACCCGGAAGGCGGAACACCGGGTCCACGACCTGCGTCGCGAGGAAACTCGAGATGACCACCTTTTTGAACATGCCCCGGAAGATGAGCATGAACGCTTCAGCCGATTTCACGTAGCGGGGATCGGGTAGGTGATCGAGTTGCGGGGCGAACTCGCTGGCCCGCACGATGGGCCCGGCGACGAGATGCGCGAAGAACGAGAGATACACAGCGAAGTCGAGCAGCGACAGCGGCTCACGCCAGTGCCCGCGGCCGATATCGATCACGTAACTGATCGCTTGGAACGTGAAGAACGAAATACCGATGGGAAGCACGATCTGCAGCACCGGCGTACTCATCGAGATCCCGAGACTGTTCAGACGCTCGGCGATCGAGGTAACGAAGAAATCGAAATACTTGAAGTACCCGAGGATTCCGAGATTGATCACCACCGCGATACGGACCAACCAGAGACTCGCCGGCGTGCGTTCCCCATCGACGGTGAGTGCCCGATGCACGAGGAGTCCGAACAACCAGTTGATCCCGATGCTGGCCATCAAGAGGTAGAGGAAACCCCAGTCCCACCAGCCGTAGAACACGAGGCTGGCGGCGAGGATGAACACCCGCCATGCAACCTTGTGCGGACGCAGCACCCAGCTCCCGGTGAACACCACCATGAAGAAGACCGCGAAGTCGATGGTGGGGAAGAGCATCGGCAGTCAAACTAACCGAGTCACCCGGAGCCGGCCCGATGATTCAACGTAGGGCCCGCTGTCGCCGAGGACGAATTGCCCCGACGTGGACCGATAGGGTCAGACCGTGCTCGACCATGTCTTCACCGATGCCATCGGCGCTCTCCGTGACGCCTTCGAGGGAGCGATGCTCGAGCGTCAGGCGTTCGAGGAGCGTTTCAACGTCGACATGCTCCTCGGCGACATGACCTGGGAAACCACCTACGGCCTTCCCGGCGAGGGTCACCCTCCACGTGTGCAGGCTGATATCACGCTCACATGGCCGACCTGGGCCCAGACTGCGTACCGGTCCTGGTACATCGGCGAACCGCTCGACGAATCACCCAGGATCGATATCGAGATCGCACTCCGGGTGCAGCGACTCTCACATACCCCCGATGCCGCCGCCCTCCTCGCCGTGCTGCCGGCCATGAGCCCGACCATCGGACACGACCATCTGGAACGTTCTGGTCCCACGATCGAGTCAGCGTTCCCCGTTGATCTCGACCATGCCGAGTACGCCATCGAAGTCAGCTACGAAGGGTCCTACGAGGTCGACGAGGCCACGCTCGCCGATGGAGCAGTGCTCGACGATCACCTCAGCGCGATGGGCGGATGGATCTCATCAGTGCTGGTGAAGGTGGGCGATCTGCGCTGGAACTTCCTCCCGCCGCTCGAGGCAGCGGGCTGAAGGATCTGATCCAACCGGGTCAGAAGCTCTCGGGATTCGAGAGCAGATCGGGATAGACCGGCTCACGGCCCTCGGCTCGCGCCTTGAACGACTCGACCATGTCGGAGGGCTGGAACATGCCGGTCTGCCACGTGGCGATGTAATTGAGACTGTCGGCCACGGAATGATCTCGGGCGTAGGTGAGCATCTCTTTGGAGCCCCAGACCGCGAGCGGACTCTTCGAAGCGATCTCACCAGCAATGGCGAGCACGCCCTCGACAAGAGCCTCGTGGGTCGGGAACACCTCGTTGACCAAACCGATCTCGAGTGCGCGCTGGGCGGTCATCCGGCGACCGGTGTACGCCATCTCCCGAGCCACGCCGTCGGGGATGAGCTTGGGAAGACGCTGCAGAGTTCCGACATCGGCGGTCATACCGATATTGATCTCCTGGATCACGAAGAAGGCATCGGCGCTGCAGTAGCGCATGTCCGCAGCAGTGACCATGTCGACCGCTCCGCCGATGCAGCCACCCTGGACGGCAGCCAACACCGGCATACGGGCTTTCTCAAACGCAGTGAACGACTCCTGGAGCATGAGTGCGGACTGACGGAGCCGGGCTCGCACCCGACCCATCTCGCCCGGGCCGTCGCCGAGACCGGAGTCCTCAGAACTGAACACTGCGAGATCCATCCCGGCACAGAAGTGCTTGCCGGTGGACGACACCACGATGGCCCGTACATCGCCGCGGGCATCGAGTTCGCGCACGATCAGTGGGAGCTCGTTCCAGAACTCACGGATCATGGAGTTGAGCGCGTCGGGTCGGTTCAGGACCACATGGGCGACATGATCGGCAACGTTGACATCGAAACAGGTCCAGCTCATCGGTGGTCCTTCCAGAGTTCGTTGAGAGATACCTGCGGACGAGCGCCGAGATGCGAGATGACTTCGCCCGCCGCGAGGGAACCCATCCTGCCCGATTCAGCGAGGCTCTGGCCAGTGGTCCAGCCCGAGAGAAAACCCGCGGCGTAGAGATCGCCGGCGCCAGTGGTGTCGACAAGAGTCGCAGGGACTGCTGGTATTTCGATGCGGTCACCGTCGGCAGTGAGGATGATCGAGCCGTGCTCGGAACGGGTGAGGCATGCAACCGCCACATGCCCCACAACCTTCGAAACCGCTTCCTCGAACTCCGCGGTCTCGTAGAGCGAGCAGATCTCGGATTCGTTGGCGAAAAGAATGTCGACATCGCCGGCGATCAACTCGAGGAACTCTGCCCGATGTCGATCGACGCAGAACCCGTCGGAGAGCGTGAAGGAGACGCGTGTCCCTGCCTCACGAGCTGCCGCAATGGCGGTCCGGATGACGTCCTTCGCTCCCGGATCGTCCCAGAGATAGCCCTCGATGTAGAGCACCTTCGCCGATGCGATGAGAGCACCATCGATGTCGATCGGGCGCAATGATGCAGCGACACCCAGATAGGTGTTCATGGTCCGCTGCGCATCGGGAGTGACAAGGATCAGGCAACGAGCAGTACCGGCAGCCGCCTCGGAACCACTGAGCGGCTCGATGTCGAACGCGACTCCCGCAGCGCGGATGTCGTGGGCGAACACCGCCCCGAGTTCATCCTCGGCAACCTTTCCGACGAACGCAACCGCGCCGCCGAATGAAGCCAACCCCGCTGCGGTGTTGGCCGCCGATCCACCCGACACCTCGATCGCCGGGGGCATTGCGGCGTAGACGGACAACGCCCGCTCGGTGTCGATGAGATCCATCGACCCCTTGATCATGGCGTGGGATTCGAGGAACGTGTCCTCGGCGTGGGCGAGCACATCGACAATGGCCATCCCGACGCACACAACGTCGATGGATCGCCCTTCTGGGGGAGTGAGCAGGTTCATCGGATCCGACCCTACGCTGGCAACGTGACCGCTCGCGAAATGCCCTCCGACTCCCCCGCCTTCGATGATCCCGAGGTCGTCGATCCGTATCGGCTCCCGGGCGGGGTCCGACCCTCCCACTACCGGCTCGTCCTCGAGCCGGATCTGGGCGGAGCCACGTTCACCGGCACTGCGGAGATCGATCTCACCGTCGATGAACCGACCTCCTCGGTGAGCTGCAACGCCCTGGATCTCACGATCCAGACAGCCCGGGTGGTTGATGCCGCCGGATCCACCGTCGACGTGTCGGCCATCACTCTGGATCCAGCTACCGAAAGGGCGAACTTCACGCTCGCGCAGGAGATCGTCGGGCAGGTCACCCTGCACCTCACGTTCGCGGGCGACCTGAACGACAAGCTCCGCGGGTTCTATCGGTCCACATTCACCGATGCCGATGGCGTCGAGCAGACAATCGCCACCACCCAGTTCGAGGCCACCGATGCCCGACGAGCATTCCCCTGTTGGGACGAACCTGCACAGAAGGCCAGCTTCGGTATCACCCTGATCGTGGATGCCGATCTCTTCGCTGTGTCGAATGCCGCTGAACTCGATCGGTCACCGCATCCGGATCGGCCGAACAAGCATGTCGTGAGCTTCGCCGACACCATGGTCATGTCCACCTACTTGGTGGCGTTCGTCGTGGGTCCGCTCGAAGCAACCGAGCCGATCGATGTCGATGGCACTCCTCTTCGGATTGTCTACCCGAAGGGCAAGGGTCACCTCACTGCCCATGCTCTCGACGCCGGTGCGTTCTGTCTCCGCCACTTCACCGAGTACTACGGCATCGCCTATCCCGGCGACAAGCTCGATCTCGTGGCGGTGCCGGACTTCGCGTTCGGCGCCATGGAGAACCTCGGGTGCATCACGTTTCGCGAAATCCTCCTGCTCGTCGACCCCGCGAACACCACTCAGGCCGAGCTCCTGAACGTCACTGATGTCATCAATCACGAACTCGCCCACATGTGGTTCGGCGATCTCGTCACCATGAAGTGGTGGAACGGAATCTGGCTCAATGAAGCCTTTGCCACCTTCATGGAGATGCACGCCACCGACGCCTACCGACCTGAATGGGAACGATGGGTCACGTTCGGCCTCGCCCGTACAGCGGCGTTCGACACTGATGCGCTCACCAGCACTCGCCCGATCGAATATCCGGTGATCTCCCCCGCCGATGCCGAGGGCATGTTCGACATCCTCACCTATGAAAAGGGCGCTGCTGTCGTTCGCATGCTCGAGGCCTATCTCGAGCCGGAGGTCTTCCGGGCCGGCATCCGCTCGTATCTCGCCACGAATGCCTATGGGAACACTGAAACCACCGATCTCTGGGACGCCATCGAAGCCACCAGCGGTCAACCGGTACGCAGCATCATGGATTCCTGGATCCTGCAGGGCGGACATCCCCTCATCTCCGTCGATCTCATCAATGACGGACGCACCGTCCGGCTCTCCCAGCATCGATTCGGCTACGCCGGCGATCTCGGCGAGGGCACCGGACCCACTGCGGCACACGACGAGACATCAGAGTGGATCGTGCCGGTCATGATCTCACAGCGCACCATTCCCGATGGGGTGATCACCTTCGAGAAGGTTCTGCTCGATCAACGGTCCATCGATGTCGACTTGGTGGAACCGGCACTTTGGGTGTTGGCGAATACCGAGGGAACCGGCTTCTACCGGGTCAACTACGCGCCACAACTTCTCGCCGCCCTGGTGTCACATGCCCAAACCGATCTCTCCCCGATCGAACGGTACGGCCTCATCGACGACGCGTGGGCCAGTGTGCTGGCCGGTCGCAGTTCGGCCCACGACTTCATGCACACCATCGAGGCCTTCCACGGCGAAACCGACCTCTCGGTCTGGCAGCGGATCATCTCGGCACTCACTGCACTCGACCGATTGCTCGAACACAACGCTCGTGATGCGTTCGAGAGTCGCGTTCGAGCACTGATCGCTCCCTGCATCACCCGTCTCGGCGATCAGCCCATCGAGGGCGAATCCGATCGCGACCGAGCACTTCGCGGCGTGCTGTTCGAAGCGCTCGGCGTTCTCGGGAAGGACCCCGCATCATCGGAGCGTGCCCGTGCGATCCTCGGACTCGCCAATTATTCCGGCGGCACTTCCGACCTCTCCGATGCTGCCGATGCTGCCATGCGAGCTGCAGCGGTTGCCATCGTTGCCGCCACTGGATCAGCGGCCGAGTTCGACGCATTCATCGACCGCATGTCCGCTGCCTCCACACCACAGGACGAGGTGCGTTACCTCACTGCGCTGGCCGACTTCCCCGATGCCGAGTCGATGCGTCGACTCCTCGCCATGAGCATCACCGACGCAGTACGAACCCAGAATGCACCGATGGTGCTGCGCCGGGCGCTCACCAATCACAGCAATGGCGAGCTTGCGTGGTTCTTCATCGCTGAGGAATGGGAAACCATCAACGAACGATTCCCCTCCAACTCCATCGCTCGGATGCTCGAAGGGATCCGATCCCTCTCGAAACCATCGGTCGCCAATGAGGTGCTTGCATTCTTCGAGACGCACGAGGTTCCGCAGGGCGACCGGATACTCGCGCAGCATCTCGAGCGACTCGAAGTCAGTGTGGCGTTACGTGCTCGTGAGTCAGAGCGGCTCTCCGCTGAACTGCTCGAGCACCATCGTTTCCTGCATCGGCACTGAAAGTCGCTCCCGAACCCGCTGTCTCAGTCAACGATCGGGGTGGGCATGGCCGGATGTGACCGGCGTTCCCATCGTGACACGAAGCGCTGGGCGCCCCACGCCAGGAGTCCAACGAGGATGACAACCCCGAGGCCACGGAGATGCTGGTAGCCACCACCGAACTCCTGGATCGACACGACCGAGGTCGGCCATACGAACCAGCTCACTGCGATGCACACGATCAGGAACGACGGTTGGTAACGACCCAGACCGCACGCGGCAAGCAGTGCGAATCCGGCGGCGAGGTACCAGGGCCAGATGACTGGGCCGAGAAGCACATAGGCGACAAGCATGAACCCAGTGGCTCGTATGACCCCGATGCGGGGACTGCGCAGCATCACGATGAGCGCCAGCACCACCACAGCCAGCAGGCCGAGCGCCCGAACCCCAGCTGTGAGCGTGGCGCCATCAACGGAGATGCCGACCGCAGCGAGCAGTTCGGAGATGCTGAATCCAAGTTTTGTGGTTGGCGAGTAGGTGTCATTGACCTTGCCAGTACTGGTGAGCGCAGTGAGCCAACCCGTTCCCATCCCCATCAGCACGCAACCCACGGCGATGGCGGCGATCGCTGAGACCATGACCGAGATCGTCGTGACAATGCGTCGACGAGTGGTCGCAATCGGGCCGTCCCAGCACCAACCCAGGTAGACAAGGCTGAGCGCCGCAGGAATCTTGATCGCGGTAGCAGCAGTCAGAAGCGCTACGGCCAGTTTGCGACGGTCTCGTTGCGCAGCGGCAAGGCCGAGCGCAAGGAACCCGAACATAAGCGCGTCGTTGTGAGCCCCTCCGATGAGATGCAGGATCACGATTGGATTTCCGATGCCGATGGCCACGGCCACGGCCGGAGAGATGCCGTTGCGAGTGGCGATCAGTGAGACTCCGACAGCTGCCATGAGGATGCCGGTGAGCACCACGAGCCGGTAGAACCACAACGCGATCGCAGGATCGTGGCCAGCGGCCTGAACCACCGTGCGGCTGGTGAACACCGCAACCGGGCCATAGGGCGCTGCGGCGGCCCGCCATACCGGATCAGCCGCCGAGGTCCAGTCGTTTCGCCCGAGGGACGCCGGGCCGTTGGAACCCGGATCGATCCCGCGGCTCGCCATCTCACCCTGGGCGACATAGCTGTAAACGTCGTTGGAGAGCAACGGTGGACCGAGCGACACCGGGATCGCCCAGAACGCAATGACGACTCCCACCACGATGAGCGCACGACGAGGATCGGGCATACGACCGGCGCGCAGCACAAGACCGAGCCAACCGACACCGAGCAGGATCAAGCCCAGCAGGAACACCAGCGTGCTCTGTGTGCTCGAACCCGGATGCGCGATGCCTGGGAGAGTGATTCTCCATGTGGGAACAGCGAGTCGCCACACCGGCGCCGAGGCCGCGATGACCAGACCCCCGAGGAATCCAGACAGCGCGAACAGCACGGTCTGCCAATGCTGCGGCCGAACGGAGACCGGGGGCTGCCACGGGACCTGCTCGAGGCGGCGTTGCTCATCGGCGCCTGGATCGCCGTAGACCAGCAGGGCCAGCCGCTCCATCCAGTGGGAGAGTTGTGGTGACTCGTCGATGGAACGACGGACTCTCTCGATCACTGCGGGCACAGCGGAAAGGCTACTTCAGTGGCTGGGCCATCAATCGACACAGCGCAACCTGCTGCGCACTGGAAGGCAGACCCCAGTCGTTCTCGTAGCCCACGATCTCCTGCAATGAGGTCGCGACCCACCGCTGCTCGAGCAGTTCGAGCTGATCAGCCCGGACCAAGCTCGGATGCGGAACACCGCAGGCTCGAGCGAGACGGAGCAGCTCGAAGCGCAATGTGGCGATGTACATGGCGCAGCGCACCGATTTGAGTTCCGGGTCGAGGCCGCGCGCCAGACGCGGATTCTGTGTTGCGACTCCCGTAGGGCATCGATCGGTATGGCAGCGTTGCGACTGGATGCACCCGATGGAGAGAAGAGCAGTGCGCCCGACGTTGACCATGTCGCAGCCCATCGCCATTGCCGCCAGCGCATT
>WLCQ01000071.1 GCA_009705225.1 Actinomycetota bacterium | reverse complement strand
CGAGCCGTCCAGGTCACACCATCAGTCGAGGTCATCACCCGATTCGAGCCGGAGTAGGCCACCGCAACGAACACACCATTGCCATACGTCACCGAAGACCAGGAGTTCGCCTCCGCAGCGGTACGCGCAGTCCAGGTGACAGCATCGACAACAGCCGGGGTGACTGACACGGCGTCGGACACCGCACCGTCGCCAACGGAATTCACCGCACGCAACTTGATGCTGTAGGTCGTGCCGTTGGTGAGACCGCCAATGGTCACTGATGATGAGGTGACCGCCGGCGAGAAGGCATTCCACGAACTGCCATTGTCAGTCGAGTACTTGTAATTCGTGATCGCCGCGCCACCGTCGGCACCTGCTGTGAACGCGAGCTCAGCCGAGTTGTAACCCCGGTAGGCCACCAGCGCACTCGGCGCATCGGGAGTGGCCGGTGCCGGGTCTGCGCTGGCCACCGACGTTGAGCTGATCGCGAAACCAACGATCAATGAGAACACGGCGAGCAGTGCCGTTGTGCGGGTTCTGCGTGTGCCGGTGCGATCCGAACGGCGGGTTCGACACTGATGTGAGGTGTCCACAGGGGACTCGGCTGGTGCTGCGCTAGATGCATGAACGAAACGCATAGGGGAGACCTTTCGGGGGGATATCGATAGAATATATCCTCGCCACGATCGGAAATAGAGGTCGCGCCAGATGTCTCCCTGCTCGGCTTCGGCCTTGGACGCGTAACGGCCCCCGGGCGAAACCCGGGGGCCGTTCGGTTGCGTCGAATTCGGATCTACAGGATCGAAACCGGGATGCGTTTGCGACCGGGCTTGGAGTGGTCAACGCTCACCGAAGGGCGCACCGCGCCGCCGTTGGCCTCGAGTTGGCGCAATGCCTCTTCGCCGTGGCCGAACACACACTCCGGATCGGGGGCGTCGAGGGGCAGGCCGGTGAAGAACTTGGTGGCCATGCAGCCGCCACCGCAGGCGTCGAAGCTGCCGCAGGAACCACAGGCACCCGGATTCGAGGGTTCACGAAGCTCGGTGAACAGATCAGAGGAACGCCACACCGCAGCGAACCCACCGGCCTCGTGAATGGAACCGGCCTTGAAGTTGTCGTGCAATACGAACGGGCAGGCGTACACATCGCCGACGGGATCGATGAGACAGACCACACGACCGGCGCCGCAGAGGTTGAGTCCGGGCAACGGCTCGCCAAGGGCCGAGAGATGGAAGAACGAGTCGCCGGTGAGCACATGGGGGCGGGCCAGCAGCCAGTTGTACAGCTCGATCTGCTGGGCGCTGGTGGGATGCAGCTCATGCCAGGTGTCGATGCCGCGACCGGAAGGACGGAAGCGGGTGAGGCGAAGCTCGGCGCCGTATTCGTCGGCCAGTGCCTCATAGGCGTCGACCTGTTCGACGTTCTCGCGGGTCATGACCACCGACAACTTGAACTGACCGAACTCGGCATCGCGCAGATGGTTCATGGCGGTGCGCACCCGGGCGTAGGTGCCCTCGCCGCGCACGGCGTCGTTGGTGATGGCATCCGCGCCATCCAGTGAGATCTGGATATCCACGTAGTCCATCGAGGCGAGACGCTTGGCGTTCTCGGCGTTGATGCGACCGCCGTTGGTGGAGAACTTCACACCCACACCCTTGGCCACGCAGTATTCGACGATCTCGAAGAAGTCGGGGCGCAGCATGGGCTCGCCGCCACCGATGTTGACGTAGAAGACCTGCATCTCGGCCAGCTGATCGACAACGGCCTTCATCTGCTCGGTGGAGAGCTCGTTCGGGTCACGACGACCAGAGGAGGACAAGCAATGCACGCATTGCAGATCGCAGGCGTAGGTCCATTCCCAGGTGAGACAGATGGGCGAGTTGAGCCCAGCAGCGAGCTGATCGGTGAGAGCGGTCATGTCAGCCTTCGGTGTCGGTGGAGTGAGCGGTGTCAGTGCTGTCGGAATCAGTCTCGGTGGTGTCAGTGCCGAGGTCGGTGTCGATCTGTTCGGGAACGTGGGCGTCGTCAACGAGGAACTGGCCGGCCACCAGCGAGGTGAGCGCCTTCTCGAACGAGGGCCAGCGGCGAGGGTCGAGGCCGGCGGCATCAAAAGCAGCCCGGGCGCTGGGGGCATCGCCGATGGTTTCGACCACGGTGACGAGATCATGCGAGCGCAGGAACGTGAGTCGCCGGTTGCCGTAGTGATACACAAGCGCGCCGAACGGTTCGGGTCGCAGAGCAACCCGCTCATGAAGACGCCAATGCGCGTCGGCGTCGAAGATCGTGGCGGTCGCGGTCATGTGATTCGCTGCGGCCCGGGGACCGCTGTACGAGTGGGGTCTAGTAGACGCCGCACATGCCGTCGATGGAGATCTCCTCGACGAGCAGTTCCTCTTCGAGAACCTCTTCGGTGCCGGTGGTGTCAGCGGCGGTTGCTTCAGTGACTTCGAGCGTCTGCTCCATGAGTTCCTCCAGAACGTGCGGGCGTCCCGACACTCTATCGGTCGGCGTTGGTGGCAAACATGGCCCGCAGCGCGCCATCCACCCCGGCCACCGGACCGCGGAAGGCGATGTGCTGATCGGGACGCACGAGCAGAGCCGTTGCGGCATCGATGGCGAACGCCTCGGACCACACCTCGACCGGTACCTCGACGACCTTCACCGGGACCGACGGGTCGAGTGCGGGGGCTTCGGCGCCTGCGGCCACCAGCACGGTGGGAACATCGGGCGCGATGAGATCAAGCGTGGAGCGACGGTCGGGCAGCCACCCATGGGGGAGACGGGCTCCGGGGCGCGACGAGGGCACGTAGTCGCGGGCCGGTTCCTCGAGCACCAGGGCCTCGGAACCGTCGTCCATTACGAGATCACCGCTGTAGGAGTGACCCAACTGCAGACCGAGCAGATCGAAATGGATCGCCTGATTGGCGATGGCCGCCTCGACGCCAGCACGGCGATCGGGATCGGCGAGGGTTTCGTGCATGGCCGCAACCGAGGCGTCGACATCCTCGGTGACACCGAATGCGATCGGGATCTCGATGAGCTTGAACGCGTTGATGAGCGACTGATCGGAGTTGAACTGAGCCACCGGTCGACGCTCAGCTTCGTAGGTCTCGAGAATCGACTCCGGCGCCCGACCAGACTCGACCGCGGCGATCTTCCAGAGCAGGTTGTGCACATCGGCCACCCCGGTATTGAGCCCGAGGCCACCGGTGGGAGGGAATCGATGAGCGGCGTCGCCGATGAGAAACACCCGACCATCGCGATAGCGCTCGGCGATCTGGGCGCTCATGTTCCAGGAACTGATGCCGAGGATCTCGAAGGGAACCTCGTGGTCCATGGCGGCGAGCACGATGGAACGAGCACGCTCCTCGTCGAAGGACTCGACGGGGTCGGTCTCGGGATCGAACGGGCACATGTAGACCCAATCGGTGCGCAGCCCATGACACACGAAGGTGCCACCACTGGTGGGATCAACGATGAAATGCAGCACACCCAGGTTCGGGGACGTGAGTTCGGTGAGATCGGCGGCGAAATGCACCATGACGAAGGTCTGGATGGAACCCGGTCCGATGGGTTCGATACCCAGCCAGTTGCGCACACGGCTCCCGGCGCCGTCGGCGGCCAGCAGATATGAGGTGCGCACCGAATAGCTGCCCTCGGGCGATTCGACCTCGACCACGACGTGATCATCATGCTGTTGCGCACCAACCCATCGGTGCTGGTAGCGAACCGAGTCGAGCCCGGCCAGCAACAGCGGTTCGAGACGGTGCTGGCTGAGATTGCGCAGCGGCGTGGGGGTGATGGCGAGCATGTCATCGCCCTGATGTTCGAAGGGCAGCGAACCGATGACCTCGCCGCCGAGCTTGGTGAGCCACTGGGCGCGACCAGCCTCGTCCGGCGACTGCGCGGCGGCCAGCACCGAGACCATGTCGACACCGGCCTGCCGCCAGATCTCGAAGGTGCGGGCGTTGACAACATGGGCGGCCGGCGAACGCTGCGGCCCATCACGACGCTCGAGCACGATGGCGCTGAGGCCGAGCTGCGCGCATAGATACGCCGCGGTGAGGCCCGTGGGACCAGCGCCGACAATGACGACGTCGACAGTCTCGATGCCGCTGGTCCCGGCGATGTCAGCTGTTTCGGTGGTTTCGGTGGTCATCAGAACACGCCGTCGTAGCTGCCGCCGTCGAGCTGCAGGTTCTGACCGCTCATGTAGCCGGAGTTCGCCGAGCACAGGAACGCGAACGCATCGCCGAACTCCTCGGGACGACCGAGGCGACCAGCATTGATGGTGGCGATGATGTCGGCCCGGGCCTCTTCATAGGTGATGCCCTTGATGAGCATCGCCAGCTCCGCCATCTGCCGCTGACGTCCGGTATCGAACCGTTCGGGCAACAACTGGTTGATGGTGACGTTGTGCTTCACGACATCCTTCGACAATCCCTTGAGCACGCCGGTGAGTCCGAGGCGGGGGCCATGCGAGAGGCTCATGATCGCGTTCGGCGACTTCACCATGGCCGAGGAAATGGCCACGATTCGACCGAAGCCCCGCTCGCACATGCCCGGCAACACGGCCTGTACGAACAGCAACGGAGCGATCATCGAGCGTTGCGCGGTCTCGGCCCACTGCTCTTCGGTGAGCGTGTTGAAGATGGCCGGGCTGGGGCCTTCACCGTTGAGCAGCACGATGTCGGGATCGGGACACGCGGCCAGCAGTGCAGCGCGACCTTCGGCGGTGGTGGCATCGGCGACCACGCCAGTGACAGTGACGTTGTAGGCCGCGCGCAGTTCGTCGACCGCCTGTGTCACATCGGCTTCGGTGCGACCGTTGATGACGAGGTTGACGCCCTCACGAGCGATGCTCTCGGCACAGGCGCGACCGAGACCACGACTCGAAGCGATGAGGATGGCCGAGCGACCAGCGATTCCGAGATCCATGATTCAGTTCGCTTCCTTCACGTAATCGCTGACCCGCACGCATGCGTTGGTCATGGTGCCGATGCCCTCGATCGTTGTGGTGATGACATCGCCGTCGGCCAGGAACCGGCCGGTGGCCATACCGATGCCATCGGGGGTGCCGGTGAAGATGACATCGCCGGGCTGCAATGTGGTGAAGCGCGAGAGATAACTCACCAGCGTGGGCACATTGAAGATCATCATGGCGGTGGAGTCGTCCTGACGGACCTCGCCGTTGATGAGCGTGGTGATGCGGAGATCATCGGGGTTGTCGAACGAGTCGACCGACACGAGCACCGGGCCCATCGGACCGAAGGTGTCGAAGGACTTACCGAGATCGAAGTGCGGGGGCGCGGCGGCGAACTGGGCCGGACGATCGGAGATGTCCTGGCCGATGGTGAGTCCGGCCACATGCTTCCAGGCATCGGTGACGGCGATATCTCGACCGGCGGTTCCGATGACCACCACGAGCTCGCCCTCGTAGTCGACGGCATCACTGCGAAGTTCGACCGCGGCGTTCGGCCCGACGATGCAGGACGGGAACTTGGTGAAGGTGAGCGGCACGGCCGGAACCTCCATACCGCTCTCATCGGCGTGGCTCTGATAATTCAGGCCGATGGCGAAGCAGTTGCGGGGTCGGGGCACTGGAGCATCGAGCACGGCATCAGCCAGCAACCCGGTGGGTGCATGATCGGCGAGGGTGGCGGCAAGGGCCGACAATTCCTCGGCCCGGCCGAGGGCGGCCATGGGATCGGACCCGAACGTGCCGGCGCTCAGGGTTTCGAGATCGACATAGGACTGGTCATGGACCAGCGCCGCTCGACCGCCGACATTCACCAATCTGAATCCCATATGACATCTCCTGAGGTTGTGGAACGCGGGTCCTATAGGATCCGATCTGCCAACATACCGGAGTTGCTCCCACCGCTGCCCACACATCTGAGGGTTCACTGCATGTTCGACGAACAACAACCGGCCACACGATCCGAGTGGGCCGACCAACAATTGCGACGGGCCATCCTGCGAGGCGATTTCGCGCCCGGTGAGGTGCTGAAGATCTCGGCGCTCGAGAAGCAGTTGAACGTCTCGGCCACACCACTGCGAGAAGCCCTGCGCAATCTGGCCACCGACGGTCTGGTCGAACTGCACTCCCATGGTTCGGCCCGGGTGGCCAGTGTCGACACTGCCGAGGCCGTCGAGCTCTACGAGATCCGACTCCTGCTCGAACCAACGGCTCTGGAACGATCAGTCGCCAAGGGCGATGCCGAGTACCGCTCGCGGGTCGAACAGGCATGGAACGCCTTCTCTGGCGCCAATGAGCGTTCCTATGCCCTGCATGCCGCATTCCATCGGGAACTGCTCTCGGCCTGCGACTCCGCATGGCTGCTGCGGGTCGCCCTTCAGCTCGCCGACCGGGCCGGACTCCTGATGGCCCATGGTCGGGTGACCTTCGAGCCCGACTTCGACGTGATCGCATCCCATGAGCCACTACTGCGTCTGGTCATGGCCGGAGACGCCCCGGGCGCAGCCGATGAATTGCGTCGCCATCTGCAGAACACCCTCGAGCTGTTCCAGGTCTTGGCCCTGCAGCAGCACGACTGACCACTGGATCCGTCCCCCGGCGCTCTCCGGCAGTTTCGGGAGCAGGCGACGAAGACATCGGCAATCATGTCGACATCGATCGACAGGGGTAATGCCGAATGCTCACAGAGGGTTTCACCACCGAGCAGTTCGCCGGCGTGCGCGAGGTGCTCGACGCGCAACTGACCAGTGGCGCCGATGTGGGCGCCTCCGTGTGCGTGCATCATCGCGGCGAGGTCGTGGTCGATATCTGGGGCGGGCACACCGACACTGATCGCACCAAGCCATGGGAAGCCGACACCATCACCAATGTGTGGTCGACCACCAAGACCATGACCTTCCTGGTGGCCCTGATGCTCGCCGATCGTGGCGAACTCGACCTCCAAGCGCCCGTGGCCACCTACTGGCCCGAGTTCGCCGCCAACGGCAAGGCCGGCATCGAGGTTCGCCATGTGATGAGCCATACCGCCGGCCTCTCCGGGTTCGGCGAGCGACTTCAACCCGAGGAACTCGCCGACTGGGAACGCTGCACGAGCGTGCTCGCCGCGCAAGAACCGTGGTGGGAACCCGGCACCATGCCCGGCTATCACGCCGTGACGCAGGGCTATCTCCTCGGCGAGGTCGTCCGTCGGATCACCGGTGACACCATCGGCACGTTCTTCCGTCGCGAAGTCGCCGAACCGCTCGGTGCCGACTTCCATATCGGTCTGCCTGAAAGCGAAGAGTCGCGGGTCGCACTTGTCATCCCGCCGCCGAAGCCCGAACCCGGAGCCATCACCGCAAGCGAACTGGCCATCCGCACCTTCCTCTCGGTGCGCATGGGTGCGAAAACACCGCATCACCGCTGGTGGCGTGGTGCCGAGATCCCCGCGGCCAATGGACATGGCAACGCGCGCTCGGTGGCACTGGTGCAGTCGATCATCGCCAACCGGGGCGAGACCAGCGGACAGCGGTTCCTCTCGAGCACAACCATTGAACGGATCCTCGACACGCAGATCAACGGCTTCGACCCGGTTCTCGGCCGCGAGAGTCATATGGGTATGGGGTACGGACTCTCGAATCCTTCGATGCCCATCGGACCCCGAGCCTGCTACTGGGGTGGGTTCGGTGGATCAGTGGTCGTCATGGATCTCGATGCGCAACTCACCGTGGCCTACATGATGAACAAGATGGAACTCGGGCCCTCGAGCAACGCCCGGGGCATTGCCGTTGCGATGGCCGCAGCTGTCGCAGCGACACGCTGACACGTCAGTCCCGGGCCCTCGTCACCGGTTCATTCATCGTTGCGCTGGACGTCGACGCGGAACGTTTCTGACCGGTGGCGCTGATCGAGTGTCGCCGGTGGGACTGGCGAGCTTTCGTTCGAGATCCATGAACCCATCGACGATCTCGGATGCTTCGAACGCCCGGTTCCGTCGACCGATGGAGACCTGGGTGAGGATTCCTACGTCGACGAGTCGCGAGATGGCCTCATTGGTCTGCTGGAAGCTCCGACCGATGAGCTCAGAACCATGGGAAACGGTGAGAAGCGGAGCACCGGGCAATGTCTGAATGAGGCGGTCGATCGCCGAGTGCTGTCGGATCCGCCCGACCCGGAGCCGCCAATTGTTCTGGATCTCGACGACCCGAGCTTCGAACGCCGCAGCATCGGTGACCGATCGGTTCGCGGCGGCGGCAAAACTCCCGACCCAACGGTTGAGTCCGTCACGGGCCGCCGCAGAATCGACCCGACCCCGGTGACGGGTCGCAGTGAGGCCGGCGATGTAGTCGTCAGCACGGGTGGCGAGGATGAGCGAGATCGGCGGGAGAACCAGAGCCGCGAGGCCCCGGCGGCGCAGGATCACGTGAATGAGAGCCCGGCCGGTCCTCCCGTTGCCGTCGACGAACGGGTGGATGGTCTCGAACTGCGCATGCGCGAGCGCGGCTTGGGCGATCGCCGGGAGCGAGTCGTCGTTGCAGAACGCACAGAGGTCGACGAGGAGGTCATGAACCTCTTCGGGTGGCGGCGGGACGAAGTCTGCTGAACATGGATTGTAGGAACTCCCGCCGATCCAGTTCTGCTGGGCACGGATCTTCCCGGCGTGCTCGGCGAGACGGGTCTCAGCCAGGAGTCGTCGATGGACCTCGAGGAGTCCGTCGAGCGTGATCGTCTTTTCGTGGGCAAGGGTCTCGACCGCCCAGGACATGGCGTCGATGTTGGCGAGGACCTCATCGGCAGTGACATCGTCAGAGGACTCCCCCAGCAGTCGGGCCGCCTCGGCGCGGATCAGGCGTCGGGGACCGACCTCGAGCCCTTCAATCTTGGACGAAGCCACGGATTCGGCTCGAAGAAGAATCCGGGCCAGCGCTTCGGTGTCGACGAGCGTGATCGCCTCGGCATTGAGTCGCGCGATTGCCGCTTCGGCATCGGCCACGTCAGCGGCGACATCGCCATCGAGGCTGATCCGGCGACCGGCGAGAAGATCTGGGATGTAGGCCTCATACGTGCAGGATCGGTGATCGCGCCGGGGCAAACCGGAACCGAGATCGGCCTCCCATCTTCGCCGCACAACCCGAGACATGGGTCCTCCTTATTCAGGGTTCTATCATAACCCTGAATAAGCACGTCCTGTGTTCAGGGTTGATCGACGCCTCGAATCGCAGCGGACTGCAGTGCTGTCAGCGCGCGTTCTGGGCGGCGCGTTCTGCAGCGATGCGGCCTTCGGACAGCGCCACGTACTCGGGATCGAGTTCCATGCCGACGTAGTGACGGCCCGTACGCAGCGCGGCGATGGCGGTCTGGCCGGCACCCATGAACGGATCGAGCACGGTGTCGCCCACATAGGTGAACAGCTCGATGGCCCGGCGGGGAAGCTCCACCGGATAGGGCGCCGGATGACCGACCCGCTTGGCCGACTCCGGTGCGATACGCCAGGTGTCGAGGGTCCAGGCCATGAAGTCCTCGGGGGCGATCGTGTTCTCGAAGGGCAGACCCTGCTTCTCACGCTGCGCGCGGGTGAGGGCCCGATCGAACCGACCCTTGCTCGCTACGACGATGCGCTCGGTGAGATCACGGAACACCGGATTGGCCGCAGAGGCGTAGGAACCCCACGCGCAGTTACCGGAGGCACCTTCGGCCTTGATCCACACGATCTCGCCGCGCAGCAGGAATCCGAGATCGTCCTGCAGGATGGTGGTGACATCGCCAGCCAGCGAGCGATACGGCTTGCGACCGAGATTGGCCACGTTGATGGCGATACGTCCGCCCGGTTCGAGCACTCGCCAGCATTCGGCGAACACATCGTGCAGCATCTGCAGATAGTCGAGGTACGAGGCCGGCACCGCGCCCTCGCCCAGTTCGGTCTCGTAGGCCTTACCGGCGAAGTAGGGCGGTGAGGTGACCACAAGAGCGACGGAGTTCTCGGGGATGGCTGAGAGGTCGCGCGCATCGCCGGTGAGAATCTTGTCCTTCACCGGGCACTCGACAACCGTCGAATCAGTGAGCAGGGTTGGCGCGGGGAAGCGTTCGTAGAACGCCGAGGCGTCGTGGCTCTCGCGTCGGGACACCCCGAAGGTCGACGTGGAGGTCGCGCCACGCGGGCGTCGTTCGGTCACGAAGAGAAACCCTATCGGTCACGATTCGCGGTCGCCCCGTTACCGGTCAGTGGGACTGTGCGAAACATTCGCATCCGGTGCCGTTCGTCTGGGTGACAAGATCACCGGGCAACACCTCGACGTCCGATGCGCGACGTCCAACACCGTGGGGGACCAATGGCAGTCGCAGTGATCACCGGGGCCGGACAAGGGCTGGGACGGGCAGACGCTCTTCGTCTGGCGAGCGACGGATTCGATGTCATGTGTCTCGATCTCAACCTCGACGCAGCGAGCGAAACCGCTGAGCTCTGCGGCGGAACCGCGTTCGCCTGCGATGTCACCGACCGCGACGCTGTGATGGCAGTGGCCGAACAGATCCCGTCATGCTCCGCGCTGGTGAACAACGCCGGCATCTGGAACTTCCCGTCCATCCTCGATGTCACCGAGCAGCAGTTGCAGTCAGTCATCGAGGTGAACATCAAGGGCATCGTGTGGTGCTGTCAGGCATTCGTGCCCAAGATGCGTGCCAGTGGTGGCGGCAGCATTGTCAACATGTCCTCGGGCGCGGCATGGACGAACTCGCCCAATGTCGGCATCTACCCAGCGACAAAAGCCGCGGTGGAATCACTCACCAAGACCCTCGCCCTCGAACTCGGACGCGACAACATCCGCACCAATGCGATCGGTCCCGGGCTCATCGTGAGTGACGGCACGGCCGCAAACTTCCAGGGCGACCGTGCCGCCGAACGGGCCAAGGGTGTGCCGATGGGTCGGGTCGGAGCTCCGGCAGACATCGCCGATGTCGTGTCGTTCCTGTGCGGCAATGACTCGCGCTACGTGAACGGTCAGATCATCTACGTCGACGGCGGGATCACCGCTGGCGCCATGGCCCGCTGATCGTTCGCGGGATCAGCACATGAGCGGCAGTGGCATCGAACTGCACGATTCGCTCAAAGAACGTTTCGGTTTCGATCGCGGCATCGTGCGTTCGTACCGCACCACCTTCGGCGAGGTCGATCCTCGGGCGCCCATGCCCGACGATGTCGTGAAGGAACGACTCGTCGAGTTGGGGGACGAGACGACCAACTCCGTGGGCACAGGACGGACCTGGGTGATCGATGTCGAACGACGAACCAGTAAGGGTGCGCTCGTGTCGATCGAGCGCTGGTCGATGTTCGGCTACCCGAGCAATTCGGCGCGCGCCGAACGCGAGCCCTCAGCGACGAGCAGCGAACCCACCACAGAAATCGCAATCGACGAACTGCTCATCACCGAAGAGTTCGTGCGGTCCAGTGCGACGGCCAACGGGGTGACAGTGGCGGTGCATCACGACTCCTCTGCGGCGCGGGCCGCCGGTGCGCGTGACATCTTCCTCGACACCGCCACGCAGATCGCACTGTTCCGAACACGGGCCGAAGCGCTGCTCGGAAACGACCGCCGCGTGAGTTCGGTCGAATTGCGTATGCGGGCGCCGATCTGCGCCGGCGACACGATCAGTTTCGTCACCGATGGATCCGCCGCAGTCACCGATCCCGACGGCGCCCGACTCGAACTTCGCCTTCGTGCGGTGGTTGGTGGTGTCACCGTGAGCACCGCTGTCGTAGCGTTCGGTCCATGACACCGCAGCCCTTCACCATCGCCATTCCCGACGAGGTCATCGAGGACCTCCATCGCCGACTCGACCATGCCCGCTGGCCCGATCAGGCCCCCGGCGAACCCTGGTCGCTCGGCAT
>WLCQ01000070.1 GCA_009705225.1 Actinomycetota bacterium | reverse complement strand
TGGGTCGTGGTCAACTTCTTCGCAACCTGGTGCACGGAATGTCGGCTCGAGGATCCGCAGATCCAAGCGTTTGTCACCGAGCATGCCGATGATCCCGTCTCGGTGGTGAGCCTCGCCTACAGCGACGACGCCGAGTCCATCCGTACCTACTTCGCCAAGTCCGGTGCCACCTGGCCGGTCATCTCCAGCGACACCGGACGCGTTGCGCTCGACTATGGCGTCACCGGGGTGCCGGAGTCGTACATCGTGGCGCCGAGCGGGCTCGTCGTGCAGGGCTTCTTCGGTGGTGTCACCGCAGCTGAACTCGACGCCGTCATCGACGCCAACGGCGGCATGTCGGTCACCGGCGCAGGAGATGGCGCATGAGTACCGATCCCAACGCCAGCGACTCCACCGCGGCCAATTCCAGCGCTGCCAATGGCGACGCTCGTTCGGCAACCGCGTCCTCTCCACTTCGGGTCTGGGGTCCCTGGGTCCTGTTGGCGGTCGTCGTCGTCGCCGTGCTCTCCGTCGCCACCTTCACGGCGCGCAGCGCCCCCACCGCGGCGGATCGGGTCAACAACATCTCGGTCACCATCAAGTGTCCGAAGTGTGCCGGCGAGTCGGTTGCGGTCTCCAACGCTCCGGCATCGCTCGAGATCCGCAAGCAGATCGCCGAACAGGTGCAGCAGGGTCAGACCGATGAGCAGATCCGTAGCTATTACGCCGCCAAGTACGGCGAGGCCGTCCTGCTCACCCCATCAGCGAGCGGAATCAACGCACTTGTGTGGATCCTTCCCGTTGTGGCTCTGGCATTGGCCATTGCCGGGCTTGGCATCGCATTCCGGCGTTGGAGCGTTGCCCCCATCGAACGGGCGACGGACGCTGATCGCGAGCTCGTTGCCTCAGCAATGGCTGGCGATACTCCGAACAAACATGTCGAGGCGGAGCCGATCGATGACGAACACGGCGAAGGAAATTCGCGATGACCCAGCCGAGCGCTCCGACGCCCCGCGGTACCGCTGCCCGGCGAGCGCAGCGCGCAAGTAATGACAGCCGAACCGAAACTGTCGGCTCAGTCCCCACTGGATCCGCACGTGCACCTCGGACCACCCGTCGACAACTCGATCCCGATGTCCTCGCGGCGCTCGAGGAAGAACGCGACTTCCTGCTTGATTCACTTGCTGATCTCGAACGTGAACACGATGCCGACGATGTCGACGATGCGGATTATGAATCGCTGAAGGACGCATACACGTCTCGTGCTGCCGACGTTCTGCGGGCAATCGCCGATCGGCACGAACTGATCGATGCATCCCGAACCCCGAGGTCATGGGCTCACACGTTCGTCACGCTCGCACTCGTGGGCGTGCTCGCCGTGGGTGCGGGGTGGGTGGTGTTCCGCAATGCCGGTACCCGGGCGCCGGGTCAGGGACTCACCGGCGATGCGCGCCAGGACAGCGCCAATCTGATCCTGCAGGCGCAGAGCGCTACCGGCCAGGCCAGCGCCGCACTGCAGGCAGGCGATGGAGCGAAGGCTCTCAAGTACTTCGAGAGCGCAATCACCGCCTATGACCGAGCACTCGAACTCTCACCGGCCAACGCCGAGGCTCTCACGTATCGGGGTTGGGTCCTGCACACCATCGCGGTCAACAGCGAGGCTGCCGAAGCTGCGCAGCTTGATGTCCAAGCGCTCGATTATCTGAACCGGGCCATTGCTGTCGATCCCAACTATTCCGACGCCCGGGTGTTCCGTGCCATTCTCGAACGCAACGCCAAGCAGTTCGCCGCGGCGAAGGCTGATCTCGATGCGGTCGATATGAACGCCATCCCGCAATACATGACCAACTTGATTGCCAGCGTGCGAACCGACGTCGAGGCGGGACTCCGCTGAGTCACGCGTGCAGCGGTCCTCTACGGATGGTTGTTGCGCGTGGTCAGAACTTCGGGGCCCGATAGGTCCCGAATGTTGGTCGTCCGCCGACGGTCTCGATGATCCAGAGCGAGCCCTTCTGATCAAGCAGTGGTCCATCGATGACCATTCCGAGATCACGTAGCGCCCGCAGGAGGGGAGGGATCAGATCGCCGTGACTGCAGGCGACACCGTTCACCTCGTCGAGCGCGAGCAATGCCGAGAGCGCCCGGTCGAGAGCTGCCCCTTCGGCGAATGCCGGCTCCGGCTCCACCGTGAGTTCGATCCTTGAGCCGAGTGGCTCAAGGGTCTGCATGCAGCGGACGTACGGGCTGGAGATCAATCGTCGCGGCGCCTCTCCGTCGAGGAAGATGGCGAGGTCCTGCGCCTGAGCGATTCCACGTTCCGAAAGCGGTCTCTGGGAATCATCGCCTTCCCAGAGGGAGCGCTTTCCGGCATGCGCATGGCGGGTCAGGAAGATTGTCACGACCGCAAGCTAGCGAACCGCCGAGGGTCGCGGATCAGCGCGCGAGTTGGCGCAGAGCTTCGATGATCGGGCCGAGCTCCTGACCGAGCGCCTCGACATCGGAGCGGCTGGAACTCCAGCCCACGGAGAAGCGAAGTGAGCGATGGGCGTCGGCCCCCATCGCCTCGAGCACCGGTGACGGTTCGATCTCTTCAGACGCGCACGCGCTTCCGGAGTGCGCAGCGATTCCGCGCTGGTCGAGGCCGAGAAGCACGGCCTGGGGTTCCACCCCTCCCACGGTGAAGCAGGCAATGTGGGGGAGTCGATGATCGGGATCGGGATCGCCGAGCAACTCCATGTCGTCGATGGTGGCAGCCAGGTCAGCAATGGCGCTGATGAGCTTGCGGGACTGCTGGCTCTCACGATCGAGGCGCAGTGGATCGAGCGCACCGGCAACCGCGCCGAGACCCAGGATCGCGATGAGCGGTTCGAGTCCAGCCCGCCGTCCCCGTTCTTGGTCGCTGCCATGGAGGAGCGGTTCGAGCCTGAGTCCCCGTCGGATGGCCAGCACGCCGGTTCCGCTCGGTCCACCGAATCGATGGCCACTGAACGACAGCAGATCAGCGCCGAGTCGACCGAAATCGATGGCCACCTGACCGACGGCATGTGATGCATCAATGTGCACGAGTACACCGAGTTCGTTGCAGCGGGCGATGACCTCGGCCACCGGTTGGAGGGTGCCGACCTCGTGGTTGCCCCACTGGAGGTGCACGAGTGAGGTGGTGGGTTCGATTGCCGCCAGAAGTGCATCGACATCGACGCGTCCGGTGCGATCGACGCCAATAGTTGTCACCCGGCCTCCCAACGCGCCGGCGAATTGCTCGGACGACCGGCGAACAGCGGAGTGCTCAACGGCGCTGAGCACGATCTGCGGTTGGTGACCCTGCTCGACAGAGCGACGCACGGCTCCCCATGTGGCAGTGGCGATGGACTCGGTCGAGCCACTGGTGAAGACGATCTCTCGCGAGCGTGCGCCCACGAGACCGGCGACCTGGTCGCGAGCGGTCTCCAGAGCAACGCGAGCCTGCATTCCTTCTGCGTGGATTCTCGAAGGATCGCCGAGTTCGCCGCGAGCCGCGAGGTCGTTCCAGAGATCGAGGGTCTCGGCTGCCTCGGGTCGCAGCGGTGATGTCGAGGCGTGATCGAGCAGATGGCGTGCCATCAGATGCTCAGGCTTCGACCGCTGTCACGCAGATGGTGTCGCCCATGGGTATCGAGGATTCGGTGGCGAGAGTTGCCTCAGAGCCATAGAGGGCCATCACCATCCCCTTCATCATCCCGCGATCAACGGCACAGATGACCGGGTTCGCCAGGACTGCATCGCCGAACGGACAGTGCTCCGAAACGATGCGCAACTCGTCGTTCCGCTTCTCGGCATGCGCTGCGAACCCGTGTGCAGTGAGCGCGTCGGCCACGGTGTGCAGCGCGGAGCGGAACGAGCGCTGGTGGTCGCCGTCGTAGCCGAGGCTCTGCGCCATGATCTGGCCGTACTCGATACCAACCTCCTCGGCCATTGCTTCCGCTTGGTCGCGTGGCAGGAGGTCGAGGGCACGGCCGAGCAGGGTGACGAGCACGTCATCGTGACGTACCGGTAGATCGAGGTGATCGCCCATGGTGGTTGCCGTGTAGCGCTTCGACGGGCGCCCGGCGCCGGTGCCGGGGCGGGAGACCGCGACCTGCAGATAGCCGCCGGCGGTGAGTTTGTCGAGATGATGGCGGGCCACATTGGGATGCAGGTCGAACGCCTTGGCGACCTCGGTGGCGGTGACCCCGTCTTCGGAATCGCGGGCCAGCAGGTAGATCTCGCGGCGGGTGGGATCGCCGAACGCCGAAGTAATGGCAGTGACGACCGAAGAGAACTCCGTCGACGTGAGGCTGGGCTGGTCCACCGCAGTATTCTACCTATGGCCATAGGAGAAATTCCCCCCCCACCCCGAAAGAACCCAATGAGCGTCTCAGAACAAGATGTCATCGAAGCGCTTCGCCCCGTCGAGGACCCCGAACTCCATCGCAGCATTGTCGATCTCGGCATGGTGCGAGGTGTCGCGATCGATGGTGCGGTCGTGGCGGTGCGCATTGCGCTCACTGTGGCCGGCTGCCCGTTGCGCAACGAGATCCAGACACGCGTGAGCGACGCAGTCGTGGCGCTTGATGGGATCGATCGGGTCGATCTCGACTTCACCGTCATGACCGATGAGGAGCGCGCCGCAGTGCGCGAAATGCTCATCGGTGATCCCGGGTCCACCGCCGGTTCGAACCCGACTCATGGTCACTCCGAGGGCCGCAAGATCCCGTTCGCGGATCCGATGAGCCGCACCCGCGTGCTTCTCATCGCTTCCGGCAAGGGTGGCGTGGGCAAGTCCTCGGTCTCGGCGAATCTCGCCATCGCGCTCGCCCAGCGGGGCAAGAAGGTCGCCATCGTCGATGCCGATGTCTGGGGGTTCTCCATCCCGCGCATGCTCGGTGTCGAACACACGCCCGTGGTCATCGACGACATGCTCGTGCCGCCGCAGACCCACGGAGTGAGCTGCATCTCGATGGGTTTCTTCGTCGAGGAGGACCAGCCGGTCATGTGGCGCGGTCCGATGCTCCACAAGGCGCTCGAGCAGTTCCTCACCGACGTGTTCTGGGACGAACCCGACTTCCTCGTCGTTGACCTCCCGCCGGGCACGGGCGACGTCGCACTCTCGGTCGCGCAGTACCTCCCGCGCTCCGAGATGTACGTGGTCACCACACCGCAGGAGGCCGCCCAAAAGGTTGCCCAGCGGGCCGCATACATGGCGAAGAAGGTGCAGATCGAGGTCAAGGGCATCATCGAGAACATGTCCTGGTTCACCGGCGACGATGGCACGCGCTACGAACTGTTCGGCGAGGGTGGCGGCGCCCGACTCGCTGCCGATCTCGACGTTCCGCTCATCGCCCAGATCCCACTTTCGATTGCCCTGCGCAAGGGTTCCGACACCGGTGACCCCATCGTGGCGGTCGATCCCGAGAGCGAGGCAGGAGCAGCGGTTCGGGCTCTGGCCGAGTACATCGACGTCACCTTGGCACCGACCCGCCGGGCAAATCCCGGTCTGAAACTGCTGGGCTGAGCCAGCGCCCTACCCATCGGACACGCCGACTGGTGAATGATTCGATGGTTCGCACGTAGCATGACCCTCGGCCATCGGGCCGAGAAGATTCCCAGGAGGATCCCGTGGACGTTCGTATCGGTGTGCTGCACACCCCGAAGGAGATCGACATCGAGCTGCCGGCCGATGCCGATCGTGCAGAGATTCGTGCCTCGATCGATGCGGCACTCGCTTCGGCCGACGGTGTGCTCTGGCTCACCGACCGATCGGGTCGTGACATCGGCGTGCCCTCGGCGAAGATCGCCTACATCGAACTCGGTCGCTCCGAGAGTGAGCGCCGTATCGGCTTCAGCGCCGGCTGATCCCGGGCGAGCGGGGCGTCACATTCCATGGCAAGCCTCACAGACCTCGCCCGCGAACACACCGATCTCACCGATCCGGAGATCGATCATCTGCAGCGTCTTGTTGTCACCTGGGGCTTGCTCGCAGACCTGAGCTTCTCCGATCTCATGCTGTTCGCCGAGCATCATGGTCGACCGGTCAACCCGGCGACGGGTGACAGCGCACGTGGTGGAGCAGGAATCATCGTGCTCGGCCAGGTTCGGCCCTCCACGAGTCAGACCCTCTACCGCCGTGACTGGGTGGGTCGACTCCTCGATCCCGCCGAGCGCCCGACCGTCATGCGAGCACTCACCTCGGCCACGCAGGTACAGGGTGAGGCAACGAGCGATTCGGGACCCTCGATCGTGCGGGAGACCTGCATCCCGGTCACGCATGGTGGTCGGGTGATCGCGGTGCTGGCCAAGGAGACCGCTGAGCGCGATATGCGCGAACCCGGTGAACTCGAGCGCACCTATGTTGATGTCTTCGACCGCTTCGCCACCATGATCGCCGCCGGCGTCTTCCCGTTCACGGGCGACGATGACACCACCGACGATGCGCCCCGTGTCGGCGATGGTGCCATCGTTCTCGGCTCGGATATGACTGTGGTTTACGCGTCTCCGAATGCGGTATCGGCGCTCAATCGGATCGGGGTCCATGCAAACTCCGAGGGGCGAGGGTTCTCGGAACTCGGACTCCCCGAGGCTGCGGTGCACGCCATGTTTGCGACAAGGCGGCCGACCACCGAGGAGCTTGAGGTGGGCCCGGCGGTCACCGTGCTCATGCGATTCACACCGCTCATCGCTGACGGGGTGGTCACCGGAGCCCTGATCCTTCTTCGCGATATTTCCGAATTGCGTCGCCGGGATCGACTGCTGCTCTCCAAGGACGCCACGATCCGGGAGATCCATCATCGGGTCAAGAACAACCTCCAGACCATCTCGGCCCTGCTGCGGCTCCAGGGCCGCCGCCTTGCCACCGATGAGGCGAAAGGGGCGATCGAGGAGTCCGTCCGACGCATCCGTTCGATCGCATTGGTCCACGAAACCCTCTCGCATGCGGCAGGCGATGATGTTCCATTCCTCGAGATCGTCCGACCCCTCGTGCGTATGGTCGAGGAGGGCCTGGTATCGAGCGAACGACCCATCCGCTTCGTTGTCACCGGCGATGGAGGCATCCTCCCGTCACCGATCGCTACATCGATGGCCGTCGTGCTCGCCGAGCTGCTGCAGAACGTGGTTGATCATGCCTTTCCGTCTGCTCCGCCCCATGAGGCGCTTGTTCGGGTTTCGATGGCCAATGTCGATGATCGCCTCACAGTGATCGTGAGCGACTCCGGGGTCGGGCCGCCGCCCGGATTCACCGTGCAGTCCAGCACCGGTCTGGGTCTCTCGATCGTGCGCACACTGGTCACGACTGAGCTCCGGGGATCGATCGCGTTCGCTGCCGGCCCCGGTGCGGCATCGTTCCCCGGAACCGAGGTCCGGATCTCGGTTCCCGTACAACTCTGATCGAGCTCAGTTCCGGCCGGTACTGAGTCGTGCCCGGACGACTCGCGCTCAGACGCGACGACGACCTCCCAGTGGGAGGTCGTCGGTGTTGCAGGAGACACGAGGGCCTCCGGTGGGTGGGATCAGGAAGCGCGTCGACGGGCGGCGAGCCACTGACGACGGATCTTGCGGCGCTCCTCCTCGGAGGTGCCCCCCCAGATGCCGGAGTCCTGATTGGTCGTGAGTGCGAAGTCGAGGCACATGTCCTTCACATCGCAGGTGTTGCAGACGGCTTTGGCCGACTCGATCTGCTCAATGGCGGGCCCGGTGGTACCGATCGGGAAGAACAGATCCGGGTCGGTGTCGCGGCAGGCCGAAGTGGCGCGCCAAGCATCGGGGGCGGCAGACAGGGTCAGAGCGCTGGACGTGGTGAGAGCCACGGTTCCTCCAAGGATTCGGTCCGCATCCGGAACGGGGGTTCCTGATGCGGAGGATTTCGCATGCCACCGAACCCTTGAGCGGTCTCGTGTGGCTGGGAACCGAAAAAATAGTTTCGGGCAGATTCCCGCGCAAGGGTCTTCTCGAAAAAGATCATGATTGGATTGGTGAACTCAAGGGGCGTCCGGCATCTCGCGGGGTAAAAGTGACGAATGTCACACCCTTGTCTGGGGGATTTTTGGGGCTGGATTGGCGCTGACGTACCCTCATGGCTTATGGCTCTCGTCGTCGCGCACCGTGGCGCATCAGCACTCCATCCCCCCGGCAACACGCTGGAGGCGTTCGGTGCAGCAACATCTCTCGGTGCTGATTGGGTCGAACTCGACGTCCATGCGCTCAGCGATGGATCACTGGTGGTTCATCATGATCCGACGCTCCCTGATGGACGGGCGCTCGATGACCTGAGGCTCCAAGATCTCCCGGGTTGGGTGCCGACGCTGGCCGATTCGATCAACTCCTGTGGCCCATTGGGGGTCAACGTCGAGATCAAGGGTGATGGTTCGCTGCACCTTCGTCCGGCGCTCATCGCCGACACACTTGCGCTGCTGCGCTCGATCGACGATCCCGACCGCTTCCTGGTCACCTCGTTCGACTGGAAGATCATTGAGGAAGTGCGTGAACTCGCGCCCGAGTTGCGTACTGGTTTCCTGACCATGGACCCTCGGCTGACCGACGAACTCCTCGATCGGGTCGCCGCTGCTGGTCATGTCGCCATCAACCCATGGGACGCGATCGTCAGACCGTCAGTGGTGAACGCCGCACATGCGCGTGGGCTCGCGGTGAACGTCTGGACAGTCGACGAACCCGAGCGCATCTCTGAACTGCTCGCCATGGGTGTCGACGCGATCATCACGAACGTGCCGGATCGTTGCCGGGAACTGCTCAGCGCGGGATGACAAGCGACAGAATTTCCTGCTCGTAGGTGATCTCCAGTCGCTCCACCTCGCCGAGGTAGTCGCCATCAACCTGATGGGGGAACGGCCCGTATCCTTCGACGACGGCGTGGTGCGCATTCTGATGGAGCGCAACATTGCGGCTTCGGCGCAGCGCATCACCGGAACCGAGAGCCGAGCCGACCAGTGCCAAGGTCGGGATGAGATCGAGGGAGCGAACAGTGATGATGCTCAGCGCTGTGTCGAGTGATGCATGTGTGTCGACATTGAACGGTCGGGTCCCGACGAAGGAGTACGGATTGGTGTTCAAACACACCGTGAACACGCCGTCGTCGATCGTGGGGGAGTGATCCACTCGAACGCCGAACCGCGCCACACGCCGCTCGTAGCCGCGCAACCAGGTGATGAATGCTGACCATCCGAACAGAACGTGATTGGCCCATCGTTTGAGCGAGCCGCGGCTCTCCACATCAGCCACGACGGCGGCGTCGAAACCGATACCGACATGGAACAGGAAATAGCGTCCATTGACCGAGCCGAGTCCCACCTTCCGGATGGATTGTTCGGCGAGGGCTTCGAGGACCACAACTGTGGCGTCGAGTGGATCATCTGGCAGCCCAAGGGTGCGGGCGAAGACATTGGTGCTTCCGCCTGGAAGCGTCGCGAGGGCGGTGTTCGAACCGGCCAAGCCATTGGCCGCCTCGTTGAGCGTTCCATCCCCGCCCAGCACGACCACGGCGTCGTACCCCTCGGCGGCGGCACCTTGGGCGAGCCGGGTGGCGTGGCCGCGCCTGGTGGTTTCGCACAGCGTGACCTGGTGATCGGCGCTGAGCGCCTTGTTGATCAGGACCCGGCTGCGGGCGGTCACCGAGGACGCCGAGGGATTGACGATGAGCATGAGATTCACAGGAGGATTGACCGTAGTGGAGCGGACTTGCGACCCGTCGGGTCGATGGTCTGGCCCAATGATCTGATTTGATGATTTGGTGCGAGCGCGGTCCGTGCTCAAGACTCTCTGACCATGAACGTTGTCGTCTGTGTCAAGCAGATCCCGGACCCGGCAGACCCGGGTGCGTTGGATCCCACCACCAAAACCCTCAAGCGCGATGGGAAGCTCATCCTCGACGAGTCTGACTCGTACGGTGTCGAGATGGCCCTTCAGCTCGTGACGGCTGCCGGCGGCGGCGAGGTCACCCTCGTCTCGATGGCTCCCAACGGTGAAGTGTCTGGTCTTCGCACCGCACTCGCCATGGGTGCTGCCAAGGCCATCCTCGTGAGCGACGATGCCCTCGCCGGCACCGATGCCCTCGGTACCGCCAAGGTGCTGGCCAAGGCCATCGCTCGTGTTGAAGGCGCCGATCTCGTGCTGACCGCCACTGAATCCAGCGATGGTTACACCGGCACGGTGCCCGAGCAGATCGCTGGTCTGCTCGATCTCCCGTCGGTCACCTTCGCCAAGCAGATCGAGATCAACGGCTCCACCCTCAAGGTGCAGCGCCAGACCGAGGACGGCTTCGACGACGTCGAGTGCCCGATGCCCGCTCTGGTGTCAGTCACCGCTGGTGTGGTCGAGCCCCGCTACCCGTCGTTCAAGGGCATCATGGCCGCCAAGTCCAAGCCCGTCGACACCCTCACCGTGGCCGACCTCGGCCTCGAAGGTCAGGTCGGTTGGGCCGGCGCCGGTCAGCAGATCGTCGCCATCGAAGAAGCCCCCGCTCGCGAGTCCGGTGAGGTCATCGAAGATGACGGCACCGCCTTCGAGAAGATCGTTGCCTTTCTCGACAATCTCAAGGTCCTGTAGGAGGAACTGACATGGCACTCTCGAAGATCTGGGTGTTGGCCGAAGCCTCTGATGGCAAGGTCGCAACCACCACACTTGAAATCCTCACCAAGGTCCGCGAACTCGCCGGCACGGTCGAGGCCATCTATGCCGGCGGCGACGCCGACGCAGTCGCCGCTCAGCTCGGCGAGTACGGCGCCAGCAAGGTGTACACCACCGGCGATCTCGCCGGCGCCCTGCCGGGTGTCCCCGTGGCCAACGCCATCGCTGCATTGGTCGAGGGTGGCAACGCTCCCGACGCCATCATCGCCGCCACCAGCTACGTCGGTCGTGACATCGCCGGTCGTCTGTCGGCCAAGCTCGATCGCACAGTCATCACCAATAACGTCGACCTCGAGGTCGACGGCGACAAGCTCGTCACCACCGAGCCGGTGTTCGGCGGCAGCACCAACGTGAAGACCACCTTCACCGCTGCCGGTCCGCACCTCGTACTCGTGCGTCCGAAGTCCTTCGCTGCGGAGTCCGCCGGTGGCGCTGCTGCCGCCGTCGAGACCATCGCGGTTCCCGACTCCGGCAAGAGCGGTGGAGCGGTCATCACGAACCGCCATGTCGAGGAGCGCGAGGGCCCGTCGCTCGACGAAGCCGCCATCGTCGTCTCCGGCGGTCGCGGTCTTGGTGAAGCCACCAGCTTCGTCATGGTCGAGGATCTCGCCAAGCTTCTGGCTGCCGCTCCGGGTGCATCACGAGCCATCGTCGATGCCGGTTGGGTGCCCTACAGCTACCAGGTCGGCCAGACCGGCAAGGTTGTGAAGCCCACGGTCTACATCGCCGCTGGAATCTCCGGCGCCACCCAGCACATGGTGGGCATGAAGGGCTCGAAGAACATCATCGCGATCAACAAGGACGCTGAAGCTCCGATCTTCTCGGTGAGCGACCTCGGCATCGTGGGCGATGTGCACAAGATCCTTCCGCAGCTCATCGAGGCCCTCAAGGCCCGCTGAACCTGCTGATCGAATGATCTGCATGAAGGCCCCGGCTTCGGCTGGGGCCTTCGTCATTCACGGGGCGTCCTGACAGACTGCTCCCCCACGCATCTGGAGAACAACATGCTCGCATTGCTCGATTCGCTCTTCGGACTTCCCGGTCATCCATTGGTAGTGCATCTTGCTGTCGTGCTCGTCCCGCTTGCCGCTGTGGGCACCCTCGCCATCGCATTCTGGGGTGCAGCCCGCCGTCGAATCGGTTGGATCGTCGTCGGTCTGGCGTTCGTAGCTTTCGTTGGCTGCTTCCTTGCCAAGGAGAGCGGAGAGGCACTGCAGAACAGTGT
>WLCQ01000007.1 GCA_009705225.1 Actinomycetota bacterium | reverse complement strand
GCTACACCACTGAGCACGATCTTCACTTCTGGCTCAAGCGCTCTTGGGCGCTCGCTGCTTCGTGGGGCGATGCCGGATGGCACCGTCGTCGCGTGGCGGCACTGCTTCTCGACTGATCCACCCGGGTTTCGGGGGAATCGGATGCGGTTCAGCGTCCGATGCTCTCGTCGATCAGTTCGCGGATGATGTCGGCATGTCCCGCGTGGCGGGCCAGTTCGCCGATGAGATGCGTGAGGATCCAACGCATCGAGACCGCTTCGTTGCCGGTGTCGCCCATGCTCATGGTGTCGAAGTCCGCTGTGCGGTCGATCACGTCATCAACACGCTGACCGACCATCGCGTAGTTGTCGAGTGCCTGCTGCAGCGAGTCACTTGTGCGGAAGGGTGGAATCTCACCTTCGCCGAGGAATCGGTTCACGAACCAGATGCTCTCGACGAACGCCATGTGATCGATAAGCCACAGGATCGAGGTTCCACTCACCACAGGGGACCAGCGAGCGGTCTCGTCGTTGAGTCCTTCGGCCTTACGCAGTAGTGATCCGCGCAGATATCGCAACGTCGACGGAAGGATCGTCGTCTCGGGCCCGTCGGCTCGGGGGGTATCGATATCGGCCATGGACCGTGATCGTACATGGCCGGTGGCGGGTGCTCCCGGGACGCGAAGAGGGCCGACCCGGCGGGTCGGCCCTCTCTCGTACAACTGGTGTAGCGGTGTTGGGTGGAACTAGCCGCCGATCGGCAGGTCGATGCCGCCGGGCAGCGAGATGGTCTTGCACTCGCAGAACGCATCGATGCCCTCGGGGCCGAGCTCGCGGCCGACGCCGGAGCTCTTGAAGCCACCGAACGGACCGTTGAAGTCCATGCCCTGGGTGGTGTTGACACCGAAGGTTCCGGTGCGGACCTTGCGGGCCACGTTGATGCCCTTCTCGAGGTCGGCGGTGTAGCAGGCGCCGGCCAGGCCGTAGTCGTTGTCGTTGGCGATGGCGATGGCCTCTTCGAGGGTGTCGTACTTGAGCAGCGACAGCACCGGGCCGAAGATCTCTTCACGAGCAATGGTCATGTCGTTGGTGACATCGGCGAAGAGGGTGGGGGACACGAAATGACCCTTGGCCTCATCGGGACGACCGCCGCCGACGACGACGGTTGCGCCCTCTTCACGGCCCTTGGCGATGTAGCCCTCGACGCGCTCACGCTGACGCTCGGCGATGAGCGGTCCGCAGAGGTTCTCGGGGTTGGCGGGATCGCCGGTGGTCTGGGCGCCAACGGCGGCGGCGAGCGCATCACGGATCTCGTCGTAGCGGCTGGCCGGGGCGAGCACGCGGGTGAGAGCCACACAGGCCTGACCGTTGTTCATGAGACCGCCACCGATGATGTGGGGGATGGCCTCATCGAGGTTCGCGTCCTCGCAGATGATGGCGGCCGACTTGCCACCGAGCTCCAGGGTGCAGCGCTTGAGCTGCTCGCCACAGATGGCGCCGATCTTGCGACCAGCGGCGGTGGAGCCGGTGAAGCTGACCTTGTCGACATCGGCATGACGCACGAGGTACTCGCCAACCTCACGGTCGGCGGGAACGATGTTGACGACACCGGCGGGGACGCCGGCCTCGATGAGCACCTCGGCGAAGAGGTTGGCGTCGAGCGGGGTCTCCGGAGCGGGCTTGATGACGATCGTGGAACCCGAAGCGAGCGTGGGGCCCACCTTGAGGGTGGTGATGAACAGCGGCACGTTCCAGGGAATGATGCCGGCGCAGACGCCGACCGGCTCACGACGCACGATGATCTGACCACCGAGGGCGCCGTCACGACGCTCCTCAAACGGGAAGTTCAGGGTGTGCTGGGCGAAGGAGTTCAGCACCATCGTGGATGAAAGCACCTGGCCGAACATCGAGAAGTAGTAGGGAGCGCCGACCTCGCTGGTGATGAGGTTGGTGAACTCTTCCTGGCGGGCGGTGAGGATCTCAGCCACCTTGGCGAGCAGAGCGGAGCGCTGCTGCGGGGTGTAGTCGGCCCATTCGCCGGTGAGCGCGGCCTTGGCGGCGGCGACGGCACGGTCCATATCGGCCGGAGTGGCCACCGGTACCGAGCCGATGATCTCTTCGGTGGTGGGGGACATGACCTTGAGGGTCTCGTTGCCAGCGGGCTCGACCCACTCGCCCCCGATGAAGAACTTGTCGTACGTAAGCATGGTTCCCCTTGTGTGGTGTGAGTCTCGAGATGTTCGGACTCGTGATCGGGCAGGCGCCCGGGTCGGTGTGTCCGCCCCGGTCTGGACCGAACGGATCAGCGAAGGGTGAATCTATCGCCGTCTCGGGCCAGCGTCAGCCTGAGCGCCATTGCCGACGGCGAATCATCTGGTCCCGTCGACTCCGTTGACCTCGTTGACCACCCGCAGGAGATCGCCCTTGTCATAGAAGTTGACCCCGATGAGGTTCGGGAACCGACCCCGCTGGGTCATGCAGTTGCGAACCCGGGGCATCAGGACGTCGTAGGCGTTGATGATCTTCGCCTGTGCTGCAGTGGCCGCCTCGCCCGATGGGGTGACCCAATGGTTGATCTGGAACAGCGGCGAATCCGGCGTCCCCCGGTTCGGGGCGCAACTGGGAACACCGGTCCAGTCCCAAGGGGGTACGAACGACACCGCGGCGGGGTCGGTTGGGGTGGGGTTGGCGACGGTTGCTGGAACTGGGCCGTCGACCACGGCGTCGCCGGTGTAGCCGGGCGCTCCGGGGGTGAGGAGTTCCTCCGGGGTGCGGAAGGTGAACGGTGTGTCCTGGAAGGCGCCGTAGGCCGAGGAGTTCCATGGTGGCTGGGCCGAACCGAACTCGGCGAACATGACGATGTTGCGACGGGAATCGATCATGTCGCGAAGCGTGGGCCAACCGGCGCCGGGTTCGACATTCCAGAGGCGATCGAAGAGTTTGGCGTCACGGAACGCCTTCTCCGTGTCGGCATCGGAGACGTAATTGCCGACGACGAGCATGATGACCTCGTCCGGATGTGCATCGAGGAACTGACGCACGTAGCGAAGCGCATCGGTGAACTTCGTGGCACCGAGTTCGCAGTTCACATGGCAGAGGTAGACATCACGCAATGAAGAGTCGACCTTTGCTGATGCGGCGATAGCGGCGGCCTGTCGCTGCTGCTCGGGTGTGAGCAGTGCGCTGGCCTCGGGTGTGGAGGTCGCCAACTCGGCACCCTGGTCGGTGACCACGAGCGGTGCTCCGGTCACATTGAGTCCGGAGGGGACGCCGTAGTGCGTCTTCACCAACAGCGCCCGGATGCCGAACGAGAGTTGGGCCGGGATCCCCTGATCGTGTTCAGCGAACAACCAACCCGGATCGCGCCGGGCTGACATCGAGTTATGCGAAGCGGCGAAGGCAACTTCGTCGAGGTGTCGATCACACAGTTCGACATAGCCGTTGCACCGTTGTTGGGCGTCGGCCGACGCACGACCTCCCGAGCGCACTGCGAACCCGACCCCGGCGACGAGAACAATGAGCGCAAGGGACGCTCCGAGAATCCGGTGTGAGCGGATCCTGACCACCTGCGCGTGGGCATGTTCGGACGCAATCGTTCGGACGCTCCGATGATCGGACCGACCCACGATGCTCAGCAGTTCGATCGCCCCGAGGTACACGACATAGGCGCCGCCGAGGAATACGAGCAGAGGTGCGACCACATCACGGGCGACGATGAGGATGTACCCGAGGGTCATGATGACGAGTGCCCGCACCACGTGGCCGGCGGGCGAGGTGGGTGACCATCTGCTGGCGCGAGCACGGGTGAATGCCCACACTTCGACGGGGGAGAGCGGGGGGCGGTCGGGTCGCGTTGCGATACTGAACGCGCACACGATGATCCCGATCGCGGCGAGATGGATCGCGATCGAGACGAGGCTTTCGAAGAAGATCCCGGCGCCATCATTCAGTGCCTGCTTGATCGTCGGAGTCGATCCGAATGATGCGGCGATGATGGGAGCAGCGACGGCGAGCGCGAACAATGCCGAACCCGCCACGGCGATCGCGATGCCGAGCTTGAGGACCCCGCGTCGCCGCTCAACCTCGAGCAGGATGATCGCCGTCCCCATGATGATGAGGACGACGAGCGAACGCAGCGTTCCCTCGCCCGATGATCTGGCGACCTTCCACGGCTGGGCGCTGCGCAACGTCGAGCTGACATTCACGAAGAAGTCGTCGGTGCCGCTCGGGATGGAGTCGGCGAGATCCGGGTTGGTGACCTGGAGGCTTCCGCTCAGCACGCTCAATGCCGCACTCAGATTGATCGCTGCCGCATTGCCATCTTCGGTGAGGATCGCATCCTGGGCGCGGACAATCGCCGTTCGGAAGATCGAGCGGAACACGTCGGTGTTGAGCAGCTGTTCGATGGCGGGATGCAGCACGGTTTGGAACGAGGCCAGCCGCGAAGGGCCCGATTCCACCAGTTTCTCGGTGATGGCATCGGCAAGTGCCGAGCGAACGGCGGTCGACTCGAGCAGGCGCACCGAATTGTCGGCGAAACGCGTGCTGCTGAGCACGGAGTCCTGCGCCCAGAATCCGAATCCATCGAGGGTGAGCATGAAGGCGAAGATGATCGCGAGCGAGGTTGCCAGATGACTCCGGCGCCGGGAGTGAACCCGTTGATGGCGCTCTGGTGACTCGACAACAGCAGACATTCGAACCTCGGGGATCGTTTGCGGAATCGTGACACATCAATCCATGTCCGCCCCGGTCTGGACCGAACGGATCAGCGAACGGTGAATCGATCGTTGTCGGCCACTTCGTCAGCCTGAGAGTCGATACGGGCGCAGTTGCATGCGGTTACTAGACCGAGACGGAGAGTCCCAACGTGTGGAAGGAGGGGTCAACTTCGGCAATCGTTCGCCGGATTCGAATGCATTACGTTGGAACTGGTGGAGACAAGGGAGACGAAGTGATTCGCAGTTGGGTGACTTCAAAGATGCCGATCCGTGTCTTCGGTCGTGTCTATTTGAGTACTTCCAACCGAGCGGATCGCCTTATCGCCGACACGGTGAACGCGCGACGTGCTCGGCTCGCCGACCTCATGATCGAACGAACGGGCTGCGTGGTTCAGTCGGGTCTCTTCGAGGGGACTGTCCTGCCTCCTCCGATGGCGTGGGGCGCGGAGGACTATGCCGCAATGCTCCTCGGCGCCTATGAGCAGGAACTTCACGACGCGCTTCGGATCTGCCTCGACCTCCATCCGGACACGGTCGTCAATCTCGGTTGCGCGAGCGGGCTGTACGCCGCCGGACTCGGGAGGTTGTTGCCGGGCTGTGACGTGGTTGCCATCGATATCGCACCTGTGGCGCTGACCGCTACCGCCCGCGCGTGGGAACTGAATCGGCTGGGCGAGACCAATCCTCTGGAGTTGTTCCTTGGGGCGGCGGAGCATGCAAATCTCTCTGCGTGGCTCGGATCCCGGGATCGGCCGCTGGTCTTCTGTGACATCGAGGGAGACGAACGCGAACTTCTCGATCCCATTGGGGTGCCAGAACTCACGAAGGCGATCCTGGTCTGTGAACTCCACGATGACTTCGTCCCGGGAATCACGGAACTTCTCACCGAGCGGTTCGCGCCGACGCACCGCCTGACTTTTTTTGTATCTGGATCGCGAGACCCGCATGCCCTGCCGGCACTCGCCGACGTGGTGGAACATGATCGCTGGCTTGCGATGTCGGAGGGCCGCCCATCTGCCGGGCATTGGATGTTCGCCGTGCCGAGGTCTCTGGACGGCCACCGATCTGTGCCCGCCTCAGGAATGTAGCTCCCACCCCCGGTGATATCCGGGGGGATCCGCTGCGGACCTGTGAATCGCTCCGGCCTGATTCTTTGGCACGATGGGGGGGCGTACCGATCGGCGATGCGCGAGCGGAGGATCCTCAGATGCAGCTCGGAATGGTCGGTCTCGGCAGGATGGGCGCCAACATCGTGCGAAGGCTGGTTCGTGATGGGCACACGTGCGTGGTGTTCGATCTCAACGCCACAGCAGTGCAAGAGCTCGCGCAAGAGAGCGACGCGATCATCGGTGCGACCGATCTGGCCGATTTCGTGTCCAAGCTCGAGGTGCCGCGCTCGGCATGGGTCATGGTTCCGGCTGCGTATGCCGGGGGAACGGTGCATGATCTCGCCGCGCTCATGGCACCGGGCGATGTTGTCATCGACGGTGGCAACACCTACTACCGAGATGACATCGACCGTGCGGAGCTTCTTGCTCCACTCGGTGTGCATTACGTCGATGTCGGCACGAGCGGCGGGGTGTTCGGCCTCGAGCGTGGATTCTGTTTGATGATCGGCGGCGAGGTCGACGTAGTGGCTCGCCTCGAACCGATCTTCGTGTCGATGGCGCCGGGAACGGGTGATGCTGAACGCACACCCGGTCGCACTGGTGAGATCACCCCAGAGGAGCAGGGCTATTTCCACTGCGGCCCGGTGGGCAGCGGGCACTTCGTGAAAATGGTCCACAACGGCATCGAGTACGGGATGATGGCCGCGTTCGCCGAGGGGATGAACATCCTCCACCACGCCGACGTCGGTCTGGCGTCCCACGAGGTCGACGCCGAAACCACGCCGCTGCGGGATCCGAAGTATTACCAGTACGACATCGACACCGCAGCCGTCGCAGAGGTGTGGCGACGAGGCAGTGTGGTGTCTTCGTGGTTACTAGATCTCACCGCCGCAGCTCTCGTGGAGGACCCCGCGCTCTCCGATTTCGGGGGTCGGGTGAGCGACTCCGGTGAAGGGCGCTGGACCAGCCTTGCCGCCATTGACGAGGGCGTTCCCGCCCATGTACTCACCGCAGCGCTCTATGAGCGTTTCAGTTCACGCGGCGAAGCGACCTACGGCGACAAGTTGCTCTCGGCGATGCGCAAGCAGTTCGGCGGGCATGACGAAAAGCCGGCTGCGTCGTGACCGTGGCCATCCGGATGCTCCGGGTTCGGTGATGCCTGCGTCCGGTGAGAATCATGTCGTAACCCTTCGCGTTGGCGATACCGCGCTCGACGTGCGGCCCGAGATCGGTCTGGTGTGTTCCTCGCTCACCGTTGCCGGTCGGGAGTACCTGCGGTTCCGCAGCGTCGAAGCCGTACGGGACGGGCACACCTCTGGTATTCCGTTGCTGGCGCCTTGGGCGAACCGACTGCGTGGCCCGGACTACGTCGTCGATGGGGTCGAGGTGGGCGTTGTTGGCGCTCCCGGAGTTCACGTCGACGACGCCGGTCTGCCGATTCACGGCACCATGGTCGGACGCAGCGGTTGGGTGGTGGACGCGCCGGTCACGACGAGCACCTCGGCCCGGATGTCGGCCCGCTTCGATGCATCTGAGTGCGTGGAGGTGATGGCCTCGTTCCCGTTCCCGCATTCGCTCGGTGTCGAGTATTTGCTGGAACCGGGCCGGCTCACGGTCATCACGACCCTGACTGCCACAGGGTCGTTTTCGGTTCCCGTGAGTTTCGGTTGGCATCCCTATTTCACACTTCCCGGCTCGACCCGGAGTGACTGGACCCTCGAACTACCGGATCGACATCATCTGGAACTTGACGAGTTCCACCTGCCGACCGGTCGGGAGAACTTCGAACCGGCGGAGTCGATCAGCCTGACTGGCACCGCGTTCGATGATGGCTACCGACTGGGTGATGATCGATCGATGGCGCTCACCGATGGCATCGATCGGATTGAGGTCTCGTTCGACGATACGTATTCCTTCGCCCAGGTGTATGCGCCGGTAGCGTCGAACCTCGTGGCTCTCGAACCGATGACTGCAGCGACCGACGCGCTCTCGTGCGGGAGAACGCCAATCGTCGAACCGGGTGGGTGTCTGCCGGCAACCTTCACCATCTCGATCAGCCGGGAAGGGAACTGAATGTCGGAGATCCCCGAATCGATCGATCGCACGCCGCAGTGGTGGGCATTGGCGGCGCATCAGGCAGAGATCGCCGATATCCATCTGCGTGAACTTTTCGCGTCCGATCCCACCCGTGGCGATCGCATGGCGCTCACTGTCGGTGACCTTCATGTCGACTATGCCAAGCACCGGATAGACGACACGACCTTGTCGCTGCTGTTCGATCTCGCCCGCACCGCAGGGGTCGAGGAGTTACGCGATGCGATGTTCGCCGGCGACCGCATCAATGTCACCGAGGATCGGTCGGCGCTTCACACAGCTCTTCGAGCGCCGCGCGATACCGCCATCGATATCGATGGGCATGATGTCGTCGCCGATGTCCACGAGGTGCTTGATCGCATGGCGTCGTTCAGTCGTCGGGTGCGGTCAGGAGAGTGGGTCGGGCATACGGGGCGACAGATCCGCACCGTGATCAACGTCGGGATCGGTGGAAGTGACCTCGGCCCGCATATGGCCCACGATGCGCTCCGGCCCTATTCCGATCCCGCCCTCGAGTTTCGCTTCCTTTCGAACGTCGACGGCAACGAGTTCTTCGAACTCACCCACGACCTCGATCCCGCCGAAACCCTCTTCATCGTCGCTTCGAAGACATTCACCACGCTCGAGACCATGACCAACGCCCACTCGGCGAGGTCTTGGTTGCTCGATTCGCTGGGCGACGACGCTGCTATCGCCCGACATTTCGTGGCGGTCTCCACCAATGCCAACGAAGTCGCGGCATTCGGTATCGACACCGACAACATGTTCGGGTTCTGGGACTGGGTCGGCGGTCGTTACAGCGTTGGCTCCGCGGTAGGGCTCTCACTCATGATCGCCATCGGGCCCGATCGGTTCGGCGAGTTCCTCGCGGGCTTCCACACCATCGATGAGCACTTCCGGTCCGCACCGCTCGAACGCAACCTGCCCGTGATCCTCGGGCTCATCAGCGTTTGGTACAACAACTTCTTCGGGGCGCAGACCCTGGCCGTTCTTCCCTACAGCCACTATCTCGGACAGCTCACGCCGTACTTGCAGCAGTTGGCCATGGAGAGCAACGGCAAGTCAGTCGATCGGTGGGGTCGACCCGTGGCAGTGCAGACAGGCGAGATCGTGTGGGGGCAACCCGGGACCAACGGCCAGCACGCGTTCTACCAACTCATCCATCAGGGAACGAAGCTCATCCCGGCTGATTTCATCGCCGTGGCCCAGCCCGCCCACGATCTCGATAGCCACCACGACATCTTCATGGCGAACTTCTTCGCGCAACCTGAGGCACTGGCGTTCGGTCGAACGGCCGAGCAGGTAGTTGCTGACGGTGTTGCGTCCGAGCAGGTGAGTGCCCGCACATTCGCTGGCAACCACCCGAGCACGTCGATTCTCGTGCCTGAGCTCACGCCGTCGGTGCTGGGTCAGGTCATTGCCCTCTATGAGCACCGCACGTTCGTGCAGGGAGCGGTGTGGGGCATCGACAGCTTCGATCAGTGGGGTGTGGAGTTGGGCAAGAAACTGGCCCAAGCGATCATCCCCGAGCTCACCTCAGTGGGGGAGCCGTCACTTGCGCATGACAGCTCGACGAATGCACTGATCCGCGCGTATCGCTCAATGCGCTGATCGCTCCCGCGTCAACGTCAGCGGGTGTGCAGCTCGGCGGGTAGGTGACTGAGGTCGGAGAACCGGAACAGGCTGAAGGAATGCTTGTCGGCGATATGCATCGGGCGCACGACGCTGACCGAGGCATGGAACGCCACGAACCGCTCCCACTCCCAGGGCACTGGGTCGATGCCGAGGAGATGACCGAGACATACGGCGTCGGTACCCGAGTGAGCGACCACGATGATGCGCGGGCCGGGGTCTTCGAGCTGCCAGAGCGGGGGGAACCCGTTGTATCGGTAGCAGCCGATGCTGCTCAGGAAATCGATGAGGCCGGTGGTGACCCGGTCATGGAAGTCGTGGAAGGTCTCGCCTCCCGGTATTCCTAACCATTGTTCCTCGAGCGGTCGCACACGACTTTCGGCGAAGACCTTGGCCACAACTTCAGTGGGTGTGTCCTGCCAGACCGGCGCCGTGATCTCGGCCAGCCAGTCGTGGGTCTCGGGTTCGATGCCGAGCGCCTCGATGATCGGAGCGGCGGTCTGCTGGGCGCGCACCAATGGGGACACGAGAATGCGATCGGCGTGCTGACCGGCGAAGGCCCGGCCCAGAAGTTCGGCCTGCTGCAGGCCAACCTCGGTGAGCACGGGGTTGTCGATACTGCGGCCGTCGCGTTCCCATTCGGGTTGGCCATGGCGGATGAAGACGAGTTCCATGTCCCCATCCTGCTCGCGGTTGATGGCAGCGCGCCTAGCCGCGGCGTCCTGGTCGTCGTCGGTCACGCGCCGCCCAGCATCCGCGGTGCCAATGACGGCGCAGATCCGGGGCGTCGATCGGAACTGCGACGAGGTGCCCTTCGCCGGTGCGGATCTCGCGGTTGCAGCCCGGACACACGTAGGACTTCGTGGCCTCATAGGGCTGCACGCGGCGGACCTCGACGGCCAGACCCATCGGGTCGAGTTCGTGTTCGGGAGCCACGGTGATCAGCCGAAGAATGCCCAGATGACCAGACCGACGCAGGTGATGAGCGCGGCAGCGACCATGACGTAGTCGAGCGGGCTGCGGCGATGTTGGCGATGCGGATTGAATCCCACGGAACAAGTATCGCCGCTTCTCGGCGCCGGACCAGCACTGATGACGCGCTGGTAGCGTTTGGCCATGCCAATGCTTCGTTCCGGACGAGTACTCCTCGCCAGCGGCGTGCTCATGGGCGCCGCCACGCTGTTCGCCGCGTGCTCATCAGGTGGTTCCTCGATTGCCGTGCCCAGCGATCCGGTGCTGGCCCAGGGTCAGCAGATCTACACACAGAACTGCGCGTCGTGTCACGGACAGAAGGGCGGCGGCGGAATCGGCACCAAGCTTGCCGGCCTCGTGGAGAAGAAGTACCCGAACATCGCCGACCAAGAGGCTGTCATTGCCAATGGTCGTAGTTCGATGCCGAAGTTCGGATCCCGCCTGAGCGCCGCCGAGATCAACGCGGTGGCGCGCTACGAACGCGAGTCGCTGGGCGTCGAGTAGGGCAAGCACTTCCGTACCGGTCATCAGTCAGATCGGCGACTGCTTGTCGGTACGACGCGAAGGCGCTTCGGGACATCTAGTTTTCCGAAGTATGAAAGTTGCCCTCACCGTCAATGATTTTCTGCGTCGAGCGGAGTTGGTCTTTCCCGATCGAATCGCAATCGTCGATGACCCCGATCAGCCGGCGACGTCATGGGATTCGATCACCTATGGCGAGATGGCTCGCCGTGCTCGTGCGATCGCCGCCGGTCTCGATGCGCTCGGTATCGCTCCGGGTGAACGTGTTGCGATGGTGTCGCACAATTCCGCGCGTCTGCTCACGGCATTCTTCGGAGTGTCAGGTTCGGGCCGCATTCTTGTTCCCATCAACTTTCGCCTCTCCGCAGGTGAGGTCGACTACATCGTGCAGCACTGTGGTGCTCGAATCCTGATGGTCGATGAGGATCTCAGCGATGACCTCGAATCCGTGGCGTGCGAGATGAAGTGGGTGATCGGCGATGAAAGCGACTCGCAGTTGATGCGGTTCGACGTCGAACCCCTCGAGTGGGAGGCCGACGAGGATGCCACGGCGACGATCAACTACACCTCGGGCACCACGGCGCGACCAAAGGGAGTGCAGCTCACCCATCGCAACGTGTGGCTGAACGCATCGATCTTCGGTTGGCATCTGGGAGTGAACGATCGCGATGTGTATCTGCACACGCTCCCGCAGTTCCATTGCAACGGCTGGGGGATGTTGTACGCGGTCACGGGCATGGGCGGTCGTCACGTGATCCAGCGCAAGATCGATGGCGCCGAAATTCTCCGGCGGGTCGAACGCGAGGGCGTCACCTTGATGTGCTGCGCGCCGGCGGTTCTCAAGTCGATCCTCGATGCCGCTGTCGACTGGGATGGTCCGATCCCCGGAACTGGGATGACGAGGATCGTCGTTGCGGGGGCGGCTCCGCCGACGAGCATCATTGAACGGTGCGAGATCGAGCTGGGATGGGAGTTCGTGCAGATCTACGGCCTCACCGAGACCACGCCGGTTGCAACCCTCAACCGCTCCCATGCGGAATGGGACGAACTCGACGTTGGCGAGCGGGCGTCGCTCCTCGGCCGGGCGGGGGTGCCGGTGATCGGGAGCACCATCCGCGTTGCCCACGATGGCGAGGTCCTCGTGCGAGGCAACATGGTCATGGAGGGTTACTGGCAGCAGCCCGAAGTCACTGCAACAGTGATCGCCGGTGGGTTCTTCCGCACCGGCGATGGCGGTCGTATCGCCGACGACAACCATCTCGTGATCACGGATCGGAAGAAGGATGTCATCAACTCCGGAGCCGAGAATGTCTCATCGCTCGAAGTCGAGGATGTGATCTTTTCCCATCCTGAAATCGCTGAGGTCGCTGTCATCGGTATCCCCGACGAGAAGTGGGGCGAGGCGGTCCTCGCTCTCGTGGTGACCGTTCCGGGGTCAACCCTCGACGAGGCGGCAGTCATCGCCTGGGCCCGTGATCGGTTGGCGCATTACAAGGCCCCGAAACGTGTCGAGTTCAGAGACGAATTGGCGCGCACCGCCACCGGGAAGCTCCAGAAGTTCAAACTGCGCGAGCCCTACTGGGCGGGATTCGAACGCCGGATCAACTGAAAATCGATCCTCTCGAATAGGTCGGGGACGAACCGTCAGAGGGCCCTGAATCCTCAGGGCTCCTGGTGCAGTCGCTCGTCGAGTTCGTCATCGATTCGATTCTCGAGGCGTTCGAATTCGATCGGGTCCGCGCCGGCCTCGATCGCGGCAAGTTCGCGCTCGATGGCGAGGAGCTCCTCGCGTGTTCCTTGGACCTGCGGACCTTTGAACCATTTCCTGGCTGACAGCAGCCACCAGCTTCCGATGACGATGAAGATCGTCACCAAGAGCGGACCGGACCAGTTGAAGTTGTTGAGGCCGACGTTCACGCCGTCGACCTCTTCGCCGGGAATCCACGGATAGAACGCCGGGAGGAAGAACGCGATGGCGATGAAGATCACCCAGGTTACCGCCATCCAACCGATCGGCTTGCTCCAACGGCCGAGGTTCCACGGTCCGGGCTGGAACTCACCGCTGCGCAGCCGCAGGAACACCGGGATGAGGTAGGCGACGAAGAGGCTCACGGTGCCGATCGAGACGATGGCGAAGAACGCAACCGAGTATTCGGCGTTCTGGTAGAGCGACGGAAGCCCGAGAATGAACGCAAGGGTCACCGCAAGCCAGACCGAGTTCGTTGGCGTCCGGGTTCTGGGGTTGATCCGGTGCCAGAGCCGATGGCCGGGAACCGCCCCGTCTCGGGAGAACGCATAGATCATCCGCGAGTTTGCGGTCACCGAGGCCATGCCGCAGAACAGCTGCGCCACGATCGAGATGACGATGAGAAGCTTTCCGCCTGCCGGACCGATGGCGTTGATGAACAACTGGAACCCGGCCATGAGGGAGGGGGCGGTCAGGGCAACGCTCTCGTACCCGTCAACGCCACCGGGGATGGCGAAAAGCATGGCGAGGTTCAAGATAAGTCCAGCGATCGCCGAGATGTAAATAGCGCGCACAATGGCTTTGGATGCCGAGACGTTCGCTTGCTTGGTTTCTTCGGTCATATGCGCCGAAGCGTCGAAGCCGGTGATCGTGTACTGCGCGATCAGGATGCCGATGAAGAAGACGTAGACCCCGACGAAGGGAAAGTCCCATCCGGTGCTGTTGGATGAGGAGAAAATGAAGTCCACAGGTCGGTGCGTATCTGGGAGAAACACCAGCGCTCCCACGATCACCGCGACGCCCGTGACATGCCACCACACGCTGATCTGGTTGAACAACGACACCAGCGAAACGCGGAACGTATTCATCAGGCCGTGGAGGAGTAGGACAAGGCCATAGGTGAACAGGATCCACCCTGCGCTCAAAAGATCTGCGTCAATGTAGGACGACAGCAGGAAATTGATCGTGGTCGCGAGACCGAAGTCGATGCTCGCGGTGATCGCCACCTGACCGACAAAGTTGAACCAGCCGGTGAACCAACTCCACGCAGGGGCGTTCCGCTTGGCCAGCTTGGCGGACCAGTAGTAGAGGCCGCCGGCTGTGGGGTACGCGGAGCAGATCTCGGCCATCGAGAGTCCCACCAGCAGCGTGAATGAGCCGACGATGATCCAGCTGAACGTGACGGCCTTGGGCCCGCCGGCCAGCAGTGGCAGGTAGAAGGTTGTGATCCCGCCCGTGAGGATCGAGATGATTGTGAAGCTGACCGCGAAGTTCGAGAACCATCCCATCCCGCGTCGGAGCTCTTGGGCATAGCCGAGCTCATGGAGGCGATCGCTGTCAGCGTCGCCGGTGGTTGTGGTCGTCGCGCTGTCACTCACACGAGACCCCCTTTCTCGTTCCGAGTGTCACCCAGTGTGTACCAGTGCCAGTGATGGCTCGCGTGGAATCGCGGTGGTGGGCTCCCCCGAGAGGTCTTCTGGCCGTCGACTGACTCGCCGACGGAGCAGTCAGTCGCCGAAGAACGCCCGGTCGAGCGCGTCGAGCGTGAGCTGATCCCACACGGTGGGATCGCCGTGACGTTGGCCGTGCTCCATGAAGACGCGTCCGATGAGCAAGCTGTGGTGCCATGCGATCGTGCTGGCGAGGTCGATATCGGGCCGGAGCCACCCGCGTTCGCGGCACGGTTCGAGGATGTCGGTCAGGGTGGCGACGATCTCGTCCTGCGCTTTGGCGACGGCCTCGGCGAGCTCGGGGCGTGCGTAGGCGCTGCCGACGATGCTGATCCTCCGCCACCGGCTTTCCGATCTCTGCGCCAGCGACCGGGTCCAGGTGATGCGCAGCGCGGTGTGGAGTTCGTCGCTCGTCGTGCACTTGGCGACAGCGCGACCGATCGCCGCGGTGTCGGTCCTGGTCTGGCGGGTGTACCGCTCGATCTGCGCGGCGATGACCAGACCGTCGCGATTGCCGAAGTGGTAGGAGATCGTGGGCGGCGTGACCCCGACGGCATTGAGGATCGGCTCAAGGCGCAGCGCCGCCTCACCTCCGGCATCGATGGCGTCGACGGCGAGGTCGAGGATCCTCGCTCGGGTGTCGTCTGCCACTCGTCACCTCCCCCGGGTCGTGCCGCCGCCTGCAGTCGAGGAGTTAAGCGTATCGCTCTTCCTCGGTGGAGTCGGCCCCCGCATCCGGATCCGCTGTCGTTCGCGCGGCTGTGCCGCGCCGAGTGGTCCCGGCCAGAGCGGTCGGCGACGGTCACCCCGGGCGTGGTTCCGCAGTTCACCGGTTGATCGCACCAAACCTGCGTCGGTCGCCTCCGACGCCATAGTTCGCGGTCGATGAACTGACAGCGACGGCCATCTGGCCCATGACACAGGTGGGTCGGCACCCGTAGGTTCGCGATCTCGGCGAGCGATCGCCCTCCACCACACGTGTTTAGGAGGCCCGATGCTCGCCACTGTTCCATCTGCAGCCCTGTTCGGCGTTGCCGGCGTGGCTGTCACCGTCGAGGTGCATGTGGCGCGCGGCCTGCCCGGGTTCACCGTGGTCGGCCTGCCCGACACCTCATGTCGTGAGTCACGAGATCGCGTGCGCGCTGCACTGCTCACCTCGGGGTTCGCCTGGCCCGATAAGCGAACCACGGTGAATCTGGCACCCACGTCGGTCCGCAAGATCGGTTCCGCCCTCGATCTGGCCATCGCTATCGGCGTGCTCGTGGCGAGCGAACAACTCTCGCCCGCCGCCATCGAGGACCGGGCATTCCTCGGGGAACTGGGACTCGATGGCACCTTGCGACATGTCCCCGGCGTGCTTCCCATCATTGAGGCAATCAGCGCGCCCGAGATCATCGTGCCGCCCGGTTCTGTTCATGAGGCTTCGTTGGTCGGCGATCGTCGCGTCCTGTGTGCGACTGATCTCAAAGAACTCGTCGACGCACTGACTGCTGAGGTTCCGTGGCCCCGTCCTCCGGATGAGCCCTTCGATCTCACGGTGGCGGCGTTGCCCGAACTCGCCGATGTACGCGGCCATCAGGTGGCGCGTGCTGCGCTCGAGATCGCCGCGGCGGGTGGTCACAATCTGCTGATGGTCGGCCCTCCCGGAGCGGGCAAGACCATGCTCGCCCATCGACTCAGTGGGTTATTGCCCGATCTTGATGACGGAATTGCTCTTGAAGCCACGCGAGTTCATTCCGCGGCGGGCGTGTTGCCGCCGGGTGGGCTGATCCGTCGGCCACCGTGGCGGGCGCCGCACCACGGAACAAGCGCGGTCGCCATGGTCGGTGGTGGAAGTCAACGCCTACGGCCCGGCGAGATCTCGCTCGCGCATGGTGGTGTGCTCTTCCTCGACGAACTCGGAGAGTTCAGCGCAGTGGTTCTCGATGCACTGCGTCAGCCACTCGAGGAAGGAGTCATCCGGATCGCCCGAGCCGAAACCCGCGTCGAGGTTCCAGCAGATTTCCTCTTGGTGGCCGCCATGAACCCCTGCCCATGTGGTGAAGGAGTCATTCCTTCGTCATGTCGATGCACGGATCGAGCCCTGGATCGTTATCGCCGGCGGGTCTCGGGGCCCTTGTTGGACCGCTTCGATCTTCGTCTCGATGTGCATCGACCCGATCCCCGCGCACTCCTCCACGGCGATGGCGCCGAGAGCACTGCGGTGGTAGCCGCCAGAGTTCGGGCGGTTCGTGAACGAGCACGCTCCCGCGGTGTCACAAGCAACGCCGGCCTCGGCGGTTCGGCACTTGAGCGCGACGCCCCACTTTCGGCGCCGGCGAGCGATCTGCTGCAACGGGCGCTCGAATCAGGTCGGCTCACGGCGCGTGGGCTGCGCCGGATCTGGCGTGTTGCGCTCACCATTGCTGATCTCGCCGAGCACGATGGTCCCCTACGTGCCGAACACGTCGCGTCGGCCTTCCACCTCCGTGCGGATCCCGCGTTCCTTCTGGGATCCTCGGCCGCATGAGTCGGCGGGCCATTCCTTCCGACGCGTTCGTTGTTGCACTGGCTCGATTGCCCCAGGTCGGTCCGGCACGCCTTCGCTCGCTGCTGTGCGTCGGTGAGCCATCGGAGGTCTGGGAGTCGCTCTGTCGGGTGTCGCCCTCGGAGTCGACCTCGCAGCGCAGTTCAGTGGTGGGGAAGTTGATGGCCGACGGTCTCGATCGGCTTTCGGAAACGCAACGGGTAGGGCTCATCGAATTGTGGGGTCGGGCCGCCAGATCCCTTGATGTCTCGACCTTCTGGCAGGCTCACCTCGATGCCGGCATCGGTGTCACGGTGTTCGGTTCCCCGTCATTTCCGCCCGTGTTCGCCGCTGATGATGATCCGCCGATGGTCCTGTTCTGGAAAGGTGATCTCGATCACCTCGCCGGCGTTAGAGCGGCGCTCGTCGGCACCCGACGAGCGTCGCGTTACGGACGCGATGTCGCGTTCGAGTTGGGTCGGGATCTCGCCGCAGCCGGTATCGCTGTGGTTTCGGGCCTTGCCCTCGGCATCGATGGAGCAGCCCACAGCGGTGCACTCGAGGCCTGCGCCGCGCCGCCCATTGCGGTGGTGGGCAGCGGGCTCGACCGTATCTACCCACGAGCCCACGCTGCGCTGTGGCGCCGAGTCGCTGACGCCGGAGTGATCATCAGCGAGTATCCGCTGGGCGCACCAGCGGCGGCCTGGCAATTCCCGGCGCGCAATCGCCTGATCGCGACGCTTGCTGATGCGCTCATCGTGGTCGAATCCCAACACACCGGAGGGGCGATGGGAACGGCCATCGAGGCAACCCGGCGTGGCGGGGTCGTCATGGCGGTGCCCGGTCCGGTCACGGCGTCGAGTTCGGACGGTACGAACCAATTGCTCGTCGACGGCTGCGTGCCCGCGCGCGATGCAACCGATGTCCTGATCGCACTGGGGCGCGATTCGGTTCCGCGCCGATCAGCGACTGAATCGCGTCGCCCGCCCTCGCCCGAAGCTGCAGCGGTACTTGAGCACATCGCGTGGCAGGCCGCTCCGATGGAACAACTTCTGCTCGCCACCGGGCTCGATCTCGGGGTTCTCGCACTCCACATCGACGCTCTCGAAGCAGAGGGTTGGGTGGCCCAACGAGCCGGTTGGGTCGAGCGGATCGGGCGCTCGCGTTCATGATCTCCTCGAGCGCTCACAGACGACGAGATGTTGGTCTGCTGCACGTGTATCCGATCGAATCGAACATGCGCACGGGTACAGTTACCGCGGTGGCATCTGACTCCGACCTCTGGTCACTCGATGCGTTCTGCTCCTCGCTCACCTCGGTGTCGGCGGCCACGCTGCGGGCGTATCGATCCGATCTCGACAGTTTCGTCATCTGGTGCGAACGGGCGGAACTCGACTCCCCGATACGAGTCACGCGCACCACATTGCGCCGCTACGTCGGCTCGCTGGCAACTCGTCAGTACGCCCGACGCACAATCGCCAGAAAGGCGTCGGCGTTACGGCGATACTTCGGTTGGCTCACCCGCACCGGGCTGCTGACCAGTGATCCTTCGGCGGGTCTGAGTGCTCCCGGTGGTTCTGGTCGATTGCCGCGAGTGCTGCGCGACGACGAACTCATCGCAGTCCTCGACGATCCGCCGGGTACGACCGCCAATGACACTCCGGCAATCCGGTCCCGCGACGACGCCGTTCTCGAACTGCTCTACGGGAGCGGATTGCGAGTCTCCGAACTGTGCGGTCTGCGCCCAGAGGATCTCGACATTGCCCGTCGTCGGGTCGTGGTCTGGGGCAAAGGCTCGAAGCAACGGGTGGTGCCGCTGAGCGAGCCGGCCTGTCACGCGCTGCGTCAATGGCTCGACCATGGTCGACGGGTGATCGCCACCGCCGACTCGCCGGCTGATGCCGTGTTCCTGAATCAGAGGGGTCGACAGCTCGGGCCGCGAGATGTCCGCAGGCTGCTTGATCGGCGGGCGCCATCGCCCACCCATCCGCATGCGCTGCGTCATACCTTCGCCACACATCTGCTCGATGGTGGCGCCGATCTGCGTGCGGTCCAAGAACTGCTCGGCCACGCCGACCTCTCCACCACCCAGCACTACACCCATGTGAGTAAGCAGCGTCTCCGCAACGTGCTCGACGCAACCCACCCCCGCGCGTAGTTCCCGAACTTCCCCCTCAGCTGCCGACCCTCGAGGGGGATCATGCAACGCGCCCGCGTTACTCGGGTCAGCGCGATCGCGCTGGCCGTCATTGTCACGACCTTCTGTCTGATCGCATGCACCGTCGTCACGGCCAGGGACGCCGCTGCGTCCGGTTCGGTGCCGACAGCAGCTGTCGCTGTCGCCTCGGGAACAGTCGTGTACAGCCCTCCCTGCGATGCGCCGATCGTCGATCACTTCCGTCCCCCGAAGGGGGAGTGGGGTCCCGGGAACCGGGGTAGTGATTACGGAACCACTGCTGGCGCTGAGATCTCCGCCGTTGCCGAAGGGGCCGTGGTGTTCGCCGGCGAGGTCGGCGGGGCACTGCATGTCACGATCGAACACACAGATGGTCTTCGAAGTTCGTACTCCTTCCTTGCCACGATCGCAGTCGCCCGCGGTGACCGGGTACGTCGGGGAGCGTCGGTCGGAACAGCCGCGGGTCCGTTCCACCTCGGCTTCCGCACCCCCGATGGTTCGTATCTCGACCCCGAAGCCGTGCTGTCGGGCGCAGAGCAGCCATCGACCCGGCTCGTCCCGGGAGCAGACGAGGGCCTCGCACCTCTCGGCGGAGGGGAGCATCGCTCGCTCATGCACGTGCTGTTCGATACGGGGTCCGCAGCGATCGCCAACCTCGCCCGCACGGGTGTCGACATCGCCGCGATAGGCGCTCATTACGCAACAACGCTCTCGGCTGTGGCGGTTGAGTTCCGGGCGGCCACCGCGTTCGTGCGATGGGCGCAGCAGCGCATGAACTGCACTGATGAGTCGGTGCCGGTCCCCAGCCCGACCGCACGCCGGATCGTGATCGAGGTGAGTGGGCTCGGGACCGCGAGCGACGACAACTCGGCGTGGGAGTTCGATACCGACCGACTCGGATACGCCCCCGATGACGTCGTCCGGTTTTCCTACAACGGCGGGCGAGTTCCTCCACGACGGCCCGGGATATCCGCCCTTGAAGCATCGGGTAGTGGCTGGAGTGAGTTCGATCGCATCGATTCGCAGCAACCGGTGGGTGTTTCCGCCGATCGACTGGCCGCGCTCATCTCCGCAACCGCTCGTGACAATCCCGGGGTGCCGATCGATGTGTTCGCCCATTCCCAGGGTGGAGTCGTGGCCCGCCTCGCCGTGGAACGGGCCGATCGGGCGGGCGATCTGCCGTCATCTGTCTCGACTCTTGTCACGGTTGGATCACCCCATGCGGGAGCGCCGCTCGCGACCGGCGTCGCTGCGGTCGGGCTGACCGCCGCGGGTAGAGGGGTACTCGGTGCCGTGCGCAGCAGTCACCTCGCTGGGGACCTCGACGATCGTCTTCCCGCCATGGCCGACCTGGCCGAGACCTCCCCGGTGATTCAGGAACTCCGTTCGACACCGATGCCTCAGCACGTTCGGTTCGTCTCGCTCGGCGGTTCGGGGGATCTCGTCGTTCCGGGGGTCGCCACCTCGGATCCGGCAGCCGACGACCAACGGATCTTGCCCACCGAACTGGATCTCGCTGTGCATGGCCACCTGCCCGGCGACTCCCGCGTGACTCGTGAGTTGGGACTGGCTGTGGCCGGACTGCCACTTACGTGTCAGGGTTTCACCGAGGCCGCTGGCTCGTTCCTCATGGCAGAGGGGGTCTCGGTCGCCGAATCAGCCGCCGGAGCAGGCATCGCCGTCGGCGTTGTCGGTGGATCGCCGCCACTGGCCGCGATCGGTGCTGGTGTCGGGGCACTGGTGGACGACGACTGATCAGTTGGCCGCAGGGTTCCGTCGTCCCGTACACTCATCGTCCGGTCAAGCGTCTGCCTGACCCCTTCCGCAGGTCAGGTCGACCCGCACACACCGCGGCCCGTGCACCCCACGGTCGATCCCTCCATAGGGACCGCCCGCACGACACCGGATTCTCCAACTTTCAACCGATGGGTAAGGAAAAACCATGGCTCCAGTCGTAACGATGCGCCAGCTGCTCGAGGCAGGTGTCCATTTCGGACATCAGACCCGACGCTGGAACCCCAAGATGAAGCGCTTCATCCACGGTGAGCGCAACGGCATCTACATCATTGATCTCCAGCAGACCCTCGGACGTATCGAGACCTCGTACAGCTTCGTGCGCGATCTCGTTGCCGACGGCGGCACCATCTTGTTCGTGGGCACCAAGAAGCAGGCCCAGGATCCGGTGCGCAGCTATGCCGAGTCCTGCGGTATGCCCTATGTGAACGAGCGTTGGCTCGGCGGCATGCTCACCAACTACCAGACCATGTCCAAGCGCGTTGCGAAGATGAAGGAATATCAGCGCATGCGTGACTCTGGTGAGTTTGAGGCCATGCCGAAGAAGGAAGCCCTCCTCATCAGCCGCGAACTCGAGAAGCTCGAGCGCAACCTCGGCGGCATCCGCAACATGGAGCGCACCCCGAGCGCCATCTTCGTGCTCGACACGAAGAAGGAAGACATCGCAGTGACCGAGGCCAACAAGCTCGGTCTTCCGATCGTCGCCGTCGTCGACACCAACTGCGATCCCGACATCATCCAGTACGTGATCCCCGGTAACGACGACGCCATCCGTTCGGCCAATCTCATGTGCCGCGTGATCGCTGACGCCGTCACCGAAGGTCGCTTCATTGCCTCCCGCAAGCGCGGCGCCGTTGCCCCTGAGGGCCCGGCTGTCGTCGAGCGCACCGCCGAGGAGATCGCTGAGCACGAAGCCGCCCAGGCCGATGCTCGTCGTCAGGCCGCCGAAGCTGCCGCTGCCCGTGAGGCCCGTATCGCCGCTGAGCGTGCGGCAGCCGCTGACGCCGCCGACGAAGCCGTTGCTGAGGCGCCTGTTGCCGAAGCTCCTGCCGCCGAAGCTCCCGCAGCCGAAACCGCGACCGAGGAGGCCTGAACCAATGGCTGATTTCTCCGCCAAGGATGTCCAGAATCTCCGCCAGATCACCGGCGCCGGAATGATGGACGCCAAGAAGGCGCTTCAGGAGAACGACGGCGACTTCGAAGCCGCCAAGCAGTGGCTCCGTGAGAAGGGCCTTGCCAAGGTGGCCAAGCTCGGCGACCGGGAGAACACCCAGGGTTCGGTCTCCGCCGTCGTCGACGGTCAGGTCGGCGCAATCGTGCAACTCAAGAGCGAGACCGATTTCTCGGCCAAGGCTGACGACTTCACCTCGCTTGTCCAGGCGCTCACCGACATCGTGGTGGCGAAGGGTGCCGATGCCGTCTCCGAGCTTTCCGACGAACTCGATGCGCTCAAGATCGCCAAGAAGGAGAACATCGAGCTTGGCTCGGTGATCCGCTTCGACGCCGCCGAGGGCAACACGCTTGATTCCTACCTGCATCTGCAGGACGGCCGCGGCGTCAACGCCGTGCTGGTCGAGATCGCCGGTGGCACCCGTGAGCTTGCTCACGACATCGCTGTGCACATTGCGTTCGCCAAGCCGCTCTATCAGAGCCGCGAGCAGGTCCCCGAGGCCGATATCGAGCGTGAGCGTCAGTCGCTGCTCGACATCACCAAGGCCGAGGGTAAGCCCGAAGCCGCATGGCCGAAGATCGTCGAGGGCCGTCTCAACGGTTGGTTCAAGGAGCAGGTGCTGCTCGAGCAGGGATTCGTTCGCGATGACAAGCAGACCATCACCCAGATGCTCGGCGACGCCACGCTCGTCCGTTTCGCCCAGGTCTACATCGGCGGCTGATGTCAACCTCTGAAGCTCGCTGGTCACGCGTCCTGCTGAAGGTCTCGGGAGAGGCCTTCGCAGGCGACGCCGGTTACGGCATCGACGGCGCTGTTGTTCAGCGCATCGCCCGCGAGATCTACGAGGTCCGCACCGAACTCGAGGTCGAGATGGCCATCGTGGTCGGTGGGGGCAACATCTGGCGCGGGATGTCCGGTGCCGGGGCGGGCATGGATCGCGCCCAGGCCGACTACATGGGCATGCTGGCCACGGTTATCAATGCGCTTGCTCTGCAGGACACCCTCGAGCAGCTCGGCCAGCCCACCCGCGTGCAATCAGCCATCCAGATGGCTCAGGTGGCCGAGCCGTACATCCGTCGTCGGGCCACCCGCCATCTCGAAAAGGGCCGGGTCGTGATCTTTGCGGGCGGAACGGGCAATCCGTTCTTCACCACCGACACCACTGCAGCGCTTCGAGCCGTCGAGATTGAGGCCGAGGTTCTGCTGAAGGGCACCCATTCCGGTACCGATGGCATGTACAGCGACGATCCCCGAACGAATCCCGATGCTGTCAAGCTCGATGAGGTTTCGTATCTCGACGTGCTGAACCAGGGTCTGCGGGCCATGGATTCCACGGCAATCACGCTGTGCATGGACAACGATCTGCCGATCGTGATGTTCGATCTCAACGGCGAGGGCAATGTGCGCTCGCTGCTCACCGGCGGTTCGATCGGTACGCTCGTCCGCTGAGCCGGTCCCCCCGGGATCCGCACCACCTTCAGGAGAGCGCAATGAGCACCGAAATGGCCGACATGCTGCTGACGGAATGCGGCGAGAAGATGGCCAAAGCCGTGGCGCACGCCCGGAGCGACTTCGCCAGTATCCGCACGGGGCGGGCCGCGCCCGCACTTGTCGAAAAGATCACGGTCGAGTACTTCGGGGCCGAGGTTCCTTTGCAGCAGCTCGCAGGGTTCAGCGTGCCCGAGGCGCGTCAGCTCCTCATAACTCCCTACGACAAGACCGCCATCGGTCCGATCGAACGGGCACTGCAGATGTCGAATCTCGGGCTGAACCCCAGCAATGACGGCGTCTCGATCCGACTCACCTTCCCACCTCTGAATCAGGAACGCCGCAAGGAACTGGTCAAGGTTGTGAAGAACATGGCGGAGGAGAACAGAATCACGCTGCGCAATCAGCGCCGCGATACCCGTAAGGATCTTGAGGGTCTCGAGAAGGATGGCGAGCTCTCGAAGGACGATCTCGAGCGCGCCGAGAAGGAACTCGACAAGCTCATCCACGCGCAGGAGGCCCTCATCGATGAGGCGCTTGCCGCCAAAGAGCGGGAACTGCTGGAGGACTGATGGCCGACGACGATCGCCCCGGTGCCAAGGACGACGATGGTGTTCGTTTCGTCACCGCTGAGGACCTCGCCGATGGCCCCGCCGAAACGCGCCCTCCGTTGATCGACCTCGGCGCCCCGTCCGGTGAGGTGCAATTACCGCACTGGACCGCCCCAGCCACGGGTCAGGTTCCCCAGGTGGTGCTCGGTACCGGCGTCGATCCCGAGGTCAGTTCCTCCGCCGACTCCGTGCGTTGGCGCGATGAGCGTGAATCCTCCGACGATCTGGATTTCCTGCGCGAGCTCGGCAATCTCGATCCCGATGAGCCGGTGGTCGAACGCCTCGGTGCACTCGACACCAGCGAGCGCACGACCGATTCCGACTATCTCAACTTCGATGATGTCGAGCTTGATCCCCGTAAACGCAGCCGCGCTCGCTCCCGTCGTCCCCGCACCACGCGATCGACCCCAGCGACACAGAGCACGGGCCAGGTATCGGCTCCAGCCCCGGCGTCTGGGTCGCAAGCACGTGATGGCGTCGACGGATCAGCCCGACCCGGTGGACGCAACGTCCCACTGGCTGCTGCGGTGGGCGTCATCATGGCCGTGGTCGCCCTTCTGGCGTTCAGCGTCGGCCCGGTCGGTGCACTTCTGATTGCTGAGATCGTCGTGGCTGCTGCGGGCGTGGAGTTCCTCACTGCGCTGCAGCGAAACGGATTCCGTCCCGCCACGTTGGTCGGCGTCGTGGCCATCGCTGTGTTTCCGCTTGCTGCCTACTGGAAGGGCGAGGCGGCCTTCCCGCTCGTCCTCGCTCTCACCGTTGTGGTTGGCATCATCTGGTTCGTGGCGGGTCTGGGTGGTCGTGCCCGACCGGTGGCCAACTTGGGTGTCACCCTGCTCAGTGTTCTATGGATCGGGATGTTCGGCGCATTCGCCGCGCTGGTGGTCAACGTGCCCTCTGAGGGCGTGAGCCTGCTGCTGCTCGGCATCGTCGGCACGGTTGGCCACGACGTCGGCGCCTTCTTCATTGGCCGGGCTGCGGGTCGCACCCCGATGTCCGCGCTCTCCCCGAACAAGACCGTTGAGGGTCTCATCGGCGGCATGGTCGGATCGATCGTGGCCGTGTTCGTGGTCGCCGTCCTGCTTGGCGTTGGTCCCTTCAGCGCTGGTGGAGCACTGCTTCTCGGCATCGTCATAGCGATCATGGCGCCGCTCGGAGATCTCGCCGAATCGCTGTTCAAACGAGATCTCGGGATCAAGGACATGGGCACGTTGCTTCCACAGCATGGAGGCATTCTCGATCGCTTCGACGGGATGCTGTTCGTGCTCCCGGCCACGTATTACGTGGCCCGGCTCTGCGGCGTGGCCGGCTGATCGGTCGCAGCAGGGCAATCTCCCGCGGCGACGAATCGGTAGCCCGTCGGTAGGCTTGACGCATGCCCCCCGTTCGTGTCGCACTCGCCGGTTCCACAGGGTCGATCGGCACGCAATCGCTCGATGTGCTGGCCGCCGAACCCGGGTCCTTTGAACTCGTCGCCATCGGTGCGACCGGACGTAACCCCGATGTTGTCATCGAGCAGGCTCGAACCCACCGGCCGGCCATCGTCGCCATCTCCGACCCCGCTGCTGCCGCGCCGATCATCGACGCTCTGCCGGGTTTCGAGGTCCGGGTGGGCCCCGAGGCCATGGCGAGTCTCGCTGCCGATGCCGATGTCGTGGTCAACGGGGTCGTTGGATTCGCAGGCTTGTCTGTCACACTCGCCACACTCGAAGCCGGCCGCCGCCTCGCCCTGGCGAACAAGGAATCGCTGATCGCGGCGGGGCCCGTGGTGCAGCGGGCCCGGCGCACACCCGGCGCCGAGCTGGTGCCGGTCGACAGCGAGCACGGGGCCATCCATCAGTGTCTGCGGGCCACCGACAATCGCTCCCGGGTCGCTCGTCTCGTGCTCACCGCAAGTGGCGGGCCGTTCCGAGGCCGCAGCGCGGCCGATCTCGCCCGGGTCACTGTGGCTGAGGCCCTCGCTCATCCCACATGGAGCATGGGGCCCAAGATCACGGTCGATTCATCCACGCTGATGAACAAGGGGCTCGAGGTGATCGAAGCACACGAACTGTTCGGTACTCCGGCGGGCGATGCCGGTTACGGCATCGGCTTCGACGAGATCGACGTGGTCGTGCATCCGCAGTCGATCGTGCATTCGATGGTCGAGTTCACCGATGCATCCACCATCGCCCAACTCTCGATCCCCGATATGCGTCTGCCCATCGGATATGCGCTGGCCTGGCCTGATCGAATCACGACCCCCTTTGGTCGCATCGATTGGAGCCAGTTGGGTCGACTCGACTTCGAGGCGCCCGATCACGCAACGTTCCCGTGCCTTGGCCTCGCCTACGAAGCCGGTCGCATCGGCGGCACGGCACCGGCATGGCTCAACGCCGCCAATGAAGTGGCGGTCGACGCGTTCCTCGGCGGTCGCATTGCGTGGGGCGATATTTCTCGCGTCATTGCCGCCACGCTCGAACATCACGACGGCGCGCCGGCCACCGATGCCAACGCGATCATCGCTGCCGACGCTGAGGCCCGCCGCCTCGCCGCCGAGATCCTCGTCCAGTTCACCCCACCGGTCGGAGCCCCCGCATGACCGAAATCTCGTCCCAACCTCCTGTTGAACAGCACGATTCGGCTCTTGAACGCCTGACTGGCAGCCGCGGCCTCCGTCTCGCTCTGCTGCTTGGCGGCCTCGCGTATGTGGCCTCCACTCGCATCTGGTTGTTCGTGCTCATCATCGCCATTGTGCTTTCGGTCTTCCTGCACGAGATGGGCCATTTCCTGATGGCCAAGCGCAATGGGATGCGAGTGACCGAGTTCTTCCTTGGCTTCGGACCCCGCATCTGGTCGTTCCGTCGGGGCGAGACCGAGTACGGAATCAAGCTCATTCCCGCGGGCGCCTATGTGCGCATCATCGGGATGCACGGTCTCGAGGAGGTACCCGCCGAACACGAGGTGCGCACCTATCGAGCGCAACGGTTCAGTCGTCGTATGCCCGTGGTGCTCGCCGGCCCGGTGGTCAACATCGCCCTCGGGTTCCTCTTGCTCATCGTGGTGTTCGCCGGTTTCGGTCACCCCTCCGACACCAAATGGCAGGTGCGTTCGGTGGTCGACGGTTCGGCGGCAGCGAAGGCGGGAATCGAACCCGGCGACCGCATCGTCAAGTTCAACGGCGCTGCGGCGGGCAGTTTCGACGAAGTGTCGTCGCTCATCCGGGCCCATGCCGGTACCTCGATCGAACTCACAGTGGATCGTGACGGGCAAACCCTCACCCTGCCGGTGCAGATCGGCTGGACCCTCGATGCCGACGGAGCCAAGCGGCTCGCACCGCTCGAAAAGGGCGACACCGTGATCATCGTCGACGGTCGGCCTATCACCTTCTATTCCGATCTGGTCGGAGCGCTGCAGCGCTACATCGGTCCTGTCGATATCTCGTTCATCCGGGGCGGAAGTGTGTTCACAACCTCGGTCACCGGTCCGATCGCGATGCCTATTGACGGCTTCCGCGGGTTCCTCGGCGTTGGCCCACAGTCGGTGCTCGAGCATTCCGGGATCCTCGACGCGACCGGCCTCGCAGCTGGAGCGTTCGGCGACACCATCGTGGGGTCGGTGCAGGGCATGGGCCGCATCTTCTCGCCAACTGGTCTTGGCAACCTCGCCTCGCAGGTGGCCAACGGTGGTGCATCGGACGCTACGGCGCCCGCAACCGGTTCGGGCGGGGGTTCCTCGCTGCCCGGTGCCGGCAGCGGATCAGCCGACTCCTCGGCCCAGGACCGACCCATGTCATTGCTCGGCATCGTCAACGTAGGCACGCAACTCGGTGAGCAGCAGGGCTGGGCCGGCGTGCTCGCCCTTCTCGCCACGGTGAATATCTTCCTCGGGCTCATCAATCTGGTGCCCCTGCTTCCGTTCGATGGCGGCCACATCGCAGTGGCTTGTTACGAGGAGATCCGTAGTCGGATCTCGAAGAAGCCCTATCGGGTTGATATGAGCAGGCTCATGCCGGTCACCTATGTGGTGGTGTTCCTGATGATCGGGTTATTCATGTCGACGCTGTATCTCGATGCCGTCGACCCCGTGCAACTCACGCCGTAGTCGTAACCTCAACAGCGTGAGCGAACTCGCCCCCCAGTCCAGCTATCCACGACGCACGACTCGTCAGGTTCGAGTCGGATCGGTCCTCGTGGGTGGCGACGCCCCCATCTCGATCCAGTCGATGACCACGACCAAGACCGCTGATGTCGAGGGCACGCTGCAGCAGATCTACGCCCTCGCCGCTGCCGGCTGCGACATCGTGCGCTGTACGTGCAACGAACCCGAGGCTGCCGAGGGTCTCGCCCACATCATTCCGCGATCGCCATTGCCGATCATCGCCGATATCCATCACCAGTACCTGCGCGCCATGGAGGCCATGGAGGCCGGTGTGCAGGGTCTGCGGCTGAACCCCGGCAACATCCGTCGGCCCGAGCACATCAAGGCCGTTGCTCGTGAAGCGAAGGATCGTGGCATTCCGATCCGTATCGGCGTCAATGGTGGGTCGCTCGATCCCGATCTTTACGAGAAATACGGCGGTCGAGTCACGGCCGAGGCCATGGTCGAGTCCGCCAAGCGTGAACTCGACTTCTTCGAAGAGGTCGGCTTCGACGATGTGAAGATCTCGGTGAAGGCGTCCAACGTGGCTCTGATGATCGATGCCTATCGACTGCTTGCCGACACCGTCGACTATCCACTGCATCTGGGAGTCACTGAAGCCGGTCCACCTCCGGCCGGGCTGGTCAAGGCCACCGCCGGTATGGCCACGCTTCTGGCCGAAGGAATCGGCGACACCATTCGTTATTCCCTCACTGCTGATCCGGTCGAGGAGGTGCGAGCCGGGCGTTGGTTGCTCGAGAGCCTCGGCTTGCGCGAGCGACGCGGGCTCGATCTCATTGCCTGCCCTTCGTGTGGCCGAGCCGAGGTCGATGTCATCGACGTGGCCGCCAAGGCGCAGGAAGCTCTTACCGATCTCAACATCCCGATCCAGGTGGCCGTCATGGGTTGTGTGGTGAACGGCCCGGGCGAAGCTCGTGAGGCCGATCTCGGCATTGCCGCCGGCCGCAAGCGCGGTCACTTGTTCGTCAAGGGTGAGGTCGTGAAGGTCGTTCCCGAGGATGGCATGGTCGAGGCGCTGGTGGAATGGGCGCAGATCATTGCCGACGGGGGAGTGGAGGAGGCTCTTCGTCGTAAGGACGACTCCGCGGCCGCCGAAGCCGAAGCCGATCGCGCCGAACTTCTCGATGAGAAGGGCGACGACGCCAACCACGCCACCGAACGCATCGAGATCATCCGCAAGATGCGCTGATCGGGCCACCGAGGGCACGAGCGGGGTCGCCTAGCATCGACCCCTATGGCCAAGGCTCCCGTTCTCACTCCGCAGTCCGAAGATTTTCCCCGTTGGTACCAGGACATCGTCGCCAAGGCCGAGATGGCCGATAACGGTCCGGTACGCGGCACCATGGTCATTCGCCCCTATGGCTACTCGATCTGGGAGCAGATGCAGGCCGAGGTCGACCGCCGCATCAAGGCCGCCGGCGCCAAGAACGCCTACTTCCCGCTGTTCATCCCCGAGAGCTATCTCACTCGTGAGGCCGAGCACGTCGAAGGGTTCAGCCCCGAACTCGCCGTGGTCACCGTGGCCGGTGGCAAGGAACTCGAAGAGCCGGTGGTGGTGCGTCCCACCTCCGAAACAGTCATCGGCGAGTTCATGGCCAAGTGGGTCCAGAGCTATCGCGATCTCCCGTTGCTGCTCAACCAGTGGGCCAACGTTGTGCGGTGGGAGCTGCGCCCGCGTGTGTTCCTGCGCACCAGCGAGTTCCTGTGGCAGGAGGGGCACACAGCACACGTGAGCGAGGCCGATGGTCGGTCCTACGCCGTGCGCATCCTGCATGAGGTCTACGAGTCATTCATGCGCGATGTGCTGGCCATGCCCGTGGTTGTGGGCCGCAAGACCGCCAAGGAGCGTTTCGCCGGCGCCACCAACACCATGACCTGCGAAGCCATGATGGGCGACGGCAAGGCCCTGCAGATGGGCACCAGCCACGAGCTGGGCCAGAACTTCGCGAAGGCTTTCGATATCGGGTTCCAGAGTGCCGAGGGCAAGCAGGAGTTGGCCTGGACGACCTCATGGGGCGTATCCACCCGTATGGTCGGCGGGCTCATCATGTGCCACGGCGATGACAACGGACTGCGTATCCCGCCCCGTCTCGCCCCGGTGCAGGTTGTTGTCATGGCCGTTCGTGAGGATGACGCCGTCATCGATCGCTGCCGCACACTCGCCGAGGAACTGCTCGCCGCCGGTATCCGCGTTGAACTCGATCTTCGCACTGAGACCTCCGCTGGTCGCCGCGCCACTGATTGGGAACTCAAGGGAGTCCCGGTTCGGCTCGAGCTCGGACCCCGCGATCTCGCCGAAGGTGCCGTCACGCTCGTCGACCGCATCGCCGGCTCCAAGGACGCCGCACCGCTCGACGGCATTGCCGCCCGCATCGCCGAGGTGCTCGAAGCCGCCCAAGCTGCGCTTCTGGCCGAGTCCACGGCCCGCCGGGAGGCTCGAACGGCCGATGTGAGCACCATTCCCGAGGCCATCGAGGCCGCGTCCACTGGTTGGGCCCGCATCCCGTGGGCTGATCTCGGGGTGGCCGGTGAAGCTGAACTCGGGGCCCAGGGAATCACGGTGCGCTGTCTGGTGATGCCCGACGGGTCCCTGCCCGAGGCCGATCGCGCCCCCGGCGCCATCGCCATCGTGGCCCGTTCATACTGACCCGAGCAGCCCTGAATGGGCGCTCCGGTGAGGATTCGGGTACGCTTACTACCTCGCAATCGTTCGCAGGTCCGACGAAGGCGTGGGCTCCAGCCCACGTCTTTTGTTCATTCAGACGCAGTTCCGTTTCTCAGCTACCGCTCGCCGGTGCCTGAGTTGGAGTCGGTGGGCCGGTCCTGCACGTCTGCGTGCGTCCCTTGATCATCGAACATCCGCCAGCCGTCAGAGCTGGCAGCAGCCCGAGAGGAGGTAACAATGTCCGTCCCCGACCGTGTCCGTGCGCTCGTCGAACCCATCGTTGCCGGCCTCGAACTCGAACTGTTCGATCTCGAACAGGCCGGTGCGGTACTTCGGGTCACTCTCGACAAGCCCGGCGGCGTTGATGTCGCTGATCTCACCGCCACTACCCGTGCGTTGTCCCGGGCATTCGATGAACACGATCCCATTGCCGGTCAGTACACCCTTGAGGTGTCGAGTCCCGGTCTCGAACGGCAGCTGCGCACCCCTCGTCATTGGGAGTGGGCGGCGAACCGCGTCGTCAGCATCAAGACCGTCTCCGATTTCCCGGGGGGCCGTCGTTTCACCGGTGTCGTCACTCACAGCGACGAAACCTCGGTCACCATCGCCCTCGATGAACCAGTCGGTGAGTCCATCACCTTCGATTACGTCGACATCGAGAAAGCCCGCACGATCTTCGTGTGGGCGGCGGCTCCCAAGCCCGGTGGCCCCAAGTCGAAACCCGCACCTCCCACGGGCGCGGGTACGAAGGCAGCCGCCAGCGCTGCCCCCAAGCAGAAGAAGGTCCAGTCGTGATGAACACCCCCGACCTCATCGAGGCCCTGCAGGCGCTCGCCGCCGACAAGGGAATCTCCGTCGACACGCTCTTCGGGGCGCTTGCCGATGCGTTCGAGTCGGCCTACAAGCGCCTTCCCAACTCTCAGGAGTACGCGTGGGTCATCATCGACCCTGACTCCGGTGATGTTCGGGTCATGGCCCAGGCCCTCGACGACGATGGCATCCCTATGGGCGAGGAGTTCGACGTCACCCCGCCGCCCGAGGTGTGGGGACGCGTCGCAGCCCAGACCATCAAGCAGGTCATGAACCAGCGCATTCGCGAGGCTGAGCGCGAGATGAAGTACGAGGAGTACGCCGGCCGCGAGGGCGACATCGTCACCGGCATCATCCAGCAGACCGATGCCCGCTACACCCTGCTCGACCTCGGTCGGGTGGAGGCGCTCATGCCCCAGGCCGAGCAGGTGCCCTACGAGCGCCCCGAACCCGGTGCCCGCGTCAAGGCCTACATCGTCGAGGTCCGCAAGACCGTCAAGGGCCCGCAGATCGTCACCAGCCGCACGCATCCCGGTCTCATCAAGCGTCTCTTCGAACTCGAGGTTCCCGAGATCGCCGACGGCATCGTCGAGATCAAGGCCTGTGCCCGTGAACCAGGGGCCCGCACCAAGATTGCCGTCCTCTCCAATGACTCCAATGTCGATCCCGTCGGCGCCTGCGTGGGCGCCCGGGGTGCCCGCGTGCGCATGGTCGTCAACGAACTGCGCGGCGAGAAGATCGACATCGTGCCGTTCTCCGACGAACCGGCCGATTTCGTGATGAAGGCGCTGTCGCCGGCCAAGGTCAAGGAAGTTCGGATCCATGAGGACACCGGCACCGCTGAGGTGATCGTGCCCGACTACCAGCTCTCGCTGGCCATCGGTAAGGAGGGCCAGAACGCCCGTCTCGCCGCTCGTCTCACCGGTTGGCGCGTCGATATCAAGAGCGAGACCCAGCTCGCCGAGGAAGAGGCCTACGCCAATCAGGATTGGGCCGAGGGCGAGTGGATCGTCGATTCCGAGACCGGCGAACAGGTCTGGCAGCCCGCCGAGGGTGGCGAGGCCATGTCTGCGGAGGCCTACGTGCAGGCCGCCGAGGACGAAGCTGCCGGTGAGGCCGTCGCCACGCCGGCAACCGAAGCCGATGCCGATTCTGGGGCCTCCGAGGTTTCAGAACCCGTGGATGCGGAAGCAGACACCGATACCGTGACGTCCGAATCGGGCGAATCGGACGAGGGCGACCAGTAGCACCAGCCATCAACCGTTCGTGTACGACCGCTGGTCGTGCGAGGATTACAACCCGCTTCCCGGCTCCAGCCGGGAACACATCGCAGGCGCCGAGGGGCGAACCACGATGTCGAGAAGACTGAGGTAGCAGTTGCCGTCAAACATCCGTGTCCACGAGCTGGCTCGAGAACTAGGGCTCACCAACAAAGAGACCCTCGATCTGTGCGTCGCGCTCGGGATCGGCGTCAAGACCCACTCCTCGAGTGTGGTCGAGGCGCAGGCCGATCGTGTCCGTCGCAAGGCGGAGCGTGAGGGTCTGATCCGCGATGTCCAGCCCGAGGAGCCCGAGGCCGAGAAGAAGCCGGCCAAGAAGGCTGCTGCCAAGAAAGCAGCGGCCACCAAGGCCGATGCTTCCGCTCCGGAGGAGCCAACTGCCCAGGTTCCCGCAGTCGAGGTTCCTGCTGTCGAGGCACCCGCCCCGGTGTCTCCGGTTGTCCCCGAAGTCCCGGTTACTACCGCTGATGCCGCAGTCGTCGACGCCCCGGCCCCGGCTCCTGCTCCGGCAGCAGCCCCTGCAGCACCGCCTGCTGCTCCCCCTGCTCCTGCAGTACCGCCCGCACCGCCGAAGAGGGTCATCTCCTCCTCGGGAAGCGCCGGACCAGTGCGACGCGAAGAACCGCCGGCACCGCGCCCGGCTGCCGAGCCGACGCAGGCTCCTGCGGCTCCCGCCGCTCCTGCGGCCGTTGCGCCGTCCGACGCCCCACCGCGTCCCGCCGCTCCCGCCGCCCGCAGTGATGCGCCTCCGCGTCCGCCGACATCAGCAACAGGCAAGCCCATTCCGCCGCCCCCTGGCATGCGTCCGCCCACGTCGGCAACAGGAAAACCGATTCCGCCGCCGCCCGGTGCTCGTCGCGATATCCCGCCCACCGGTCGCCCCGGTGGTCCCGGTGCCCGTCCCGGTGGTCCTGGTACCCGTCCCGGCGGACCCAGCGGCCCGCGTCCCGGCGGTCCTGGTGGTTCCCCCAGCGGTCCCGGCAGTGGTTTCGGTGGTGGTCCCGGTGGTCCCGGAGGTCCCGGTGGTGGGCCTGGTGGTCGTCCCGGTGGCGGTGGTCGTCCCGGTGGTGGTCCCGGTGGACCGCGTCGCCCGCAGCGCCGCAAGGGCCGTCGTCGTCGCAGTCAGGACGAACTCCAGCCGATCGATGCACCGAGTTACACCCCGCGCGAGGCGCCTGTCCCCATCGGCATGATCGTGGTGGAGCGCGCCACCACCCCCCAGGAATTGGGTCCGAAGCTCAACCGAACCGCAGCCGATGTTGTTCGCTTCCTCATGCAGCAGGGTGAGATGGTCACGGCGACCCAGTCGCTGAACGATGACATGATCGAACTGTTCGCCGCTGAGATCGGTGCCGAGATCCGTCTCGTCAACCCCGGTGAGGAACAGGAAGTCGAACTCCAGAAGCTCCTCATGCTCGACGAGGACGTCGACGATGAGACCTATGAGTCCTGGCCGCATCGTCCCCCGGTCATCACCGTCATGGGACACGTCGATCACGGCAAGACCAAGCTGCTTGATCAGATCCGCAATGCCAATGTGGTCGCCGGCGAGGCCGGCGGAATCACCCAGCACATCGGCGCCTATCAGGCCGAAAAGGACGGGCGCGTACTGACCTTCCTCGACACCCCCGGCCATGAGGCGTTCACCGCCATGCGAGCCCGTGGTGCCGAAGCCACCGACATCGTCATCCTCGTAGTCGCTGCCGACGACGGCGTCATGCCCCAGACCATCGAGGCGCTCAACCATGCCAAGGCCGCCGAGGTGCCCATCCTCGTCGCCATCAACAAGGTCGACCGCGACAACGCCGATCCCACTCGTGTGATGCAGCAACTCTCCGAGCACGGACTCGTTCCCGAAGCGTGGGGTGGCGACACCGTCATGGTTGAGGTATCGGCGCTGCAGAATCTGGGTATCGACGATCTGCTTGAAAACGTGCTGGTCATCTCCGAACTCGAAGACCTCCGGGCCACCGAGGACGGGCGTGCCCGCGGCGTCGTGCTCGAATCCAACCTCGACATCGGCCGTGGCCCCGTTGCCACCATCCTCGTGCAGCACGGCACCCTACGGGTCGGCGATCCGCTCGTGGCCGGCGCGGCGTGGGGCCGTGTCCGTGCGCTCATCGACGACAAGGGCAAGCAGATCAAGGAAGCTGGCCCGGCAATGCCGGTGCAGGTTCTTGGTCTCTCCGATGTCGCCATTTCAGGTGACCGATTCGTGGTTGCCCCTGATGAGAAGACCGCCTCGAAGGTGGCTGCCACTCGTGAACATTGGCTTCGAGTCGCATCCATCGGACGCGAGGCCCATGCCATGAGCGGTGGTGCCAAGCTCGAGGACATCTTCCAACAGATCCAGTCCGGCGAATCCGCCACGCTGAACCTGATCGTCAAGGCCGACGTGACCGGCTCGCTCGAGGCGCTCACCGAAAGCCTGAAGAAGCTCGAACGGCCTGAGGTCAAGCTGGCATTCGTGCATCGTGCAGTGGGCGGCATCACCCAGAACGATGTGCAGCTCGCCGCCACCTCGAACGCCACCATCATCGGCTTCAACGTGCGTCCCGATCGTCAGGCTCGTGAACTGGCCGATACCGAACGCGTCGAGATCCGAACCTACGAAATCATCTACCAGGTACTCGAGGACATCGAGAACGCCATGCTGGGTCTGCTCCAGCCGGTCTACGAAGAAGTGGTCACCGGCGATGCCGAGGTCCGCGAGATCTTCCGTGTTCCGAAGGTCGGCGCCATCGCCGGTTGCATGGTGCAGAACGGTCAGATCACCCGTGGGTCCAAGGTCCGCTTCCTCCGGGAGGGCACCGTCATCTGGAAGGGCGCAGTCTCGTCACTGCGTCGTTTCAAAGACGATGTGCGTGAAGTGGCCACCGGATTCGAGTGCGGTATCGGTCTCACCGATTTCCAGGATCTCAAGCCCGGCGACATCATCGAAACCTACGAGGACCGCGAGATCCCCCGCGTCTGATCCGGATCGATGGCAGGCTGCCATCGATCCATCAGCGCTCGGTTCTCGCCCGGAGGTCGACGATGGCAAGGCAACGAAATCACGGAAACCCGCGTCAGTACCCGCGCACAGCTCGGATCAACGAACTGCTGCGCGAGATCCTCGCTGACGAACTCGAGCATCTCGACGATGACCGTTTGCAACTACTCACCATTACTTCGGTCTCGATCGATGGCGATCTGCGTCACGCAGTCGTGTTCTTCGACTCCATCCGGGGTGAAGATGGTGATCCCGAGATTCTTGAGGCGTTCGGCGAACTGCGCTGGCGCCTGCAGGGTGCAATCGGTCGTCAGGCCCGGATGAAGCACACTCCGGAGCTGAGCTTCGAACCAGATCCGGCCATCAGGGCTGGAGAGCGGATCGATTCGCTGCTTTCGGAATTGCCGATCCCGGCCGACGACGACCAGTCGTGAGTCGCCGTCGCAACGACGGCCCCGACGGCCTGGTTGTCGTCGACAAGGACGCGGGCTGGACCTCTCACGATGTCGTTGCCAAGTCCCGGGGTCTACTCGGCACCCGCAAGGTCGGACACTCCGGCACGCTCGATCCCGATGCCACTGGCATCTTGTTGCTCGGTGTGGGGAGGGTCACGCGGTTGCTGCGCTTTCTTACTGCCCTGCCCAAGACCTATACCTGCGACATCGTGCTCGGTACCGAGACCACCACACTCGACGATTCCGGCGAGGTGGTGGCCACCTACGACATGTCATCGGTGACCTTCGAGCAGATCGAGGCCGCGGCCCGGGGACTCACCGGCGACATCATGCAGATTCCTCCCATGGTCTCCGCCGTGAAGATCGACGGTCGCCGCCTCCATGAACTCGCACGCGAGGGCATCGAGGTGGAACGCGCGCCGCGTCCGGTCACGGTTCATAGGTTCACGGTCACTCCCACCGGCGAGGCGCACATCATCCGCGCCGAGGTCGAATGCTCGTCGGGTACCTATGTGCGTACCTTGGCGGCCGATCTCGGGACCGCGCTCGGTGGCGGAGCGCATCTCCGCGATCTGCGTCGCACCGCGATCGGGTCGTTCTCGCTCGCCGATGCACTCCCGCTCGCCTCGATCTCGCCCGCATCGTTGCTCACCCCTGCTTCGGCTCTGCGCGACTACCCGACCATCGTGGTGACCGAGAGCGAACGGCTCGACGTCGGCCACGGCAAGGTGCTGCCGCGCGACGAACGCTTCGCCGGCGAAGGCCCGTGGGTGATCGTCGACGACGATGGTCGACTACTGGCCGTGTACGCGGCGCATCGCGGCGGGACCGTGAAGCCGGAAGTGGTGGTGGCGCCGATCGAGGGTTCCGCTTCAGTACCGCCCGACGATGCTGCGGGTTCTCCCGTCGACGGTTCGCGCTCAGCGCCGCCTTCGTCGTCAGACCCGATCGACGGGTAGCGTTCGCCTTCGCCATGAAGGTCATCCGCGACGACTCGACGTTCACTCGACCCCCTTCGGGGACTGCGGTCACTATTGGCGCATTCGATGGGGTGCATCGCGGGCATCGGGCGGTGATCGCCTCGGTGCGCGAGGTGGCCGAGCAGCGCGGACTGCAGACCGCAGTCGTCACCTTCGATCGTCACCCGGCTTCAGTGGTGCGCCCCGAATCGGCCCCACTTCTGCTCACCGATCTCGACCAGAAACTCGAACTACTCGCCGACTGCGGCGTCGATCTCGTCTACGTCGTGCATTTCGATGCCGAACGGGCCACGGAGAGCGCCGAGGATTTCGTCACCGAAGTACTCAGCAGCGCACTCGGTGCTCGTCTCGTGGCAGTGGGAGAGGACTTCCATTTCGGGCATCGTCGATCCGGGAATGTTGCGTTGCTGCGCACCATGGGAGCCGAGCTCGGCTTCGAGGTCGTGGGTCACGAACTTGTCGGCATCGAGGGGGCCGGTCGTGATGATGGGCCGGTGTCGTCCACCAGGATCCGTCGGGCGCTGACCGATGGAGACCTTGAAAGCGCGAACGTCATGCTCGGTCGACCACATGAGGTTCGCGGCATCGTCGGCCATGGTGATGCCCGAGCCCGCGACCTCGGGTTCCGCACCGCCAATGTTGCAGTGCCCGAAGCCATCTGTCTGCCGGCCGACGGCATCTACGCCGGTTGGTATTTCACCCCTGATGGCGAGCGTCATCCCACAGCCATCTCGCTTGGTCGTCGCCCCACGTTCTACGAGTTCGCTGACACCTCGTTACTCGAGGCGCACCTCATCTCTTTCGACGGTGATCTCTACGGACAGCCAGCCCGCGTGCAGTTCGTCGAGCATCTGCGCGATGAGCTGAAGTTCGACTCGGTCGAGGCGCTCATCGCCCAGATGGGTCGTGACGTCGAGCGCGCTGCCGCAGTCCTCTCGCCGCTCTGATCACCAGGGTTCGTCGGGAATGCTGAAGAACTCGCTGTAGGCCCGCATCTGTTCACGACGCGCCTTCACGTCGATGCCGATCTGGTTGACGTCGTAGATGACCTTGCCGAAGCGTTCGCGTTCATGGGTGGCGCCGTAGCCCACGAG
>WLCQ01000069.1 GCA_009705225.1 Actinomycetota bacterium | reverse complement strand
GGCAATGAGTTCGCCGACGCCATAGGTGGAGGCGGCGATCGGATCATTACCCTCAGCGCCACCGACGAGGGTGAGACCCGAAGCGCGGGCCATCTCGATGACGGCCACGCCCCGCTCCAGCCGCCATTGCGCCTCAACTTCATCGCCAACTGGGCCATCGACCACCGTGGTGCGATTGGGGCCGCCGAATACATCGAGGAACCCCTCACCACCGTCAGCGAGGGGCAGGCTCACGACCTCATGGCCCGAAGCGCGAAGCGCCTCGGCGATAGCCGCGGTCAACTCGCTCGCGGACGCCGTGCCCTTGAACTTGTCGGGTGCAACGACGATACGCATCGCGTAAGTAGAGCAGCCCGAACCGGCAACCGAGTCTTCCGGCGGTTGGGCGACCCGCAGCCGAAGCCACCCGGAGTTGAGGCCACCCGGAGTTGAAGCCACCCGGAGTTGAAGCCATCCGGAGTCGCAACCGAGCACCGTGTGCTGTGAGCGCCGCAGGGCCTCAGGCCAGATCCGGGCCGGCGAGCACGAGCACCGTGGCGGTACCGATCGGAGCGGGGGGCGGCGAGGGCAGTGCCTGCACCAACTGCGGATCTTTGCCGAGCGCGGCCGCTACCTGCTGAGCGTCGGCTTTCGCTCCCGAGGTGTAGAAGATCTGAGTTTCGGGAACAACCGAGGGAGCATCGCCGATGGTGATCTGCTGGAACCCTTTGCTCTCGAGCACCGAACGGTTCTTCGAGGCCACCATGCCGCCACCGGTGGCGTTGTAGACCGCCACCGAGATGTCGGCGGCGGGACGGGCCGGCAATGTGGTGGTGGGTGCCTGTGTTGTGGTGGAACTGCTGACCGTGGGCTTCGAGGTAGCAACGAGGCCACCGTCGGCGCTGTAGCCCTTGACCAGCAGGATCATCCCGACCAGCAGCGCAGCGCCAACGAGGACGACACCGACTGCGGTGTCCCTGCGCGGCTGCGGACCACCCGCCGGGTTGGTCATCTCAGGAACCGGGAGGCTCGCTCACCTGCTGGGCATGCTCCTGGCGCACCCGACGACGGCGATCGCGGAGACGACGAAGGCGACGAACCCCGAGCGGATCGTGGGCGTAGGCCGCCGGGCTCTCGAGCAGCTCGCCGAGGATCTCGTAGTACCGATCGACCGAGAGTTCGAAACGCTCCTCGATGAGCGATTCCTTGGGCCCGGTCTCGTGCCACCAGGACCGCTCGAACTCGAGGATCGCCTTGTCACGTTCGGTGAGTTCTACTGCGGTGATTTCCATCACCTGTGATGTTCGCCGCCCCGGGCCGAGAACACAAGCACCATCGCCAGCTTTTTTACGACTACCGCTCAGGCCACGGGTATCGTCTGCCCGAATCCAAGGGGGATCACATGGGACCACTCGACGGCGTGACCATCATCGAACTCGCGGGCCTCGGAGCGTTGCCCTACGGAACGCTCAAATTGGCCGATATGGGTGCCGATGTCATCCGTGTGCATCCCACCACTGAGGTGCCCGCCGAGAAGCCCGCCAGTCGCACGAGTGAGTTCGATCGTGGCCGACGTTCCATCGCCATCAACCTCAAGTCCCCCGAAGGGGTCGAAACCCTGCTGCGACTCATCGAGCGGGCCGACGCCTTCGTCGAAGCGTTTCGCCCCGGGGTCTGCGAACGACTCGGCATCGGCCCCGAGGTGGCCTTGGCTCGCAATCCGAAGCTGGTCTACGGCCGTCTCACCGGATGGGGCCAGGAAGGCCCGTTGGCCCATGCCGCCGGCCATTCACTCAACTATGAGGCGATCACGGGAGCCATCGGCTCCATTGGCGTGGCTGGCGAACCTCCGGTGCCCTTGCTGCAGGTGCTGGGCGATTTCGGCGGTGGCGGTCTGCATCTCGCCTTCGGAGTCGTGTGCGCGCTGTTCGAGGCGCAGCGCTCCGGTCAAGGGCAGGTCATCGACAGTGCCATGGTCGACGGTGTGATGTCGCTCTATCAGGTGTTCTATGGCATGACCCGCTCGGGCATGCATACCGGTCCGGTGGGCACGAACATGTTCGACGGAGGTTCGCCGTTCTACAAGGTGTACGAGACCGCCGACGGCAAGTACATCACTGCCGCACCCATCGAACCGAAGTTCTTCGCCCTGCTGCTCGAGAAGCTCGGGCTCGACCCCGCCACACTGCCGAACCAGTACGACGAGAGTCGCTGGCCCGAACTTCACGACGCGATGGCCGCGGCGTTTCTCACTCGCACTCGCGATGCATGGGTCGAGTTGCTCGAAGGAACCGACGCCTGTTTCGCACCGGTGCTCACGTTCGCGGAAGCAGCCGAGCACCCGCACAACGTGGCCCGCGGTGCGTTCGTTGACATGCCCGAAGGGCCACCGCAGTTGGCCCCTGTGCCCCGCCTGAGCCGCACGCCGGGCACCATCGGCACCACCTACGCGTATCCCGGTGTCGACACCATTGCGGTGCTCACCGAGTTCGGCTTCGTCGCCGACGAGATCGACGGACTGCACGAATCAGGCTCTATCGCCTGGTGAGGGAAGACCCCAGTTCGTCAGTCGCAGAACCGGCGTCGTAAAACCCACGCAGCCGCGCAGCAACCTCGTGCACATGGGGAGGCTGGAGGAACGAGAGATGATCGCCGTCGACTGCGGCCACCGTGAACGAAGTGGTCGGATCGAGGCGTTCGAGAACCCAAGGATCCACATGCGTATCACGAGCTCGAAGAGCAAGTACCGGGAAGTTCGCCTGAGTTGGTTGATGGTTCAACGCGGCATGCACACCAATGAGGTGGAATGCCCGATAGCGGCGGGGATCGCTACGCGGTGGACCGGGAAAGCGGGCATAGAGGCGGAACCTGATTTCGTCACGGTTCATCAACGGCAGTGACTTGATGATGTGCAGCAACCTCCGACTCTTCGATGCATGAGTCCGCAGTGATCCGTCGACGTCCGTAGTTGCCGAGTCCGTTCCGGATAGTGATGGCGAACGCGCCACGTTTCTCCCGGCAGCCGGGTCGAGCAACGCCACCGAGACCTCACGGCCGGACGCCACAAGACAATGGGCGGCTTCGAGTGCAACGAGTGCACCGACGGAGTGACCCATGAGGCGGATCGGACCTTGCGGACAACGGTCGGTGGCCTCGGCCGCAACGCGCCCGGCGGCGGCCTCGATCGTGCGATCCACCGCTGCCCGGGTATGCATGCCGTGGGCCTCGACCACTGCGATCGGTTGGTCGGCACCGAGCGCCGCCGCCAAGGCCCAGAAGCGTGCGGCCATATCGCCCGCTCCCGGAACGCAGAGGATCAGCGGCGCCGTGCCGGCGGCGTTCAGAGTCACCACATCGGAACGACGTTCGACCGAGGCCCCGTCGAGTTCCAGCGCGATCGCCGAAATCGTTCGCAGCGCCGCCAGCCTGGAGGGATCGAGTCGCCCGAGGCCGAGGTCGGTCACTACCTGCAGGAATTCGACTGCCGCCAAGGAGTCAAGACCCAGCGCGAAGAGATCATCATCGACCCCCACAGCAGGAAGCCCGAGGATCTCGGCCATATGGGCGGCGAGAAACCCTTGACGATCATCGGCTGGTCCCCGGTGATCGGCGACCCACGGTGTGACGGTGGTGTCGCGCAATGCCGCTCGATCGATCTTCCCCCGCGCGGTCACCGGCAGATTCTCATGTCGCATCAGCACACGGGCGATCGCTGCGGGCGGGAGTTGCTCCACCATCGCTGCACGGATGTCGACAATGTCGATGTCATGTGCGAGTTCAAGATGCCCGACCAGTACTGCACGATTCGGTACGAGTTCATGCGCCACGACCGCGGCGTTCACCACTCCCGGAACACGCCGAAGCACCCGTTCGGCCGATGCCGGCTCAACAAGCACGCCGTTGATCTTCACCAGGTCATCCACCCGACCTCGGTGATGGAGTTCACCCGCCGCATCGAATTCACCCAGATCGCCGCTGAACCACCAGTGAGTGCCGTCGGGTGCGATGACGAATCGTTGGGATGCGTGGTCCCCACTCGCAAGCGCTGGATCGGAGGGGTCCATCGCGAGACCTCGGGTTGTTCGCGTCAACGTTCGAGAATCGCCGCCGAGATCCTCGAGGTAGCCGAGTGCTGCTGGCTCGCGGACCAGGATCTGACCGGTGGTGGGGGCACCAGCCCCCGCGCTGGTAGATGCGGCGAGCAGTGAGCCCGATGCGGTGAGCCGAACTCTGCCGGCAGCGACCGGAAATCCCATCCCTACCTGACCACTGCCGAGAGGAGTTTCAGGACCGATCACCTTCTTGGTCCCGGTCCCCGACTCAGTCGCTGAGTACGAGGTGAGAATGTCGAGTTCGGGACCTCCGAGCGATCGAAGCGCCGCCACCAGCATCCAGTCGAATGGCTCACCGAACAAGCGAATGATCTTCAGGTCCGGAAGCAACCGTCGACCCGCTCCCAGTCGTGCAAGCGTCGTCGCGAGCGACGGCGGAACCTCGAGTGACTCCACCTGTTGCTCGGCCAGCCAGCGCAGGAGGTGATCCCCCGACATCGCCGAGGGGTCGGCGATATGCAGGGATCGACCCCGCAGGGGGGCCAGCACATTGAGACCAGCAGAGAACGAAAGCGGGAGGAGGAGTCCGTGCCGCAGGATCGAGCCTGCCTCAATCGGACCCTTATCGGCGAAACCATCAGGTTCCGGACTGAACATCCGCCACGGACGCACCACCGCCTTCGGCGCACCAGTCGAACCAGAGGTGAACACCACGACGGCAGGCGCCCCGGGATCCACGGCCATCAGCGGAGGCTGTGCATCACGATGGCCGAGAGGTGAAAGAGCCTCAACGCCATCAGGAACGAGCGTGCCAGTAACCATCGACGCCACCACAGCAACAGGCGGACCACCGAGACGGCTGAAGAGTTCGGTGACCCGACGCGGAGGGGTTGCGGCGTCGATGGGAGCGAACGGGATCCCCGCCCGGAGGGCCGCGAGAACAGCGATGCATGACTCGATCGAACGGTCAACGAGGATCGGCAGCCATGTGAGCGATCCATGCTCGGAACTTCGCATGAGCAGTTGTGCGGCCAACGCACCGGAGGCGCTATGGAGTTCCTGATGGTCGACTGCACGACGCTGGTCGATGATCGCCAGACCGCCTGGTGTTCCTTCGGCTGCCAGCGCGCACCACACTGCAGTCGCCACCGGATCTGTCGGGGACTGTTCAACCACTGCGAATTCAACCACTGCGAACTCCAGCACGGGAATGATCGGTCCCATCACACGCTTGTGTAACGACTTCAGAGCCCGAGAAGGGATTCGAACCCTTGACCCCCTGTTTACAAGACAGGCGCTCTAACCAACTGAGCTACCCGGGCGAGGACCCCTCACAGTAGATGCTCGACGGCACCGCAGTGTTCGGGAACGCGAGAGGGGGACGGGCCGAAGCCCGTCCCCCTCCGTCATCCGTTGGATCTCCGAGGAGACCCGAGGATCAGGTGCTAGTTCAGCGTCAGCTTGGCAGTCACACCCTGGCCGAGAGCACCAGCAGCAGCGAACTTGCCAGCGCCGGTCCAGGTGGACGATGCACCAGCAGCCGTGACCGGCTGGTAGGCGACGCTGCCAGCGAGGGCACCCTTCTTAAGACCACGCAGGGCGGTCGAGGGGCGGCCCGTGCCGGTCGAAACCGTCTGGGTGCCAATGGAGGTGCCGCTGAACAGGTACTCCGAGGAGATACCAGTTCCGTCGCACAGCGCCAGCAGGGTCGGGACCCACGGAAGCACGATCTTCGCAGTGTCCTTCGCGAAGGTCTTGGCGCCGAGGCCGGTGCCCACCGTCTCCTCAGCGGTGCGCTGGGTCACGAATGCCCAGAAGCTCACCACTGCAGTCGGGTACTTGATGCCACCGATGGTGTTGCTCGGAGCCTTGACCGCAGACGGCACGAACGAGGAGTTCAGGCTCACTGACTGCTGACCACCGAGTGAAGCACCGATCACGCCGGGGTTGTACCACTGACCCGTGATGGTGGTGCCCTCATAGGTGTTGGTGGCGCAGGCGTCGGAGCCGGGGACCAGCGCCGGGCTCAGGTTGAGCGTGCTGGAGATGATCGACATGACATCGCCATCGGCAGCAGCGGTCTGGGTGGTGAGGCCGATGGACACGTTGATGCCGTAGGCAGCAACCGCGTTACACGCCGGGGAGGTGCCATAGGCGCCGCCCGCAAGCGAGGCCCAGGAGCCGTTGAGCGCCACATCAGTGATGTAGTTCTGGCCCGTGGCGCCAGGGGTGTTCGAGCCATTGGCACCGGTGAAGATACCGCAACCGGCGACAGGGAGACCCTTGTCGGAGCCGCGGAAGGTTCCGGCCGGACCAGTGATCTTGCCGTTCTCGGCGTCGATGGTGTAATCCTCACCGTCGATGCTGAGCAGACGAGTGGTCGAGTAAATCTCGTCAGAACCGACCGAGATCTGGTTCGGATTGGCCGGGGTGGTGGTGAGGTCAGCCTGCGAGAAGGCCACCGCACCGGTCACCTGGGCGTACGTGAAGCCGGTGAGGGCGCCACTACCCGCGATCGCGGTGGACATGTCAGATGACACCGTTCCGGTGTTGACGATCTTTGCGGTGGTCGACAGCGGGGTGCCGTCGATCGAACGACCGACGTCAGAGGCAGCGAAGCCGAGGGTCGGCGAGATGACCATGCCGAAGGTGTTCAGCGTGACCGTCTCGCTGGGTCGACTGGCGGGAACTGCTGCGCTGAGCGTGGCCGTACCAGTCGAGTTGTTGACTGCAGTGATGATTGCAGAGCCGCCCGTGATCCTCGTGCTCACAATCTGCTTGCCAACATTGGCTGCGGTCCAACCAGTCTTCTTGGCCGTGGCGACGCCGGCAGCGCCGGCCGTGAGGGCCACGCCGGTGACGGAGCTCGTGGCGCTGGGGGTGGTGATTGCACCAACACCCGCACGGACGCTGGAGTTCTCAACCTTGGCGACGATCGCAATGGCGTCACCAGCGGTCTTGCCAGAAACACCCGTGGTCGTAGCCGGCATGTTCAGAAGCACCGTCTGAGCATCGACGTAGACCTTGATGTTGGTGTACGCACCGATGGCGGTGCCACCGATGGTGCCGTAAATGATGCGGTTGGTATCAGCAGCGGTGAAATGCGCGTTCGGCGAGTAGACCGCAGTAAGGCCATAAGCACCTTCGAACGCGATTCCGTTCACGGCCTTCGCAGCACCGTTATGCCAAACGGCGTTGCTGAAGTCGCTGATGTTGTTCTGTGCCGGGACGGCCGACGCGGTCGGGAAGTTACAGGCGACGCGGAGGGCGCTCTGTGCCCCACCGGAGGCCGGGTTCGTGATGAACGAGCAACCGTCCACCAGAGTTGCGGCGCCAGCCGGAGCCGCGAGCGGCACCAGCATGGCCGTGCTCGCCAGGAGTGCCCCCGCGATCACCGCCGCTCTGCTCTTCAATGCTTTCATGGATTACCCCCATAGAAGATGTCCGGGAATTCCGGACCTGCGGAGCGTAGCTGTGACAACCGGCACTCTGTCAAGTCACCCCCAAAAATTCCTAAGCCCCGGATAAATCGCTCTGCGGCCGTCCACGCGGGCGATTTGGGACACGCCAGCACTACTCTCTCGGCCCATGACAAGGACATTGACCGGGACCATCCGTCGAGTAGCCACGATCCTCACTCTCACGTTGCTCGCCCTCGCCGGTTCGACCGCCGTGGCCGGCGCCGCCGACACGATGACCGTCGTGGCGCCCGGTCTCAGCACCACCGGGGCCACGGCTGCGCCTGTCGACGGTTCCGTGCCGCGTCAGTTCACCAGCACCCAGTCGGCGTCGATGATGCAGCCCCTGTTGGCGGCCATGTACTACGGAACACCCCAATACTCCGAACCTCCCGCCACAGCCACCCGCTACGTGATCACCTACGACTACGTATTCACCAATGACGACCCCGACAGCAGCGGGACCATGACCCTGAACTACGCCACCCAGGGCAGCACCGGGTGGGTCTCATTCCCTGCCCAGCCTCTCTGGCCGGGCTCGGCGATCACCGCCGAAACAGCCGACAAGTGGTTCGTTATCTCGCAGTCCTTCGTCGCCGGCTTCAACGATCAGGGAACAGTGAAGACCTTCGCGATCGCCGATAGCGGCACGACGACGAAATCCTCATCAGATGTCAGTAGTGGGCTGATCGTCGTGGTGATGATTGTGGCGGTCGTGCTCCTCGGCGGCATCTACGCCATCACACAACGCCGACGCTCGAATAGCTGATCCACTGAACCACTGATTGCGGCATCCCACCCCTGCCCGCGCGGGGCCGCCGCTAGCGTCGGACCATGAGCATCCTCGGGAACAGGGTCGAACGGCGCGAGGACCTCGCGCTGCTCACCACGGGTGGCACCTACGTCGACGACATCACCCGCAATGGCGTCGCCCATGTGGTCTATGTGCGCTCCACCATTGCGCACGGACGCATCCTCTCAATCGATGTCACTGACTCACTCGCTGCACCGGGCGTTCTCGCAGTGGTGAGTGCCGCCGATATCGACCTCCCCCCGATCGTCCCGATCACAATGGTGGAGCAAGCGATGGTCCGGCCGGTGCTCGCCACTGATCGGGTTCGGTTCGTAGGCGAGCCCATCGTGGCCGTGGTGGCCGACACCCGTGAGGCCGCTATCGACGCCGCCGAGTTGGTGATTGTTGAAATCGACTCACTCGCGCCGCTGATCGACCCTCGACTCGCCACAGCCGGCGATGCCCCCCTGCTGTACCCGGAGGTGGGTACCAACGTGGCGCTGTCGTTCACCCAACGGGGCGAGCCGGTGTCATTCGACGACTGCGACATCGTTGTGACCCGCACCATCGTGAACCAGCGTGTGGCCGCAGCACCGATCGAGTCCCGGTCGGCACTGTGCTGGTGGGAGGACACCCGCCTCGTCCTCGAGATCGGCTGTCAGGGTCCGCACCCCATCCGCACTGCGCTCGCCGCGGCCTATGGCCTCGAACCCGACCAGGTACGCGTGATCTGCCCCGATGTCGGCGGCGGTTTCGGCGCCAAAGCACAACTGCCCGCCGAGGCGATGCTGCTCGGCGAGCTCGCCCGGCGCATCGGCCGACCCGTGCGCTGGAGCGAAACCCGCTCCGAGAACCTCGTGGGCATGAACCAGGGACGCGGTCAGATCCAGGCCGTCACATTGGGCGGCACCCGCGACGGCCAGTTCCTCGCCTACCGACTGCACGTCACCCAGGAAGCCGGGGCGTATCCCAACATGGGCGCCATGCTTCCGCTGGCCACCCGCATCATGGCCAGCGGTGTGTACGAGATCCCGAAGGTGCAGTTCGATTCGGTTTCGGTGGTCACGAACACCACTCCCACCGGCGCCTACCGAGGTGCAGGTCGACCTGAGGCCACAGCTGCTATCGAACGCATCGTCGACGTATTCGCGGCTGAGGCCGGGCTCGATCCGGCCGAGGTACGCCGTCGCAACCTCATTCCCGCCGACGCGTTTCCCTACACAACTCCCACTCGCACCACCTATGACTCCGGGGACTACGCGGGCGCGCTTGACCGTGCGCTCAACGCCGCCGGATATGCAGAACTACGCGCCGAACAAGCAGCACGACATGAACGTGGCGACTCCAAGGTGCTCGGCATCGGGATCTCCTGCTACGTCGAGATCACCGCCATGCCCGGCGGCGATGAATACGGCTCAGTGGAACTGCTCGCCGACGGCACGGTGCGCGTCATCACCGGCTCCACCCCCTACGGCCAGGGCCATCAGACCTCGTGGGCGATGCTCGTCGCCGAACGCACCGGCATTCCGCTTGATCGGATCACCGTCGAATACGGCGACACCGATGTCGTTCCCCGCGGTGAAGTCACCGGTGGTTCGCGTTCGCTGCAGATCGCGGGCGCCGCGGTGTTCGATGCCTCGGCCAAGTTGGTCGATCTGGCCCGGGAACGCGCCGCCGATCTTCTCGAAGCAGCGGTCGACGACGTCGTGCTCGATACGTCATCGGCATTCGATGCTGCGGACACGGCTGCAGCCGGCGACGCCCGGTTCCATGTGGCCGGCTCGCCCGCGGTGAGCGTCGGCTGGGACGACATCGCCGCATCACTCGATGCCGATTCGCCGATGTTCGCCCTCTCCGATTTCGTTGCGACCGGTCCCACCTTCCCGTTCGGCGCGCATCTCGCCGTGGTCGAGGTCGATACCGAAACCGGCCATGTCGAACTGCAGCGTCTGATTGCGTGCGATGACGCCGGCCGCATCCTCAATCCGCTCATCGTCGATGGCCAAGTACACGGCGGCCTGGCCCAGGGCGTGGCGCAGGCACTGTTCGAAGAGGTGCGCTACGACCTCGATGGAAATCCGCTCACTGCCACATTCATCGACTATGCGATCCCGAGCGCGGCAGAGTTCCCGATGTTCGAACGCGTGGAGATGGAAACCCCGACCCCGATCAATCCTCTCGGAGCAAAGGGCATCGGCGAGTCCGGAACCATCGGCTCCACACCAGCGGTGCACAACGCGGTCATCGACGCGGTGCGCCATCTCGGCGTCGATCACATTGATATGCCGCTTACCCCCTTGCGAGTCTGGAGCGCGCTCCATAAGGCCGGTGGGAACTGATGCGGATCGGCATGTTCATCAGCGGAACCAGCATCTACGGTTCCACCATCGACGAGGTCATCGACACCGCTCGGTGGGCCGACGCCGCAAGACTCGACACAGGTTGGGTGCCCCACATTCCATGGAGCCTCGATGCACTCACCGCCGTGGCGTTGGCCGGCCGCGAGACCGCGCGGATCGAACTCGGCACTGCAGTGGTGCCCACATGGTCGCATCATCCCTACGGCATGGCCCAGCACGCGCTCACCGCACAGGCAGCGTGCGGTGGTCGGCTCGCGTTCGGCATCGGCCCTTCACATCGAACCGTGGCCGAGGGTTGGTACGGCGCTGATTACGACGGCGTGATCCATCACATGCGCGACTACGTCGCCGTGCTCGATGCCTGCTCCGCTGCCCAGCACGAAGCGAACGCCAGCGGGGGCGGCCCGGGTGGCTACGGCGGACCGGTGCAGTTCGAGGGCCAGCGGTATCGCGTGTCGTCCATGATCGACGTGCCGGGCGCAACCGAGGTGCCGGTGTTTCTCGCCGCGCTCGCGCCGCTCATGCTCCGCCTCGCCGGCGAACGCGCAGCGGGAACCATCACCTGGATGGCCGACGAGCACACGCACGCCACCCATGTCGTGCCGCGCCTCGCCTCTGCGGCAGCCGCCGTCGGTCGACCCACGCCCCGGGTGATCGCCGGGCTCCCCGTTGCCGTGTGCGATGACCGCTCACTTGGGCTCGAGGTCGCCGAGGCCAACTACGGCATGTATCGCCATATGGAGAACTACGCCCGCATGCTCGAACTCGGCGAGTCGGGATCACCCGGCGAGGTTGCGATTATCGGTACCGAAGCACAGGTTGCGGCGCGTATTCGGTCCTATGAGGACGCCGGGGTCACCGATCTGGCGGCTATGACCTTCGCTGTTGGTGCGGACGACGCAGAACGAACTCGCAATCTGGCACGCACCCGCGAGCTGCTCGCCGCTCTGGCGAACTGAACGGGAACGGATCCAGCGAAGCCGACCGGTTCACGGTCGATCAACGCAGGGTACGGTCGTCACGTCAGCTCAGAACCAATCATCGGTAGAGTGCCAAGGTGAGTAATCGAATCCAAGTGCTCACCGTGGCCGACGGAAACTGGGCCCCCCAAATCGCCACGACGTTGCGGTCGGTGATCGACACCACAAACAACCCTGATTCGATCGAACTGCTCGTCGGGTCGATCTCGATCCCCGCCGAAGCCCGTGAACGCATCCAACGATCCGTTCCGGATCATCCGATCACCTGGATCGATGTTCCGCTCGAATGGCTGGCCGCCATCCCCGAATCGAAGTCACACAAATCCCTGTACGCACGACTCCACGTGTTCGAGACCCTCTCGAGCCGACTCGACCGAGTGATCTACAT
>WLCQ01000068.1 GCA_009705225.1 Actinomycetota bacterium | reverse complement strand
GCTGGCCGCCGCCACCGAACGCGATGTGCTCGTTGGGCCAGCGGTCGATATCGAAGCGGTAGGGGTCCTCGAACACGGTCTCATCACGGTTGGCTGAGATGTGCCAGATGACGACCTTGTCGTCCTTCTTGATCTCCTGGCCATGCAGTTCGGTATCGGCAGTGGCGGTACGACGGAAGTGGTACACCGGGGTCGCCCAGCGCAGGACCTCTTCGATGGCGTGGTCGAGTTTGCCGTCGATATCACCAGTGAGCAGGCTGTACTGGTCGAGATTCTGCATGAGTGCCCACATGCCCCACGACGTGGTGTTGCGAGTGGTCTCGTTGCCAGCCACTGTGAGCAGCATCATGAACATGTCGAACTCGAACTCGGTGAGGCGATCACCTTCGACCTCGGCATTGATGAGCTTGGTGACGATGTCGTCGCGAGGGTCAGTGCCGCGGGCCTTGGCCAGTTCATTGACGTACATGAACAGTTCGGCCGATGCGGTGGCGCCGTCTTCGTCGGCGAACTCGGGATCGTCGATGCCGATCATGCGGTTCGACCAGTCGAACAGCATCATGCGGTCTTCCTGCGGCACACCCATGATCTCGGCGATGGCCTGCAGTGGCAGCTCGGAAGCGATATCGACGACGAAGTCGCACGATCCTCGCTCGATGATGTTGTCAACGATGAGAACGGCTCGGTGCTCGAGATACTTCTCGATAAGACCGATCATGCGAGGGGTGAAACCCTTGTTGACGAGCAGGCGATAACGCGTGTGCTTCGGCGGGTCCATGTAGAGCATCATCAGGCCGCGGGGATCGCTGCCCGCTCCTCCCGGGAATTCGTCCGGGGTGAGGATGGAGATGCCGCCGGTTTCGGAGGAGTACAGGCCGGTGTCGCGGTTGACCGTGACCAGATCCTTGTGCTGCACGACGTTCCAGAAGCCCTGGGCACCCGGATAGTCGTGCCAACTCACCGGCGCTTCAGCGCGCAGTCGGTCGAACATCTCGTAATGCTCAAGCCGTTGGAAACGGTCGAGGTCAAGCAGGTTGATTCCTTCTAGTGCCATGGTTTCCCCTGAGATGCCGGACCGCCGATCGGCGGTCTCCATAGAGCGCAGAGACTAACTGACTGCGACACCAGTGGATGCAAAGGCGCAGGCACCAGACCACGTCTTGCAACACTTTGCGCATTCTCTCGGATTTGACTATTATTTTACCAAGTTTCTGTGCTTCTCACCCCCAATAGCCCAAGATGCGCTCGGAATTTCCCCTTGATGGGCGAGTTCACAATCCGGCTCTCTGACGTATCCAGAAAGTTTCGACGAATCAACGTGTTGAGGATCCAATCGTGAGTGGAGGCGACAGAATCGAGGGATCGGTTCGGGTCAACTCGCGGGCTCGGCGACGGCAGTTCGGAACTGGCCGGCGCAATGAACCTCTTCCTCCCGTCGCAACGCCGGTTTCTCTCGGCACTCTCGCTCTCGGACGCCTCGCCATCATGACGTCGCTGCTGGCGCTCATCGCCTTCGCTGCCACTGTCGTCGGACCTGAGGTGCTGACTCCTGGGCCGGCCAACCTCAGGGAGCGACTCGAGGCCGTCGGCTACTTCCTTCTCGTCTCGCTGCTGACCCTGAGTTCACTTGCCTATCTCGTGGCGAGGCAGGGCTATCTGCGGCGAACGAGATCGCACCGGCGGGTCCCACGAGCCGAGCTCGAGGAGGCCATCGAGAACGACGCCCCTTCCTTGACCGTCTTGGTGCCTTCGTATCGAGAGGATCAGAGAACCAATCTGCTCACGCTCATGTCAGCTGCGTTGCAGGAGTTTCCTGCGCTCCGTGTTGTTCTGTTGATCGACGATCCTCCGAATTCCGATGACCCGGAGCATCGGAAGTTGCTCGACGCTGCCCGATCCCTTCCTGCATCGGTCAGTGAACTTCTCGAGGAGCCCCGGATCCGATTTACCCGAGCGCTCGATGAGGTCCTGATTGCTGACCGAACCAGTGACCTCGTCGATGAGCATGGACTGAACCGACTCATTGAAGACTATGAATATGCCGCTGACTGGCTGGGGGAACAGGCTCGCGATTGGCCATGTGCAGACCATGTCGATGACTTCTTCGTGGAGCATGTGCTGCGAGCGCTTGCCGCCGACCTCTCGATCGTGGCCTCTGCCCTGCGGGGAGCGCTCGTGAATCGAGCCACGATCCGTTGGACCCGATGTGTCCAACTGCGGCGAAGGTTGGCATCGATCTTCACGGTCGAGATCACGAGCTTCGAACGGAAGCGGTTCCTGTCGCTCTCTGACGAGCCGAACAAGGCGATGAACCTCAACAGCTATCTCAGTCTGATGGGAGCGAGCCTGATCGAGCAGCGCACCTCCGCTGGCGACATTCTGATCCGATGTGAGCCGCAGGATCCCGCTGCGACCCTCGTGGTTCCAATGACCGACTATGTATTGACCCTTGACGCAGACAGCATTGTTCTCCCGGAATATTGCCTGCGTTTGGTCCACATCCTCGAACGTCCCGAGAACAGCCGCGCGGGCATCGCACAAACGCCGTATTCGGCATTTCCCGGTGCGGCCACGCGCGTCGAACGGCTTGCAGGTGCGACGACCGACCTTCAGCACATCGTCCACCAGGGAATGGCGGACCATGGTGCGGGATATTGGGTGGGAGCGAATGCCATTCTTCGCATGCGAGCGATCCTGGAGCTCAGGACCGATGACGACAGCGAGGGACGAATGGTCACTCGTTTCCTGAGTGACCGAACTGTCATTGAGGACACTGAATCAACCCTCGACCTCACATCACGCGGATGGCAGATTCTCAATTACCCCGAGCGCCTGGCGTACAGCGCGTCGCCACCGGACTTCGGGTCGCTCTGTGTGCAGCGACGACGCTGGGCCAATGGTGGACTCATGATCCTTCCGAAGCTCCGCGGCCATTGGCGGTCGCAGAAGCAGCGCGGTGAGAAGCGCAGCTTCATCGAACTCGGGCTGCGTCTGAATTATCTGGCGTCAATCACCTGGTCGACGATCGGGCTGATGCTTCTGCTCGCCTATCCATACCGGAGCCGACTGCTCAGCGTGTTGGTGGTGATGATGGCGGCCCCGTACTTCCTTGCCATGGCGAGCGACCTGAAGCGCTCTGGATATAAGCGCACTGACGTGATCCGCGTGTATGGCTTCAATCTGGTGATGCTCCCGGTCAACGCCATGGGGGTCCTCCAGTCACTCGGTCAGATCATCACCGGCCACAAGATGGCGTTCGCACGAACGCCGAAAGTCCGTGACCGTACGGTGGCCCCGGCGCTTTTTGTGATCTTCCCTTGGGTGCTCGTCGGTCTGGCGTTCTGGGCGATGCTCTCCGCTGCGACCACCTCTCGCTGGTCCCAAGCGATCGTCGCCGGCGTCAACCTCCTGGTGCTGCTCGGGGCGATCATCTCGCTTATCGGCATTCGCAATTCGGTGGCCGACGTCTGGCTCGGCTTCGTGGCACAACTCCGTCGCCCAGCACCCCGGCTCGCGCAACGACGTGAATTGGATCCGATTGCTGACTGGGAGGCTGTGCTCTACCACGGCTCCACGGATCGTCCTCGCAGCAGTCCTCGTCGCATCGATTCCTCCGGAACTGTTTCCGATGATTCCGGCGGTCGTCGCGACAAGCCCGATCCCGAGCGCGAGCTCGAGTTCTTCCCCCTTCCAGAACAGAACGACTTACAGACGCAGGAGTCATGATGAGCGACCAGAGCAGTTCACCATCAGCAATCGGGGTACCCGCCGCAGATCCGGGTTCAACGAAACCCAGGTCATTTTCTTTCGTTCGTGTCTTTCTGGCTGTGCTGCTGATCGCGACCTCGGGTGTCGCCGGCGGGTTCATCGCGATGCGGGTCAGCGAGAACCGGACGGACTCCTCAGCGCCGCAGTGGTTCGCCCCATATGTCGACGTGACACTGACACCGACATACGAATTCCAGGACCCGGGGACGAACGACAGCCTCAACGTGGTCCTCTCATTCATCGTTGGATCGAAGAACGACGGCTGCTCGCCGTCGTGGGGTGCGACGTATTCCCTCGATGAGGCAGATCAGCAACTCGATCTCGAACGGCGAATCGTCCGACAGCGACAGCGAGGCGGAGACGTCATCGTCTCCTTCGGTGGAGCAATCAATCAGGAACTTGCAGTTGCGTGTACGAATCTTGAGACGCTCACCGCGGCCTATGCCGAGGTCGTGAATCATTACGACCTGTCGTTGATCGACCTTGATCTCGAGGGAACCACGTTGGCGAATGTTACGGCGAATACCCGGCGTGCCGAGGCCCTTGCGGCGGTCCAGAAGGCTCGACGGGACGCAGGTGAAGACCTTGCGATCTGGCTCACCCTGCCCGTCGCCCCCGATGGTCTGGACTCCGAAGCAGTGGCCACGATCGATGCAACCCTCGCCGGTGGCGTCGACCTCGCCGGTGTGAATCTGCTCACGATGGATTACGGCTCTTCGCGCCGCTCAAGTGTCTCGTTCGTCGATGCTTCCACCGCAGCTGCTGATTCTGCGTTCGAAGTCTTGAATCGGGCGTATCGGCGTGCCGGAGTTTCGCTCACGAGCGCCGAGGTCTGGCAGCGCATCGGCATGACCCCGATGATCGGCCAGAACGACACGATTGCTGATCGTCTCGACATCGAAGGTGCCCGTGCTCTCCACAAGTGGTCACGATCCCGCGGGGTGGGGCGGATGTCCATGTGGTCGGCGAACCGCGACACGGCATGCGGCGGAAACATTCTCGACACTGTCGTCAACAACAACTGCAGTGGCGTCGATCAGGAGCCCGGCCAGTTCGCTGCAGTGCTCGGGGCCTCGGCCATCGAGATATCGACTGAGCTCGCCACAACGGCGGCGTCTCCCGAGCAACGGGGTGCTCAGGCCGATCCTTCCGAGGTTGCCTCGAACGACAACCTTCCCTACGACGAGTGGCGCAAGCGTCGCGAGTACGACATCGACGAGAAGGTCGTTTGGGACGGTGTCGTGTACGAAGCGAAGTGGTGGACAGTTGGCGACCCGCCCGATGCAATCGTCGACCACGACTGGGATTCACCTTGGAGAGTGCTCGGTCCTGTCCTTGACGACGAACCCCCGTTGCCGCCTCCCGTCACCATTCCGCCGAACACGTTCCCCACATGGAATGTCGAGTCCACGTATTACGCCGGAGACCGCGTTCAACTTGATGGACTTGGGTTCAAAGCGAAGTGGTGGACCCGTGGTGATATCCCGACCGCCGAACCTGACAATGAGTGGGAGAACCCATGGGAGCCCATTGATTCCGCCTCGATCGTGGTCACCTCGAAGTAGGCCTTCGGAGACGGGAGCGTGGTGGCCGCAGAATGGTTTTGCCTTCTGAGGGGTGCGCCTCGCCGGTCAGTGCTCGAGGACGGCGTCAAGAACGACAGCGTTGAGCCAGTCGGCCCACACGCTTCCGGTCGTCTCCATCGTGACGTGCATGCCATCGGTTCGGGGGTCCTGCCCGGGGCCGAGTGAGGAGAGATAGCCGGCGTAATCCGGTTGACTCATCCAAGGGCGTGAGGCTGCGACCTCAGCAATGAGCTCGTTGAAACGATCTGCCCTCGGGTTGGGCCCGGTTCCCGCTCTTGCAGGGAGGGTCAGCCAGAGCACATGGGCTGTGCCCGCCGCATGGAGCGAATCAACAGCGGCTGCCGCCTCCGAGCGCAGCCAGGCGTCGTAGATGGGATCGCCCACCGTGCGCCACTGCTCGCCGAGTTCCGGGATTCGCCGGCCAGCGATGTCCCAATTGCCGGTGAGGATGATGGCGGCGTCGAGCCCGCCATCAAACTTGACGGTGTTCGGCCAGCGGGTGGTCCAGTCGCACTCCTTCTTCCAGTTGACGGCCGGCTGGGTGGAGTCGTTTCCGGACACTGAATCGCCGCGCTGCTGACCACCACGCCCGATGGTGCACCCGATTTCGGCACCGCCGAAGGTGGCTTTGATCGACGGTTCATCGAATCCGAGTCCCATGGCGAGCATGACCGCGGTGGAGTCGCCGAACATTGCCGCCCGAGCGGGGTTTTCCGGAGTGCCTAGCTCCGCACCGAGGGGGACCGCAGAGGCCGTCGTCGGCTCCTGGCTGGAGCCGCGCTTCTCGAGTGTCCTCATGGCCCCGGCGAAATCGATGGTCGATGGAGATTGCATCGAGAGTCCTACGGCACTGCCGATCAGGATCACTGCGGTGAGCGAAACGGCGAATGGGGCGAAACGCCGGAGCGAGATTCGCCGGAGTCGGATCGGCTCCTCGAGGAGACGGAGCGAGAGTGGTGCCACGAGCAGCGTGATGGCAAGCGTGAGCCACGGCCGCAGCACTTCCGGAAGCGAGGTGTGGTCGAGGGCGATGAGCACTGGCCAGTGGATGAGGTAGATGCCGTAGGACACCGCGCCGAACCACACAAGGATGCGAACGGAGAGGAGCTTCGAAAGGCTGGGTGACCAGATTGCGCCGATGATCGCCACGACCGACAGCAGGGCCAGAGCGCTCAACCCACCGCGGTAGTAGGCGTCGGTGCCGAGAGAGGTTCTCGCCGTGAGCACCGCAAGACCCGCGATGGCCAGCCCGCCGGCGAGTCCGAGTGCTGCGTTCGTCGAGCGCTTCACTGTGGTGATCGGAAAATGGCGCACCACCACGGCCAGCAGACATCCGGCGGCGAGTTCTGCGGCACGCGTGATGGTTGAGTAGTAGACGACCGGGGCGTCACCGGCGTTGATGGCAGTGGTCACCAATGAGACGGCGATGAGTGCTCCGAACGCTGCGACAAGATGCAGGGTGCGCCGGCGGGCGAGCAGCACGACGACCGGCACGAGCAGATACAACTGCTCTTCAATTGCGAGTGACCAGAAATGGGCGACAGGGGAGGGGTCGGCCAATCCGTAGGCCTTGCCGGTTGCCAAGAAGCGCCAGTTCGCGACCTGGAGGAACGACGCAAAGACATCCTGCGAGATGGGTCGATTCATCCAGTCGAACGCCAGCCAGACCGCGACGATGAGCGCGAGACACGCTGCTGAGGCCGGCCACAGGCGTCGGATGCGCCGGCCCCAGAATGCACGCAGATCGACGCCGCTGTTCCGGTCGATCCCGTCGAGCAGCCCGCGGGTGATGAGGAACCCCGAGAGGGTGAAGAACACCGAGACCCCGATGAATCCGCCGGGCAGTAGGTCGGGCCAAAGATGGAACACCACTACGGCGATGACCGCGAGACCGCGAAGTCCATCTAGGCCACCGAGTCTCGGAAGATGACTCTGGCGGGAGGTGACTGCTTCGCCCGGTGCGTCGCTCGAGCCGGTCGTTGCATGACCATCGGCGACAGGATCGGGTGACGTCACAATGCGAGGTTACGACGTGCATTGGGTGCGAGGGCAACGCTCCGGCCGCATGGACAGCGCTGCCCTCCGCAGGTGAAATTCACCCGTCAAAGAGCGAGGGTTCTCGCCGCACCGGTGGCGGTATCGCTGTTCGTGCTCGGATTCGAAGTGCCTCGCGGGGCCAAGCACTCAATGTGGGAGGACGAGGGGTTCAGTTGCACGATGGCGCATTTGCCGCTTGGATCGGTCCTTCACCAAGTGAGGTCTGACGAAGCGGACATGGGCCCTTGCTGGAGCAGAAGAAGTTTTCCAGACTGGTCCTCGAACTCGGGGAGAGATCGAGCGGGGGCTGATCATCGGGTCCACTGCCAACCGGAATCTTGCGTGGTACCCCCAACGGGATTTGAACCCGTGCTGCCGCCGTGAGAGGGCGGTGTCCTAGGCCGCTAGACGATGGGGGCCGGTATCACGCATGCCGCTCGGCGAGCCGGGCGACCGACAGAGCATAGCGGCCGTGCAGGGCCCCTCACCACGTGGCGTGGTTGGCGGCCGCGGCGGCCGCAGCGGGAGCGACGACGGAGCCGATGATGAATTTTTCCGACATTGGCAGGCGCGTCGCTCCTACTATGCGGCGCATCCGAGGTGCGGCAATGAGTCGGATCGGAGCAACAGGACCGGCGCACCTTGTCGGCCACCACCGGGCAGTAGATCGATGAGGAGAACACAGCGATGGTTCCCAGAAATTTTGGACGCAGGATGGTTCCGACACTTGCAGTGCTGGCCGCACTGGCTGTTGGTGCCTCCGCCTGTGGCAGTTCGAGCTCCGGCTCGTCGGAAAAGGCGGTTTCCACCACTGATGTGACGATCGCGTCGTCGGGATCACCCCGCTCTGGTGGGTCGGTCACATTCGGCCTCGAGGCGGAGACCGATGGGTTCAATCCGACGAGCAACCGCTGGGCGGCCTCGGGCTACATGATCGGCAGTGCGGTCTTCGACCCACTCTCCGCGGTCGATGCCGATGGCAAGATCCAGCCCTATCTCGCACAGTCATATATCCCGAGCGCCGATTTCCGCACCTGGCGGATCGTGATGCGCCCGGGCATCACGTTCACCAACGGCGAAGCACTCGATGGTGCCGCCGTAGCCAAGGACCTCAATGCGGTTCGGGCCGATGCCCTCACCGGCGCAGCGGTGGCCAATCTCACCTCGGTCACGGTTGATCCTGCCGATCCAATGACTGTCGTCGTCGTCGCCGCCGATCCGTGGGCGTCGTTCCCTGCCACGATGGCTGGCCAGATCGGTTTCATCGCTGCACCGGGCCAACTTGATGCCGGTAAGCCGGCGTCGTCCACCCAGCCGATCGGCACCGGTCCCTTCATGCAGAAGGAGTGGATCCCCGACAAGCAGTGGAATGGCACTCGCAATCCGAATTACTGGCGAACCGACGCCGACGGCGGGAAGCTTCCTTATCTGGACTCGGTGGAGTTCCGTCCAGTTGTCGACCCGTCGACCAGGGTCAGTGCTCTGCTGAGCGGGGACCTCACCATGATGGTCACCTCCGACTGGACCTCCATCAATCGGCTCCGGTCGGAGTCCGGGGCCGGACGAGCCCAGATCGCCTACGACCGTGGAGAGTCGGAGGAAGCACTGCTGCTGCTCAACACGGAGAAAGCCCCACTCAATGATGTTCGGGTGCGTCGTGCGCTTGCGCTGTGCATCGATGTTGGGCCGATTCTCGCGGCGAGTGAAACCCCTTCTGAGTATGTCGCCGATAGCCAGTTCCCGAAGGGTTCGACCTACTACACCGATACGAAGTTTCCTCGTAACGACGTACCCGCGGGCACCGCTCTGATCGATCAGGTCAAGGCTGAGACCGGCGGCAATGTGACTGTCACTCTCACGACGAACCCGGTACCCACCTACCTGGCAATCACGTCACTGCTCGCAGAGCAGTGGGGCCGGTGTGGGGTCACCGTCGAACAGCAGTCCGTGGAGCAGAGCAAGTTCGTGCTCGACGCGGTCACCGGCAAACTCCAGGTAGCGCTCTGGCGCCAGTTCGGTGGCGACGACCCGGACGGCAATTACGTGTGGTGGACGGGCCGAAACGCGTCGGGTCCGTTGGCGCTCAACGCTGCCCGACTCAAGGACCCCCAGATCGATGCCGCGCTCGATCGAGCCCGGGCCAATCCTGATGTCGCTGTGCGCAAAGATGCCTACGCCGAACTCCAGCGCCGACAGACCGAGTTGGTTCCCTACATCTGGCTGTCGCACACCCAGTGGGCGATCGGGGCGAACACCAAGGTTCGCAATATCGGCAATGTCAGCCTTCCGGGAGGTGGCGTCGCCCGCCCGTTCGCCGGAGGAGTGTTCCGTCTTACCGAGGTGTGGCTCGACAACTGAACGGTGCCTGCCTCTCCGGCTGCGATCCGGGGAGGCAGGCGTTCACAGTCGCAACGACCAGGTCATTGTCGTTCGATTAATGAGATCACCCAGCCCCAGCTGACCGGTGGCGTTCGCTCCGACCACTGCCGTTGCGTTCGAGACCACGACGGCAGTGCTCGCCGGACCGGCTGAGAGTGAGGTGGCTCCGTCCGTCTTGGTACTGAATCCAGCGGCGGCGAACCATCGAGCTGTCGTCCCGACCCCGAGTTGGCGGCTGGTGTTGAGCCCCCAGCAGAACAGTTTGGAGATGCCACTCACAGTGGCGATAGCGCAGGAATGGCTCGCTCCAGCGCTGAGGAATGTCGCACCTGTGAAGGCGATCGGAGTGGTCGTTGCGCTTGCGCTCACCGGCGCAGAGGTCGTGACCACGTCGACTGGTGTCAGTGACCTGGTGGTGGTGTTGTTCCCGAGCTGTCCAACCGTGTTGCGGCCCCAACACTTCACCGCTCCGGTGGTAAGAACCGCACATGCGAAGCCACCGCCTACCGAGACGGTTTTGGCTTTGATGGAACCTCCAGTGAGACCAGTAACGGGCACCGGGTAATTGCTTGCGGTCGCGGTGTTATTGCCGAGGCCACCGTCGGTGTTGCTTCCCCAGCAGTTGACTGCGCCCGAATTCATCACAGCGCACACCGAGATTCGACCGACCTCCACGAACTTGACGCCGGTGAGGGGCGTTGTCGCGTTGGCCTTCACCGTGGTTGGGTAGGGGCGTTTGGTAGTCGTGCCGTCGCCGAGTTGGCCGAATTTATTGTCTCCCCAGCACGACACAGTGCTCGCGGAACCAGTGCCGATGACGGCGCAGGCCGTCGACGCCGATACCGATACCGACGATACGCCCGTCAGATCCAAGGATGAACTGGCCTTGACAGTGGTCGGGCCGGAGGAGGGGGCGGTCGATGTGGTGCCGTTGCCCAATTGCCCGACGGTGTTCGAACCCCAGCATTTGATGGTGGTCGAAATCCTTGCGCACGCGAACGCATCCCCAGCGACGATGTCAGCGGCTTTGAGCCCGGCGATCAGCCGCGGGGTGGTCGCACTGCTCACTGTGGACGGGCTGACGCCGAGCTGACCGGAGGCATTCGCGCCAGCGCAGGTCACGGTGCTGTCGTTGCGACGTGCGCAACTGAAATCGGAACCAATGGAGACACGAACGGGTGTTGGGATGCTCAGGGCTCGATTGATGTTGACCCTCGGGGCCGTATAAGTGACAGGCACGCCCGCGAGCGTGACCGTCGTGGACACGTTGGTGCCCGAGGTCTGGAGCATCGTCAGGATGTCCGCGACTGTCTTCGGGGTGGAGCTACTTCTCGGGAATTTCTGCCGCATGAGCGCCCATGCTCCAGCAACTGCTGGTGCCGACTGTGAGGTCCCTGACTCCCCCTTCGGGGAGGTGGGGAAGTTCGGGTAGGCGGACAAGATTCCCGCCCCAGGGGCGAACAGTTCGATCATGCTGCTGATGTTGGAGAAAGGAGCACGGACGCCGGTGATGTCATCGATCGCGCCCACGCCAACGGTGTTGCTCAGGCAGGCTGGTGAGGAGATGCCGTCGTCCCAGCCGGAGTTTCCAGCCGCCACGATGGTGGCGATTCCAACATCGCGAAGTGCCTGGATCGCGGCAAATGTCGCCTGCTGGCCAGCGTTTTCGGTGTCACAGCTCGTCGCATACTTCTTCGTCGCCGAGGCGATGCTGATGTTGACGGCGCTCAGATCTGGGAAGTCGGCGCGCCGGTTGTAGAGCCACTTCAGTGCGTTGAGCACATCGGAGGTCAGGGAGGTCACGAGCGTGAGGTCGGATTTGAATCCGAATACCTGTACCGCGATCAGTTTTGTGTTCGGGGCGACACCGGAGAGTTCACCGAAACCCGCAGTGCCGGGCTGGCCGGCGACGACCCCTGCGACATGGGTTCCGTGGTCGCAGCCGGAGGTCGTGTCGTTGTAGGGACGTGCGCCGTAGGGGCATGGGCCGGCGGAGCCCGCAACGGACGGGCTGTCGATCGACATTGGCGTGCCGCCGGGGCAGGGTGAGAGGAAGCTCTGGCTCGTATACGCCGTAGTGAAGCAGGCCTCGGCGATGACCTTCTTCGTCGTACCGTTCATGAGGTATGGATGATCGGACTGAATCCCGGAGTCAATGACGGCCACGGTGGTGCCGTCACCCTTGAAGCCGTTGGCGTTACTGGTTGCCGCTCCGTCACGGAACTGGGCGTGCTCACTGGCTACCGCCATGGGATCATCGGCGCCGACTGCTCGAACCAGAGGTGAGGCGCGTAGGACATCGACGGCGGCGCGTGATGCCTCGAATGTGGTGACGGGGAGCACTCCACTGTCGGCGACACCGCGATAGCTGCCCGGCGGGAGTGTGGCGAGCAGTTCGGCCACGGCAGCAGATGCTGCGGCCGAACGGTCGGCGTCGCTGCCGG
>WLCQ01000067.1 GCA_009705225.1 Actinomycetota bacterium | reverse complement strand
GTGCTCTGCACGCGGGCGCGGTGCTCGTCGCTGAATGAGGTGGCGCCGAAGTACACCTCGATTGGTGTGTCTCCGGAGTGGTCTCGTATCGAGAGCAACGCGCTCGCGATATGCGGGGCGTAGCCGTCGTCGCCGCATATGAGGATCCTGATCGGAGACCGCATGAAGTCAGAGTACTGACTGCAGGTCGCTGCGTCGCGCTCGGTCGCGAGTCTCAGCCGTGCAGTAGGACTGACATCGCCTTGCGGATTCGGCGCAGCACCGATCGCCGCTGCGGTCGAATCGCAGCTCGTACGGCGAGACCGCGCTCGCGTTCGGCGCGGTACCAATCGCGGTAAGGCCCGTTGAATGCGAACCCCTCCCACTCCTCGAGCCCGGGGATCTCCTCCCGGTTCGGCCGGGCCCAGTTCCAGGGTTTCGGACCGGCGAAATGGATGATGGCCGGATCAACGGTGGATGCATGGAGGTCGGCGCGGGTGAATCCGCAGGCCGTGAGCTCATGGTCGATGTGCGGGTTGTAGACAGCATTCCAGCGCAGCGGCAGCTCGACCCAGTCATCGTCAATTACCGCATTGAGCAGTTCCTGATCACCGAGCCTCATGACGTCATGCCACTGGTTGAGATGGGCGAGCGCCTTCTCGCCGATGTTGCCGCGCCGCCATGCAGCCATGTCGACGACCTTCACCCCGGACTGGAGGTACTTCAGGTTCCCATCCAGACCCAGTTCGGCGAAGTAGGGGATCCCCCGGCCGATCCACAGACCCCAGGTGCATCGGGTGGCGGCGAGCGTGCGACCGTCGAGGTCCACGTTCCGCAACGTCGTGAGGTCGTCGCGCACGATCGCGTCCGCGTCGATCAACACCAACCGTTCGACGTCGAGTGGGAGGCGATCGAGGGCGAGGAGTTCGATGAAGTTGAACTTCGAGGCCTTCCTGGGCGGCAGTGCATCGAGTTCGGCGATCGAGACCTCGATCCAGGTGATGGCGTTGGCGGGCACGGCACTTTGGATCAGTGCCCTATCGGATTCGCCGATCTCCACGGCGCCGACGAAAAGACGAATCGGCGTCGCTGGGGTTGCATGCAGCGCTGACACCAAGGTGGTTGCAATATGCGCCGACCACGCACCGTTTCCACAGACCAGCAGATTGATGGTCGATTGCATGGCGAGAGGATAGTGACACTGGTTTATCACCGAAGCGTGACCGATCTCCTCGATCCAACGAGAGTGCACGCTGGTAGCGTCCGGCCCGTGCCCGGATCCCGCTCCCGTCTGCTTCGCGTCGCCGGAGCTGTGGCGATCCTGCTGCTTCTCGCCACTGGTTGTCAGGTGCAGATCCACACCACCGTCACGATGCAGGGCAACGGGCATGGCACTGTCACCCAGGCAGTGGGCTTCGACGACGCTGCGTTACGGCGAGTCGGCAATCTCGATCAGCAACTCCACATTGATGATCTCCAGCAGGCCGGTTGGACCGTCGATCCGGCGGTGAAGGAGGGCGACACCACATGGGTGCGCGCCCATCACCCGTTCTCCAGTCCGGTCGAGGCCACGCGTCTGGTCGGTCAGATCAGCGGTCCCGATGGGCCCTACCGCGATGTCGTGGTGACACACAGCGACGGCCTTCTCTCCTCCTCCTCGTCGGTCTCGGGTGTCATCGACACCACGGCCGGGTTCAAGATGTTCGGCGACCCTGCACTCATCTCCACGATCGGTGGGGACGGGACCGGTGGATTGCTTGACCGGATCGCCAAGGAGGAGGGTCGGCCGGCAGCCGACATGGTCACCGTGTCGTTCACCTCCGACCTTCCGGGCATTTCCCGCACCACCGACGTGGTGTTCTCGGATTCGAAGCCGACGGCGTTCAAGGTCGGCGTCACGAAGAGCAATCTCGTGGACCTGCTCCGCAAGCTTGTGGTGATCGTGTTGGTGGGCGGCACCGTCGCGGTGGTTGCATTGCGGGTCAGAGCCCGGCGCCTGCGGACTCGTCGTCTCATGCGCCGAAGTCCCTTCCAGCGGTGAGTCCGCTGTTGCGTCCCGCGCTGACACCGTTGCTGCGTAGGGTCTGATCCATGGCCAAGGTGCGTTCCGTCTTCCGTTGCAGCGAATGCGGCACCGCCGTGCCGAAATGGGTCGGTCGATGCCCCGGTTGCGAGGAATGGAACACCCTCATCGAGGAACTCGATGCGGAAGTCCGGGGACCATCTGCGTCGTTGCTGCTGGGCCCTCGCGATGTGCCGACCCCGATCTCCGATGTCGATGTGGCCGACTGGCAGGCGCGTCCCACTGGTATTCCCGAACTCGACCGGGTGCTGGGCGGCGGGCTCGTGCCCGGCTCGGTCACCCTCATCGGTGGCGAACCCGGTATCGGCAAGTCCACGCTGCTTCTGCAGGCCATGTCGGCCATCGCCGATGAAGGTGTCACGGTCCTGTACGTCTCGGCCGAGGAATCCAAGCAACAGGTCCGCCTGCGAGCCGAGCGGCTCGGCACCCTGCAGCCCTCACTCTGGCTCGCCTCGGAAACATCTCTTCCTCATATCCTCAGCGACATCGACGACATCGCCCCCACGGTCGTCATCATCGACTCGATCCAATCGGTGCATCATCCCGATATTTCCTCGGCACCCGGTTCTGTCTCGCAGGTGCGCGAATGTGCCGCTCGGTTGGTGGCGGCGGCCAAGTCCCGCGATCTCGCCATCGTGCTCGTGGGTCATGTCACCAAGGAAGGCGGCCTCGCCGGCCCTCGTGTCCTCGAGCATGTCGTCGACACCGTGCTGGCCTTCGAGGGCGATCGGCATCATGCGCTCCGGCTCCTTCGGGCCGCGAAGCATCGGTTCGGTGCCACCGATCAATTGGGTCTGTTCGAGATGACCGAGGACGGTCTCATCGGGGTTCCCGACCCGAGCCGCCTCTTCCTCGCCGATCGCCGCAAAGGGGTGTCGGGCTCAGTGGTCGTTCCAACGATGGAGGGGCACCGACCCTTGCTGGTCGAACTGCAGGCGCTGGTCACCCGCAGTCCGCTGGCCTCGCCGCGGCGTTCCGCCCAGGGAGTCGACTCCGGCCGCCTCTCGCTGCTTCTGGCGGTGTTGGCCGAACGCGCCGGGTTCTCCTTCTCTGAGACCGACGTCTATGCACTCGCCGTGGGTGGCGTGAAGGTCGCCGAACCGGCCGCCGATCTCGGTATCGCGCTCGCGTTGGCGTCGGCACTGGCGGGGCAGCCTCTTCCCTCCGATCTTGTGGTGTGCGGAGAGGTCGGCCTCGGTGGTGAGCTCCGACAGGTTTCGCATTGCGATCGCCGTCTTGCCGAGGCTGCTCGCCTCGGATTCACCCGGGCGCTGGTTCCTCGACTTGCCCCCGATCCCCCCGATGGCATCAGCGCCATTCGGGTGGGCACACTGGCCGAGGCAATCGACGCCATCGGGATTCGCCCCGATCAACGTTCCCCGAAGCAGTCCGAAGCTCGCCCGGGGTCACGATCTGAGTCCCGATCTGACCAGCGCCGCACTCGTGATCGCCGCAGCTCGGCTGACCCGGAACCCGACGACGAACCCTTCTGATCAGAGCCGGCCGAGCACCCCGCGTCGCTACACTTCGCGAGATGCCCCGTCGCCGCAGTGAGGCCATGCTCCACGCTCTTGCGGTGATCGCCCCCGGGCAGCCCCTGCGCGAGGGCGTCGATCGCATTCTCCAGTCCGGCATGGGCGCGCTGATCGTCGTCGGCGATGGCCCCAAGGTGCTCAACATCTGTTCGGGCGGGTTCCTGCTCGACGCCGCGTTCAGTCCGCAGCGGCTCTCAGAGCTCGCCAAGATGGACGGAGCCATCGTGCTCGCAGCCGACGCCAGTCGGATCGCCCGGGCCAATGTGCATCTCGTGCCTGATCCTTCGATCGCCACCTCCGAGACCGGCACCCGTCATCGCACCGCCGAGCGTGTGGCCCGTGCCATGCAACTGCCGGTCATCTCGGTCTCCGAGGACATGGCCATCATCGCCGTGTACACCGGGGCGGAGAAGCATCAGCTCATTCCGGTTCCGCGTCTGCTCGACCGGGCCAATCAGGCGCTGCAGACCCTTGAGCGCTACAAGCAGCGGCTCGTCGAGGTGTCGAGCAATCTCGATGCACTTGAGGTCGAGGACCTCGTCACCGTGCGCGATGTCGCCACTCTGCTGCAGCGCAACGAGATGGTGCTGCGCATCGCCGATGAGATCGACATCGACATCGTCGAGCTGGGCAGTGAGGGCCGCCTCGTGCGCCTGCAACTCGACGAGGTGCTCGCCGGGGTCGAGGACGAACGCCGGTTGGTGCTGCGCGACTACGTCAACGAGGACACCGACTGGCATCTCGACGATGCCATGGCTCGTATCTCAGAACTCGACACCGAGGCGCTACTCGATCTCGATGTCGTCATTGCCACGCTGCATCTGCCTGAGGGCGCTTCCACGCCCGATTCGCCGTTGTCACCTCGGGGTCATCGGATGCTGGCGCGGATCCCTCGTCTGCGCGAACCCATCATCGAACGGGTGGTCGACACCTTCGGCACCCTCGCCCGGATCCTGCGGGCCAGCGAGAAGGAACTCAACGCCATCGAGGGCATCGGTGCTCAACGCGCCAAAGCCATCAAGGACGGGCTGCGTCGCCTCGCCGAATCCTCGATTCTCGATCACTACGCCTGAGGTCGCCATGCGCATCGAACTGTCCACCGGTACCCCGGCCGAACTCGCCCGCCCCGCTGGTGTCGACCAGCCCACCCGTGGCCTTGTGGTGTTTCCCGACATCTTGGGTCTGCGACCCCTGTTCGACGACATGTGCCAGCGCCTCGCCGACGAGCAGGGCTGGGTCGTGTGCGCGCCCGAGCCGTTCCCCGGCGCCGAGCAGCTCGATGTCGGTGAGCGCCTCACCGCTATGGCCGCCGCATCCGACTCGCGATTCCGGGCCGATGCTTTAGCGGCAGCCGAGGCCACCGGGTGTGAGCAGGTGGGGGCCATTGGGTTCTGTATGGGTGGCATGCTCGCGTTCAAGGCGGCCGGCACCGGGCGTTTCGACCGCACTGCTGGCTTTTACGGCATGATCCGCCTTCCTGTCGACTGGCGGGGTCCTATGCACGCCGATGCCATCGTCACCCTCCGAGCCGCCGATCGGTGTCCGGTGATGGCCATCATCGGCACCGCCGATCCCTACACACCCGCGGTCGATGTCGCCGACGCCGAGGCCGCCGGTGTGCACATCGTTCGCTACGAAGGCGCCGAGCACGGGTTTGTGCACGACGCTTCTCGACCCGCGCATCGGGCCGCCGATGCCGCCGACGCGTGGCGGCGGGTCATCGCGTTCCTGCGCTCGGAGTGACCGTCTAGGGTCGAGACCTCGGGCTCCACACCGGGTGGAACCGTGCACCGGGGGAACCATGAAGGTCGATATCTCACTGGCGATGTCAGGGCCGATGGGCGCGGCCGAACGGGCCGCCGAACTCGCCGCCCTCGGCACAGATGGCCTGTTCAGTTTCGAGAACGCCCACGATGTGTTCTTTCCCCTCGTGCTGGCCACTGCCACCACCGAGGTCGACCTCATGACCAATGTGGCCATGGCCTTCCCGCGCAGCCCACTGCACATGGCCTATGCCGCCAACGATCTCCAGGAGTTGAGTGGCGGTCGGTTCCGGCTCGGTCTCGGCACCCAGATCCGCCCCCACATCCAGAAGCGATACGGCTCAGTGTGGGAGAAGCCAGTGGCGCAGATGCGGGAGTCCGTGCTCGCCATCAAGGCGATCCTCGCCCATTTCGCCGGCGAAGGCCCGTTCGATTTTCGCGGCGAATGGACCACCCACACGCTGATGACCCCGAACTTCAACCCGGGGCCCAATCCCTACGGCCCGCCGCCGGTGCTGGTCGGAGCGCTCGGTCCGAAGATGTGTGAGATGACTGCCGAGGTGGCCGACGGCATTCTCGTGATGCCGTTCAACTCCGAACGTCATTTCGCCGAACGCACGCTGCCGGCGCTTGATCGCGGACTCGCCACCGCCGGTCGTACCCGTGACGACATCGAGATCGTCCTCGAGGTGATCTGTGCGGTGGGGCAGACCGATGCCGAGATCGCCGCTGCCGCCAACGGGGTGAAGATGCTGCTGGGTTTCTACGGTTCCACCCCCTCCTATCGACCGGTGCTCGACGTCGAGGGTTGGGGTGAGCTGCAGCCCGAGCTCAACGCCCGCTCCAAGCAGGGTGACTGGGTCGGCATGAGCGAACTCATCACCGACGAGGTACTTCACACCATCGCGGTCGTGGGCACTCCGCAGCAGGTGGCCGCTGAGATCGTGCGTCGCTTCGGCCACGCCGCCGACCGGGTATGTCTGTACTTCCCCGGGTATCCGATCACCGATGCCTGCACCGCCGAGGTCATCGCTGCGGTGAAAGCGGCTTCGGCGGCGGCACCGAAGGTTTCGGCCCCCGGGCACTCGGCCTGAGCCATGCCAACCGTCATTGACACTGGAACCACCGATCTGCTTGCCGAACTTCACGACGACGGCGTGCTCGTGGCCACGCTCAACCGACCCGACACCCGTAACGCGTTCAGCGGGGCCATGGGTCGTGCCCTCGGCGAGCTCTACACCCGGGCTGATGTTGACGACGCCGTGCGCGTCGTCGTGCTCACCGGCACACCACCGGCGTTCTGTGCTGGCGCGGATTTCAGCGGCGGTACCGAGGTATTCGAGCGATCGGAGAGCACTGCCTTCAGCGCCAATCCGGTGTCGCCCCCGGCCTGGCGAATTCGCAAGCCGGTCATCGCCGCCGTCAATGGTCACGCCATCGGAATCGGCTTCACTCTCGCGCTGCACTGCGACATCCGGTTCATGGCTCTTGATGCCAAGTACGGCATCGTTCAGGTGCGTCGCGGTGTCATGCCCGATGCGTTCAGCCACTGGACCCTTCCGCGCATCGCCGGCATGGCCACCGCTGCTGATCTACTTCTCACTGGCCGCACCTTCACCGGTGCCGAGGCGTTACAACTCGGTGTGGCGTCGCGTGTTCTGCCCAATGACGATGTCCTGCCGGCCGCTCTCGAAGTCGCTCATGACATGGCGATCAACACCGCGCCGGTGTCGGTGGCTGTCACCAAACGACTGCTGTGGGGTTCGTTCGCCCTCGACCCCGCACAGATTGAACGTCTCGAGACCGAACTGCACCATCATGTGATGGGCGAGCCGGATGCCCGCGAGGGCGTCATGGCGTTCCTCGAACGCCGCGAGCCGCAATGGTCGATGACCGTCAACAACAACTGGCCCGATGAGTGGCCCGGACCGGAGGATGTGCTGTGAGCAACACCGAACAGAAGACCACCACTGAAGTGCTCGAAGGTGTCGACCTCACTGGCGAGGTCATCCTCATCACCGGCGGGTCAACCGGCATCGGCTTCGAGACCGCCCGTGCGCTCGGTGCCGCCGGCGCCTCGATCATGATCACGGCCCGTACCGAAGAGAAGGGCGATGACGCCATCACCCGTCTGGCCGGTCTGGTGCCGGGCGGAGATTTCTCTTACGAGGTCCTCGAACTGGGTTCGCTCGACAGCGTGCGGGCCTGTGCCGCCGATCTGCGTCGACGACTTCCTCGCATCGATGTCCTCATCGCCAACGCCGGGATCATGGCCGTGCCCTTCGACCGCACCGACGACGGATTCGAGCTGCAGTTCGGCACCAACCATCTCGGGCATTTCCTGTTCGTCGGTCTGTTGCTCCCTTCGCTTCTTCTGGCATCACCATCGAGAATCGTTCTGCTCAGCTCCATGGGTCATGGCATGTCCGACATCCAGTGGGACGACCCCAATTACCTCACCACCGACTATTCGAAAATGGAGGCCTACGGTCAGTCGAAGACCGCGAACATCCTCCATGCCATCGAACTCGAGCGTCGCTTCGGACCACAGGGCATCCATGCCTATGCGGTGCATCCCGGTATGGTCGCCACCGATCTCGGTCGGCATTTCACTGCCGATGATTTCGCCGACATCGCGGCGCGTGCCGCGGCGGCCGAGAAGCCGTCGGAGCCGAGGAACAACGACGACCCCGGGGTGTCACGTCCGAAGGGTGGCGGACTGAAACTGGTCAACACCGATGTCGGCGCCGCCACCAGTGTGTGGGCGGCGGTCGCTCCCGAACTCGAAGGCACCGGTGGCCTGTATCTCGCCGACTGCGCCATCGACACCGCAATGCCCTACGCCGTTGACCCTGACGCCGCCGCTCGACTGTGGTCGATGTCGGAGGAGCTGGTGGGGGAACGGTTCGCCTGAACCGTTCCTTGTGCTCGGTAGGACTGCCGGTGTGGTCCTACCGGGTCAGCTGGCGCGCAGCGTGAGTTGGCTGCGGTTGGTGATGCGGTAGCGACGGTCGGACTGCTCGATCCAACCGAGCTTCACGAAACTGGCAATGGCTTTGTTGACGCGCTCGCGAGAAGCGCCGACCATGCCGGCGAGTTCCTCCTGCGTGATCGGCAGCGAGAACTCGTCGTGATCGCCAGAGAGCTCGAGGAGGCGCTTGGCGGTACGCCCGGTGACATCGAGGAACACGGAATCAGCGAGTTGCTCATCGGTGCTGCGAAGGCGCATTGCCAGCATCTCGACCACGTTCCAGAGCAGAACCGGACTCGACTCATAGATCCTGCGGAGCGGCTCATAGGGGATGGCGATGACTTCGGATCCCTCGAGCGCTCGGCCCTCGGCGGATCGGGCCCGGTTGTCGAACAGGGGCATCTCTCCGAAGAGGTCGCCTCGCTCCATGAGGGCGATGACTGATTCGCGACCATCGACCGAACGGTTGGCGATGGCGATGCGGCCCGAGACCACCACGAACAGTTCCGTTGCCGGGTCGTTCTCGGTGAAAAGCACGCCACCGCGGCTGAAATCACGTGATTGGGCAGCGGCGACGACGGCCTCGAAGGAGTTGGCGTCGAAGCCCTTGAAGAATTCGATGGAGCTGAGGAGTTCGCGATCAACCACGGGTTCACCCTAGCGGCGGGTTTCGCGTCCGCGGAACACTCGCGTGGGTTGTCGTGAGCCTGCATCGTTCCTAACCTCTCGCCATCGTCCGTGGTCGCGGACGGTCTCCTGAGGTGAACCTGTGAACGACATCGATGCGCTTCCCTCGGATGGCCCGGTCTGGACGATCGTGCTCGCGGCCGGGTCGGGCCGGCGCTACGGAGCGCATCCGAAGCAGTACGAATTCCTCGGCGATGAACGGGTGATCGATCGTGCGCTCGCAACCTGTCGCGCTGCCGCAGATCATGTTGTGGTGGTGCTCGCACCCGGAGAGGAAGCGGTCGGAGAGCAGTTGCTCGCGTCGGGCGCGGCCGATGCATTCGTCATCGGTGGTGCCGAACGTTCCGACTCGGTCCGATGCGCGCTTGCCGTGGTTGACGAAGAGGCGGCGGTCATCGTGGTGCACGATGCAGCCCGGCCCCTCGCTTCGGCAGCACTACATGAGGCCGTGGTGGCCGCTGTCCACGCTGGTGCCGATGCAGCAATTCCCGCCGTCCCCGTGGTCGACACCATCAAGCGGGTACACACTGATCCGGCTGGCGAACTGGTCGTCGATGCCACGCTTGATCGCTCGGAACTCATGGCCGTGCAGACTCCCCAGGCCTTCCGGGCCGAGGTTCTGCACCGGGCCCATGCGATGGCCACCGATGCCACTGACGATGCCGCATTGGTGGAGCTACTGAGTGGTCGGGTCGTGATCGTGGCGGGTGAGACCACCAATATCAAGATCACGGGACCGGATGATTTGGCGGTGGCGTCGGTGCTGCTCGGCGCCCTCGGGTAGGTTGCTGTGTATGAAGGTCAGGGTCGGACAAGGTTTCGACGTGCATGCGTTCTCCACTGATGCAGACCGAGTTCTCGTCCTGGGAGGCGTTGTGTTCGATGGTGAACCTGGATTGATCGGCCACAGTGATGCCGATGTTGTGGCCCATGCATGTGCCGATGCGCTGCTCGGCGCCGCTGGGTTGGGCGATATCGGGCAGCATTTCCCCGACACCGACCCCCGCTGGTCGGGCGCCGACAGCATCGGGCTGCTCACCGAGGTGGCACAACGGGTGCGTGGTGCCGGATTCGAGCCGGGCAACGTTGATTGCGCCGTGGTGTGCGAGCGTCCGAAGCTGGCGCCGCAGCGTGAAGCCATGCAGCTGCGACTTTCGGAAGCTGTTGGGGCGCCAGTCACCGTCAAGGGAAATCGGGCCGAGGGTCTTGGCGCCATTGGTCGGGTCGAAGGCATCGCCTGTTTCGCCGTTGCTGTGGTGAGTGCGTCATGACCCCGCCTCGTGGAGGAGCTCCCAAGCGCAGCGCCAAGCCGGCCGCAGGCGCGAAGTCATCGTCGAAGCGTGCTCCCGCCGCCAAGCGCGGTGCTGCACCGCGGGCTGCAGCGCCGAAGGGCCGGGCAGCGTCGTCCGGCGCAGGGTCGAAGAGCGCGTCGGGCAAGAAGGTCAAGCCGCTGTCCAACGCCGCCAAGAAAGCAGTGGCGGCCAAACAGGAACGTCATGCCGCGGCATCGGTACGCAATGCCGACAAGCCCGGTGCCCGTCGTCGTCCCGGGCGCGGCGTCATTCCCGGCGCAGCCGTCGAGCGCGGTCAGAAGGCCGCGCGTGGTCTCGGTGGCGATCAGGTCGAAGGACGCCATGCGGTGCGCGAACTCCTGCTCGCAGGCACCCGTCGTGTGCGCGAGATCTATGTGGCCGAGGAGCAGGAAGACACCGAGGTCCTGCAGGACATCGTCGATCTGGCCATCGATCTCAAAGTTCCAGTCCGCGAGGTAACTCGCACGCGACTGCTCAGCTTCGCCCGTACCGAGTCACCGCAGGGTGTACTCGCTCGTGCTGTCGAACTGCCCGACTACGAACTCCACGATCTCGCCCACGCCCGTACTGCGTCGGGCGCTCCGCCGTTCCTGCTCGCCGTCGACGGCGTCACTGATCCCGGCAATCTCGGTGCGCTTCTGCGCTCCGCCGAATGCGCCGGTGTGTCCGGTGTGGTTCTGCCCAAGCATCGGGCCGTGCACATCACCCCAACTGTCACCAAGGCGGCAGCAGGTGCGGTCGAATACCTGCCGATGACTCTCGTTGGCGGTCTACCCAGCGCCATCAATGAACTGAAGGCTGCGGGCGTTTGGGTCATCGGTCTCGACATGGGTGGCGACACCGATCTGTTCAATCTCGAGGTCGCCGATCAGGCGGTCTGTCTGGTCATGGGGGCCGAGGGCAAGGGCCTGTCGCGCCTCGTGCGTGAGCGCTGCGATGCTGTCGCCAGCATTCCACTGCTCGGCGAGCTTTCCTCGCTCAACGTTTCTGCTGCCGGTGCGCTCGCCTGCTTCGAGGTCACCCGTCGCCGTCTCGCTGCCGCCAAGTCTGACTGAGATCCAGCCCCGAATCCGGCCCAGTACGTGGCGCCGCCGGGACCTGCTCGGTGCATCAGCCGTGCAGGAGTACGGCAATGCTCTTTCGCATCCGCCGCAGCAGTGACCGACGTCGAGAGCGGGTCGCCGCGAGATCCGCCAAGCCGCGTTCGCGTTCAGCACTGAACCAGTCGGCGTAGTCGGTGCGCATGGCGGTGTCCTCCCAGATATCCACGGCGAGCAGTCCGTCACGGTGGGGGTGACTCCAGAGCCAGGGCTTGACGGGTCCGACGAAGTGGATGATCCCTGGGTTGGTGCGGGCGTCTTCCAGCGCAGTTCGGCTGAACGCGCAATTCACCAGTTCCGGCACTGCGAAGGAGCTGTCGGCGTAGATGTTCCAGCGAGTGGGGAGTTCGAGCCAGTCGTCGTTGAGGACACCGTTGAGGATCTCCTGATCGCCGAGGTGAATCTGCTCCGCGAAGCGTTCGATGTAGCCCTCACACTTCTCGAACACGGACTGGCTTCGCCATCTCCCGAGATCGATGAGTTGAAGTCCGGTCTGCGCGTATTTGAGGTTGCCGTCGATGCCGAGCTCGTCGACATTCCATTGCCCTCGGCCCATCCAGAGGCCCCACGGGCACCTCGAGGCGGCGAGCACATGGCCGTGGAGATCGACGTCCCAGAGTTGTTCGATCGGAGCGCGCACGATCATGTCGGAATCGATGTAGATCACTCGGTCGAGTCGGCTCGAGAGGGTCTCGAACACGTGGAGTCGTGCGTACAGGGATTTGTGTGACTTCGATTCGGGGATGACGGCCAGCCATTCGAGCGGAACATCGATCCAGGTGATCCGATGATCCGGAACGGATCGTTGGATGCGTTCACGGGCTTCGGCGGGGATCGAGATCGACCCGACGAGCAGTTCGATCGAATCAGGGTTGTTTGTGGTGTCGATCACCG
>WLCQ01000066.1 GCA_009705225.1 Actinomycetota bacterium | reverse complement strand
TTGCGGTTCTCCTAGCGGCGGGTTGGTCGCCCACCCGCCCTGATCATCTCGGCAATCACGCGATCGACCTAGCCGGTGGGCCGATCCCGGTGGATCTCCATCGAGCAATCAATCCGGAACTCGTGACCTCTGCGATGCGTGATGGTGGCCGGGCCACGCTGCACTGCGTTACCGCTGCCCGAGTGCTGCCATCTGGCCGCACCGTGACAGTGCTCGCGCCACCAGAGTCGCTGGTACATACGATCGTGCACGGTACGCAATGGGGTGGAGCGATACAGATCCGATGGGTAGTCGACGTCGTTGAAATTCTGCGATCCGGACAGATTGACCTCGGAGGTTTCGCTGATCGGCGCCGCCTCGTCGAACTCGCGAGTCGGTTCGGCGTAGCTCCGGTTCTCCACGACGGATTGAGCTTCGTTGAGCGCGTATCTCCCGGTTCGATCGACAGTCGCATCTTCGACGACCTTGCGGCGGTTCATTCCTCGCCGCTCGATCGGCTCCGGATGACCGCGTTCCACGAGGATCCGTCGGGGGAGCGTCGAGTGCGCGGCCTCGGGCGCGCGATGTCCCGGTTCATCCAACGCGCGCGCGCGCTGAGCGCCATTGAGGCAATCAGACTCGCTCCGATCTATTTCACCGAAGCGACCGGCGCATCGAGCCCGTGGCGGTTACCCGGCATCGCAGTGGCATGGAGTTTCCGGCGCGGGCGCGATGCGCTCCGTGGGCACTGACGCCTGATCAGTTATCCACGAGTGCATCGCAGAAGGAGAACTCTTCGGCGGTGGGAGCGGCTCAGCCGGCCAGTCGATCGGCGACTGCGGCGATGGCGACCGACCATTCGTGGCCCGGGTCAGTGAGGGAGAACAAGCCACCCGACGCGTTCGACACGATGTCCTCGGAGAGTGGAAGAACACCGGCCACCTCGACGCCGTAGATCTCGGCAACATCGGCGGCCATGGCATCGCGATCGGCATGGGACGGCACCTTGTTGACCATCAGCAGAAGTTCAGGGACCTCGAGTCGACGAGCGATATCGACCGTGACCGCGGTGCCCTGGTAGTCCTGCTTATCGGGTCGCATGATCAACAGCAGTGCATCGCTGATGGTGATCGACAGCAGTGTTTCTTCGTTCAAGCCCGGATGGGTGTCGATGATGAGATGATCGAGTTCCAGGCCCTTGACGAGCTCGCGGAACCCATCGTTGAGGATCTCGACGTCATAGCCCTGCCGTAGCACCCGGGCGATGTCGCCGGCCTTCATGCTTGATGGCACCAGGTACAGCGCTCCGCCGGGAGCAACATTCGCCCCGCTCAGCGCAATACGTCCGGTGACATCGTGGGCGGTATCGACGATCGCGCTGGTTCCGTAGAGGTAATCGTTGAGCGTGGGACCCGGGATGTGTTCATCAAAACCGAACAGCACATGGATACCGGGGGACTGCACATCGGTGTCGACAACCGCCACCCGACGACCCGAAGCCGCCAGTCGCGCTGCGATATTGGCGCTGGAGTTGCTCTTGCCCGTGCCGCCCCGGAAGGAATGCACGGAAATGATCTTGGTCATCGATCGGTCTCCTCGATGTCGGCTTGTGAAGGTGCACCACGTGGCGTTTGCGCTGTGGAGTCTGGGGCGGTCTCTCCCGAGTTCGTTGGGCCGGTATCGACTGGACCGGCGGCCTCGGCTGCATCGAGCTCACGAACTCTGGCCCGCAATGCGGTGGCCTTGGCGGTGAGCGATGTGAAGAAGTCGGACTCGGTGATCTCGGCGACGCTCTGCTGACGCTTCGCCTCATCGATCTCCACCTTCAGGACCTGCACCTGTCTCACCAGGCTTCGTTCACGGGCACGGATCTTCTCGGTCATGACGCCGAAACTCTGGGCGAGGTCGGTCATTTCGTCAGGGAACATGGCCTTCGCCGCGCCGCTGAGATCCACCTCGTAGTCGCCACCCGAAACGCGCTTGGTGGCGCTGGAAAGTCGTCCGAGCCTCCGCGTCATCCAATGCGAGAGATAGAGCACGAGGAGAATGAGGATGACATACGCGGCGCCGAACACCGGGAAGAGCGCATCGCGAACCCGGAGCTGGACCTGATCGACATACTCCAGCGGATAGTCGACACCGATAGCCCCAACGATGGTTCCGTCGGCGGCAACGATCGGCGTATACACGGAGATCCAATGACCGAATCGATCGGTGTACGCCGGCTGCGCGGTTGTTTCGGTGAGCCCATTTGCGAAGTACTCGGCCGTGGACGCATCGACAAGTGTGGAGACCGGTTGGTGGAACAGCGTTCCGATGGGAGCGTCGACGTTCATGGTGGGGTAGCCGAGGGCGCTCCATGACCCGATGAATTCCAGATTGCCGTCAGTGCCGCGGAAATACGTGTAGGGCGAAGCCTCTGGGTTGGTGAGCCGGATGTTGGCGATCTGGTTGACGTGATCCCAGTAGGCGGGGTTGGTGGGATACGCGCTGTCAGCCACGGCTGCTGTTCCGGCGAGTGTGGCGGCGTTCGCCGGGTAAAGCTCTCCCGCCACGATCTCACGTCCGGTCTGGGTGAGTGCACGGAACTGTTCGGCATCAATTGTCTGCGCGCCGCCGATACTGAGGCTGCGGAGATTCTCGGTGAGGCGGTTCTTGGCGGTGTCGGTCGAGAATCGCACGATCCAGGTCGCGACCACCACGAAGACGAGTGATACGCCGAGGCCGAACGCGAGAAGCAGTTTCCATCGCATGCCGAGGTGCCATCTCCGGCGGGTCCCCTGCGAAGGTGTGGTCGCCTCCGGTGGGCTAATCGCTGATGTGGATGCTGAAGCGGAATGACCCGGTAGGGCGTCGGTGCGAACGGCCATGATTCGACGTTACTTCTCGTCCGCAGCAGGTCGGTCGGTCGGCAGGCCGGCGAGCGTGAGTGAGAATCGGTAGTCGACGTCGCCGCCGAGTGCGACGGTTCGCTCTCCGCGCAGTGTGCCCCCGCCGGTGACCGATGCGTAGCTGCCGGTGCCACCGAACACGGTGAGATCGCCCACGATCGAGGTGTCGTCTCCGGTTTTTGTGGCCGTACCCGAGTATGCGAGGACGAGGTCTGACCCATCGCCGAAGGTGAATGTCCAGAATCCGGTGAACGGACCCGAACCTTGGTCGTAGTTGACCTGGGCGAGAAGCTCAGCATCGGCCGGGGCGCCGTCGATGGTGGTGTTGCCCGTGAGTCGACCATTTCCGTAGCGCAGTTGTGCGTTGGCACCAGTGGTGCGGAAACTTTGGTCGGAGTCGACGCCGTGGGCCATGACAGCGAACTCGACTGAACGCCCGGAAACCGCGGGAGACGGAGACCCAGATGTGGGCGCCGTGATGGTTTTGGATTCGGGGCTCGGATTCATTGCGCTGGTCTCGGCCGAACCTCCGGCGCCACATCCAGCGAGCATGAGGGCGATGAGCACTATCGCTGTCGCGGCGCTCGTTCGACGCGAGGTCTGACCAGAGACGTGACCGTCAATCGGGGAATTCGGGTTGGCACGCGGTGCGAGACTGTGCGTGCGCTGATTCATGGGCATAGGGTAACCGAACGCTGAACCACGTTCAGAGCCGGTGGGCGCGATCAGCGGGTCCGCCGCAAACCCGAGCATTGGGAGCGTCAGTTGGCACAGGCAGCAGGTTCGACGAAGTCGTTGGCCCATAACGAGGCCCGCTCGGCGCTTATTGAATCTGCGCTGCGCGTGATCTCGACCGAGGGTGCGGCGTCGATGCATCCCAACGAATTGTGTCTCGAACTCGGGATCGCCCGATCGCTGGTGAACTTCCATTTCGGTGGGCGCGACGGACTCGTGGCCGAGGCGATGGCTCTCGGGTACGAGCGCTACGTGAGCGAGTTGAAGCGGGCCGCCGACGCAGCGGGACCGGAACCGCTCGATCGACTCCTCGCATGGGTTGATCGTCAGGTCGAGTGGACCATCGCGAACCCGGGACTTGCCGCTGCACTCAACTTCCAGCGAGAGGCCTCGAGTATGCACGGCGGAATGCCTGACGAGGTTGCCGCACATCTGGTCGAAACGGGGGCCCGGAACTTCAACTTCCTCGTTGAGTTAGTTCGTGCGGTTCGCGAGTCCAATGGTGTCGCTACCGATAGCAGCACTCTCGGGTTCGACGGCGCAGTAGTTGGTTGGCTCACGCTCGGCCTTTCGGTGTGGCTCGCAGGACGACACACCCCGACCCAACACCTAGCTCGGCCCGATCTGGTGAAGCTCGCCAAGGAGCGCGCCCACCGGCTCATCGCGGGCATGTTGGAGGCCTAGATCGATGGGACGCCCATGATCACCGAGACACCGTCGACGGTTCGAAGAAGCGGCGGAATCGCCTCCTTCATGCGTTGGTACTCGCCCTATGTCGCTGGTCATCGAGCAGCATTCCTCCTCGGTGGCGTCATGTCGGTGGTGGTCCTCGTCTGCCAGGGGCTGATCCCGTTCGTCGTCGAGAAACTTCTTCACCATGGGGAATGGGAATGGCAGATGATCATCCTGCTGATCTCGCTCATCGTTGGACAGTTGATCTTCAAATACGGCGTGAGTAATGGCGCGCATTACCTCACGAACCTTTCGGCCACGAAGCTTCGTCTCAGGATCTTCGATCGGACGCTTGAGACCGAGGCGCTCCATCAGCATGTGCTGCGCAGAGCGTCGATCGTCACTCGTGTTTCAACCGATGTTGATCAGGTAGCCACTGCATTCCAACTCACCCTTGCGAGTGGTCTTCCCAGCGTGGTGCGAGTGATCCAGAGTCTTTTATTGCTCACGCTCATCGAATGGCGTGCCGGTGTGGCAATGGCCGTCGCCGTGCTCGTGTTCATGGGTTATCGGACCTATGCCGGTCGGGCACTGTTCGTGGCTGACCATGAACGACTCGCCACCAGCAGCGATCTCCGGGCGAATGTTGATGAAGCTCTCGTTGCCTCCCGGGCGGTCACCGGCCTCCATCTCCAAAACTGGTTACGCGCCCGGTTCGCCCGGGTTGCCCAAGAACTTCATGACCGCACTGGAGACCAAGAGGACAACGTGCTGCGTCTTGAACTCGGGGGGCATGCCACAGGACTCTTCGGACTCCTTGCCGTTGTTGTCTTCGCCCTGCTCGTCGGAGGCAGTGGTTTGGCGCGAGTCGCCGCCGCGATTCTTTTTGTGGAAGGAGTCGTCGCCGGCCTTGAGGCGCTGCCGCCATGGCTGCGAGCCGTGCAGTTCGGGGCCACCAGTCAGGTGCGCATCGACAGCATTCTGAAGCTTCCTGATCGCATTGAGGCTGTTGGGACTCCTGAGGTGCTGGGTCTCCGTCCCGGCATTGAGCTCGACGATCTCAGCGCCCACTTCGAGTCGGGCCAGAGACTCGAATCAATTTCGATGCATATTCCTTCGGGTCGGTTGGTCGGCGTGGTCACGCCGGTGGGGACCCAACCCGACGACTTCATGGCGCTCATCGCTGGTGATGGAAATCCCCAGTCGGGCCGGGTTCTGATCGACGGGTTCGACGCACGTATGCCGCGTGTCAACCATTCGGTTGTCTACGTGCCCGCCACCGGGGCTGGGTTCTCTGACGCTCCGATCGACCAACTTCTTGCCGTAGATCCCGACATCACCCTGGACACGGCGGTCGAGCTCCTTCGTGCAGTCGGTCTCCATCGACTGGTCCATGACCGTCGGATGCTTCTTGAACCGCTCGGGTACGGCGCAACACAGCTCTCCGTGGGTGAGCGGCAGCGGCTCGCACTTGCAGTCGCACTGGCTTCGAAACCGAGTGTGCTCCTTGTCGGTCCACTTGATGTTTTCGCAGATCCCGATGCTGCGCGACCCATCATCGATCATCTGCGGACGACGTCGATCGAGACCGTCCTCGTCGGAGTGCGCACCTCCGATACCGCAGAAGTTGTCGACGACGTCCTGTTTCTCGACGGCGATTCGGTGTACTTCGGCACACACCATGGTCTCCTCGAGAGTGTGCCCACGTACTCGCACCTCTGGAAGCAACGCCTCTCACTTGCAGCAGTTGACCTTTCTGTTCTTGGAATAGCTGAGGATGCTCATGCCGAACTTCACACCCATCTCGTCACCGAGCGCTATCGGGCCGGCGAGGACATCTACTGCGAGGGCGACGATGCCGATCGGATCGTCTTCACGATCTCGGGTCGGATCGAGATTCTCGCCACGGACCCCACGGGTCGGGCGCGTCGAGTGGCCGTGCTCGGACCGGGCAATTATTGCGGCGACCTTCGACTCATGGTCGGCGATCGGCGGGCCGAGACCGCCCGCGCACTTGACGACTGTGTGGTGCGCACCTTGAGTCGTGAAGCCATCTCCGCAGGTATGGCGGGGATGCTCGACCGAACCCCGACCGAGCGTCGCATCATGACCTCGATCCTGCGAGAGGGCCCCGCCACCGAGGATCAGATCCTCGAACGCTTCGTTGAACTCACACCGACGGAGATTTCATCGGCGCTCGCCCTGCTGCTACGTGACGGGGCCATCGTTCAGTCGGAGGGCACCTATTCGATGGCCCATGTGCGCACGACCCATCGACGGGCCGACGCCATCTTCGACCGCCTCGGCGATCTCTGAGCGGGCCCGTCGCTGCGCCACCGGCCGGGAATCACTGATCTACGACTCACGTCGTGATCCCGTGGCCGGATCGACGGTCTGAAATCTGCTTGTGCCTCCGGTGGGGGTCGAACCCACGCTCGTCGGATTAAAAGTCCGCTGCCTTACCACTTGGCCACAGAGGCTTGAAGGTCGACACTAATCGGGCTAGCCCGGAGACTGATCAGGCGTCGATCAGATCAGTCGTTGAGAAGCTCGGCGAAGAGTGTCTGACGACGCGCACTGCGGCGTCGTCGACGGACGGAACTATCGCCGAGTTCCCGTGCTTGATCGACAACCAGTCGAGAGAGGGAACGAATCCGATCGTCGGCGAACACCCAGTCGGAGTCGTCAACATCGGGATCGCGCAACCACTGCAGCATGAGGGAATCACCGAATGAGCCGAATCTCGGGACGAAGGAGGCGAAGCTCAGGGCCAATACTTCGAGTTCCGCGCCAAATGATGCCAGGGCCGGATCGTTGGCCGGCAAACGCACCGTCACGACCTCAGCGCCGGCATGACGCAGTTGCTCGATGGTGTCGTCGAGTGCCTCAACGAGGTCGGTGCCGATCAACGACACAGTGACCTCGCCGGAGTGGCGATTGGAGTCGTAGGAGGAACTCACTGATGAGGTTTCCGGGTGCTCGGCCGTGATGTCAGTGTGTCCGAAGTCCCGGGGCCAGTCGGTTCCGTCCACGATGTGACGCACGATCGGTTCGTAGGTGGCCGGTATCCAGATGGTTGCCGGTTCGAGCGGGGTGAGAGGGCTGTACATCTGCGAGAGCGATGGTCGATGAGTGAGCAACCCATCGGTGATGCCGACCTGTTGGATCGGTTCGGTTGCGTTGAGCAGTATCCCGACAGCAGTCGCGCCTTCCCTCAGGGCGATTCCCTGAGTCGCCGGATGAGTGAGCACCGGTTCGCGCAGACGACCAGTGGCGCCCAGATCGACCAACCGGGCGAGAAGTCGGTCGCCCAACTGATCAGCCAGGCCGCGATGACGGAACCTCGGGTCGGTCACGGTGCCACCTGATTCGAGGATGCCTTCGGCCACGAACACGGCCCCCCAGTGCGCCACGACCTCGCCGTGTTCGTCGACGGCAACCTCGCCGATGCGGTCACCTCGCGCGATGGCTGCTGCCACACGTTCGGGGTAATAGAAGTCGGTACCGGGGTAGGTCCATCCGTAACAGCGGTAGATACAACGGGTCAGTGAGGGGGCATCGGCGGGTTCGAGCTGGTGGAGGGTGACAGTCGCGTCCGTGAGAGGGGCATCCTCGGGGACGACTTCGAGATCTGAATCATGGAAGATGGCATCGTGGGAAGCCCGCGGGAGCCAAACCTTGCTCACGTTGCTCATGCCGTCGGTGCCGCCGGTGGCGGAGGTGGCGAATCCGAGATCGACGATCGACAGGACAACCGGCGGCGGTCCGCTCACCGGCTCGCCGTGATCGCGCAGTTCGATGATGATCTCGGTGCCGTTGGCCTCCACGCGCAGTTCGAGGATCGGCACTGGATCGGCAACTGTTGACCGGTCGTGAGCGTCATCGACAAGTAGTCGCACGACCAGTGACGCAATCTCGGCGGCCCCGCCGAGTTGGCGGGTGATCGAGCGGGCGGCATCGGCGAGCACTGAGGTGCCGAGGCGATCGGTTGGTGCGATGACGGTGAACATCTGGGTGCTCCGATTGTGTCAAGAGGCCGGCCTGCCGGCACTGCCACTGCTGTTGGCGCTTGTGCTCCCGGTTGGGGACGAACCCGGGCTCGTCGGATACTAAGTCTGCTGCGCGTCCTGCTGGCCGAAGAGCCTGCAGGCCGGACCCCGGGTGGGCTAGGTCATGGGGCAACCTCCGCCGTTAGCCATGAGAGTCATCCCGGCGAAATAGCGGCTCTCATCGCTGAGCAGGAATCGAACCACCTGTCCGAGATCGGCCTCGGCATCGCCCAGACGATCGAGCGGATTGCGGGCGAACGGATCACGCCACCTACACCACACTCTGAGTCGACGAACCTCGACGCGGTTAGCGTCGCGGTGTGACGCTTTCCCGATCGTCGGAGCCTGATCGTCGATCCGACTGGATCACCGGTCGTGCATGGCTCGATGCGCTGGCGATCTTCGCGGTCGTCACCGCCTGTGTGTTCATTGCGGTGAACCTCGGTGGTCACGCTCAACTCTCATCGATCGCCAGCGTCGACACCACGCCCTACGCCGGCTCATCAATCTTCGGCTCATGGTTCCGGTTCGACGGTCGTTGGTACGACATCATCGCGACGCGCGGGTACTACTGGGCGGGTCCCGATCTGCAATCGCCGGTTGCGTATTTCCCGGCGTACCCGATGCTGTTGCGCGTGTTGCACGAGGTCACCGGTGTTTCGGTCCGCCTCCTCGGTTCGCTGGTCACAATCGCTTGCGGTGCCGGCATGAGCGTGTTGCTGCTGCGCTGGTGTCGGGACCGAGTGGATTCGACCACTGCGCGCATCGCCCTCGTCACGCTGCTCGTTTATCCCTATGCCTATTACTTCATGGGCGCGGTGTACGCCGATGCGCTGTTCGCGCTGGCGGTCATCGGCGCATTCGTGCTGCTGGAGCGCGATCATCCGATCTGGGCCGGTGTGCTCGGCGCGCTGGCCACCGCCACACGGCCCACCGGTCTCGCGGTTGTCATCGGGCTGGTCGCCGTGGTGCTCTGGAAGCGTGAGGTCATCACCCGGGTCGCGGGCCGCACGGTGATCTCACTGCGCAATCTGCGCCGCGGCGATTTCGGCGTACTGCTCTCGATCGGCGGACTCATCGCCTACATGACCTATCTCGGGGCACGCTTCGACGCGCCTCTCGCCTTTGAAGAGGTCCAGAAGGCACCGGGCTGGGATCAGGGCGTGGGACCCCGCACCTGGTTCAAGATCACCTGGCTCCAGCAGATCAAGAACCTCCCGGGCTGGACCATCGGCTGGATCCAGCGAGGGGATGACGCCACATTTCAGAAGGTGCAGTACGCCTCCACGGTCATCCTGCAGGGATTGCTGATCATCGGTTTCCTGGTCCTCGCCTACTTCGTCTGGAAGCGGCTGGGATGGGGATACGGGCTTTACTCTTTCGCCCTCTTGGCCATCCCACTGGTGGGGACGAAGGATTTCCAGGGGGCAGGCCGTTATCTCATGGCCGCCTTCCCGTGCTTCCTCGTGCTGGCCACGATGCTGACGCCGCGACCGGTACTCAAGTGGCTCTGGTGGGGGGTCAGCGCCTCCATCTTGTTGCTGTGGACGTTCGCCTACGGCCGCGGCTACTACCTTGCATGACTGACATGTCGAACTTCGAGAGCCTGACGATCTTCTACCCGATGTGGAACGAGGAGGACACCATCGAGCGCGCCGTGAAGGCGGCGTTCGAGGCGGGCGACGCGCTTGTCGCCGAAGGCGAGATCTCCCGCTACGACGTCCTCATCATCGATGATGCCTCCACCGACCGCACTCCCGAACTCGCCGATGCGCTTGCTGCTGCTGACCCCCGCGTTTCTGTGGTGCACCATCCCACCAACCGCAAGCTCGGCGGATCACTCAAGACAGGCTTCGCCAATGCCACCGGCGAACTGATCCTCTACACCGACGCCGACCTCCCGTTCGATATGGCCGAGACCCTCAAGGCGGTCCGGCTCCTGCGCATCTACCAAGCCGACATCGTGAGTGCCTATCGCTTCGATCGCACCGGCGAGGGTCCGCGGCGGCTTGTCTACAGCTACGCCTACAACCACCTCATCCAGACCGTGTTCGGCCTCCGGCTGCGCGATATGAACTTCGCGTTCAAGTTGGTGCGCCGGTCGGTGTTCGAACATATCGAACTCAAGAGTGAGGGTTCGTTCATCGATGTCGAACTGTTGGCCCGCGCCCAGAAGCTCGGGTTCAGCATCGTGCAGTTCGGTGTCGACTACTTCCCGCGAACCCGCGGTATCTCCACGCTTTCGTCGAACTCAGTGATCATGAAGATCCTGCGCGAGATGTCCGATCTCCGCTCAGAACTCAAGGCGCTCACCCCATTGCCGGCGGAGGTGCTCCGTCCCTGGGAGTTCCGCTCCGACTCCGGATCCTGATCCGACCCCGGCCGTCGAACATGAAACCTCCCCGCTCCCCGGCTGCCCGGCGTGTCATGCAGTTGTGGGCCGACTCTGATCGCAGGGGGCGGTTTCACACCACGGCCCGCTGGTGGTCGGCACCTTTTGCCGAACTCGAACTCGAAGTCCCGCTTGCCGGCGACATCCTCGAGGTGGGCTGCGGTCACGGAGTCTTGAGCACCTATCTCGCAATCACCTCGCATGCCCGGCGGGTGGTCGGGATCGACATCGACGCCGACAAGATCCTCCTCGCCAGCGAGGCCATCCTTGGTCTCCGACCCGATGAGGCCGATCTGCGCTTCGAGGTGGAACCCTCCGGGGTTGTGCCACCCACCGAGGGCGGATGGCGATCGATTGTGATCGCCGATGTGCTCTATCTGCTGGGCCGTGAGCGTCGGGATGCGCTACTGGCCGCTTGTGTTGACGCTCTCGCTCCCGGTGGTCTCCTCGTCATCAAGGAAGTCGATACAAAGCCACTGCTGAAGGCCCGCATCTCACAGTTGCAGGAACTGATCTCGACAAAGGTGCTGCGCATTACCGATGGGCATGCCCTTGAATTCGCGTCGTCGGAAGAACTCGTGGCCACGCTCGTCGACCTCGGTATGTCCACGATGTCCAAGCGGATCGATCATGGCTACCTGCATCCGCATTGCGTGGTTCTCGGTACCAAGCCGGTGGTGTCAGTCGACGCTGCCGGCTGACCCTTCGTCGGTGAACAACTCGTCGGTGAACAGCTCGTCGGTGAATGGCTGGTCGGTCAGGTCCTTGGTGCCGAGCGGTTCTTCGAGGTCGTCATCTGAGTCGGTGTTGGCAGTATCGGCCGTGTCTTCCTCGCCCTGCGACTTGGCGATGAGGAATCCGCGCGCTCGTTCCGCCAGCGGATAGCGATCGACCAGCGCGTGAAACGCGAGGGAGTGGTCGAACTCCACGAGATGGGCGAGTTCGTGCACGATCACGTAATCGAGCACCCAAGGCGGCCAGGCCGCCAGACGGTTCGAGAGTCGCAGCTCGCCGGTGCTGGGGGTACAGGAACCCCAACGCGATCGTTGCTCGGCCCAGACCACCGCAGTGGGTTGCGGAAGTTCGAACCTGCGGGCGAGGCGACGGGCTCGTCCTTCGAGATCCACCGATTCACTTCGATGACGTCGTTCGAGGCGCGCGACCAGCGTGGCCACCGTGGCGTCGAGTTCCTTCTTCGAAATCTTGGCCGGTGCCCGCACCTGGATCACGCCGTTCACGATGCTGGCCTGCACCGTGCGGCGGCGACGGGTGCTGTAGATGATCTCGATCGGCAGGGAGGTCCGCGGCCCAGAGTCAGTCACGTGTCGCGCCCGTGTCGCGCCCGTGTCGCGCACTGGTCGGTCACTGAGTCGTCGCCCATGCGTCACGGTTCAGATCTGCGACGGGATCGTGAGCTCATCGTCATCGACGAGCACGAGGCGTTCGCCGATCTCGATGCGGTTGCCGTGATGCATGAGTGCACGGGCGCCGAGGTTGGGCATGCGCTCCCAGGGGAGCCCCGCATCGCGCTCGAGGGCGCCGATGACCCCGCCGTGGGTGAGCACCAGGAGTTGCGCCCCGCGGTATTCGGCCTCGATTCGGGCGAGGGCACCCTTGATGCGCTCCATCAGTTCGTCATGGCCCTC
>WLCQ01000065.1 GCA_009705225.1 Actinomycetota bacterium | reverse complement strand
CTCATGTGAAGTCGAGCGGATCGCGCAGCGAGCGCTTGAGTTCGGCGAATCCCGGGGTGCGGGCCAGCGTGACAACCGCATCCCAGAGTTCGAGAGCGGCGACACCCTTCGGAGCCTTCGAGATGACCGGACCGAACAGTGAAGCTTCGATGTCGGTTCCCGGATCGAACGTGAGGATCGGTGTGCCGACATCGCGACCCGTGCGACTGAAGGCCAGTTCGGTCTCCTCGCGCAACACGACATCGTGGCGCTCATCATCAGCAGCCGCCACCAGTGCCGGGTCGAGTCCGGCAGCGGCAACGACATCCGCCACGAGGGCTTCGGGGATCGGCTCGCCACCGAACACGGCGAACGAGGTGGCCTCCACATGCATGCGCTGACCGGCTGCGCTGTAGAACGCAGCAACTGCGTCATTGCCGCCGGTCTCACGAGCCGCAGCCGCAACCCGCAGCAGGCGTCGACCAAGGCCATGCAATGACGGGTACGCAGGAGGGAACTTCGAGTAATCGGTGTCTTCGTTGACGATCGACAGCGCGATGAATCGCCATTGGACGTCGATGCCGCGGGTGGTGGCCACCTCAGTGACCCATCGGCTGGTGACCCAGGCGAACGGACAGATCGGATCGAAGAAGAATTCGAGGTCGGCGGAGGAGGTCATGAGCCAAGTCTACGGGGAGGACCCTCGCATCGCCCCGACCCCGACAACGACCGCGACCGCGACCGCGACCCCGACCACGACCACGCAGAGTGGCGCGGCTCGGGTAGGTTCTCACCCATCATGAGTTCTGTTCCGCCACCGTATGTTGCAACCGACGATGTTGCCGTGGACACCACTGCATTGCTCTCGGCCCTCGAAGATGTACTTGCCAATGGGGCCGCCGCGTCGTCTTCGGAGTCTTCCGAACTCGACGGCCGGAAACTGCGGGCCGAGCGGGGCCGATCCGCAGTGCTCAACGCCGCGCTCGATCTGGTCAACAGTGGGAACCCGGTACCGACGATCGCCGAGATCGCGATAGCCAGCGGCGTCTCCGAACGAACCATCTTCCGCTACTTCCCCGATCGCGAAGCGCTGTTCAGCGCCCTCGTCTTCGAAGTTGTCCCCCGAATCGCGAAGTACCTGAGCTTTGATCGCCCCAAGGGACCCTTGGCTGAGCGTGCCTCCGCTCTCGTTGCTCAGCGATGCGGTTTCGTGCGCGTGGCGGGTCCCTTCGCCCGAGCCGTCGAAACCCTCAGCCCTCATTCACCGGTCGCGGCGATGATGCTTCAGATGCGCCGCACCCGCCTGCGGGATCAGATCATCATCTGGCTGAGCCCTGAACTCGCCGTGGACGACACCGACACCATCGCCGTGCTCGACGCACTGCTGTCACGCACGGTCATCGAACAACTCACCGCTGAACTGGGACCCGATGATGCGATCCGTTCGCTCAGCGCCTCCATCACCCGGATCGTGGGCTGACCCCTCAGAACGCGGCCTCGAGTACCTCGATCTGGTTGCCGATCACACACGCAACATCGAATCGCAGCGAGGCACCATGAACCTCGTTCGCCCGCAACCACTCGATGGCCAGGGAACGAAGACGGCGCTGCTTGGTCGGAGTCACCGCTGCTGCGGGAGATCCGTACGCATCTGATGATCGGGTCTTCACCTCGACGAACACGATCGTGACGCCGGTTTGGGCCACGATGTCGATTTCGCCGGTCCGGCAGCGCCAGTTCCGGTCGATCACTCGGTAGCCATTGGTCTCATACCAACGAGCGGCGAGACTCTCACCGCGAGCACCGAGTGCCCGACGGCCGGCGGTCACGCAGGCGAGCCGCTCACTCGAGCCCCAACTCCTCACGAGGAAGCTCTTCGATATTGACGTCCTTGAACGTGACGACGCGCACATGGGTGACGAACCGGTTCTGCCGGTACATGTCCCAGACCCATGCGTCGCGGAGGTCGAGTTCGACCCTGGTGCGGCCGTTCTCATGCACCACGTTCTGGTGCACCTCGTTGGCCAGATAGAACCGACGCTCGGTTTCGACCACGAACCGGAACATCGGGCAGACGTCTTTGTATTCGCGATAGAGCTGGAGCTCGACGTCGGACTCGTATTCCTCGAGATCCTCAGAACTCATTGACACCCTCGCCGGTCGACTTGCTGCACCGGGCTGAAGACAACACCACTTCCATGAACAGCCAACAATCAGAACCTTCGATCAGGCCCATTCATCAGGTCCATTCATGAGGGCCACCAGCCGGCGTAGGACGCACGCCCGACCCATGGAGGTGGGGTTCTTCAGTAGCGCTTCTCTTTGATCTTGGCGGCCTTGCCGACGCGATCGCGCAGGTAGTACAGCTTGGCGCGACGCACATCGCCACGAGACACGATCTCGATCTTGGACACGATGGGGGAATGCACGGGGAAGGTGCGCTCGACGCCGACACCGAAGCTCACCTTGCGGACCGTGAAGGTCTCGCGGAGGCCATCGCCCTGACGGCGGATGACGGCGCCCTGGAACAACTGCACACGCTCGCGAGTGCCCTCGACCACGCGAACATGGACCTTGAGGGTGTCGCCCGCACCAAAAGCGGGGACATCGTCGCGGAGACTCTGGGCGTCAATGAGATCGATGGCGTTCATCTGAGGAAGTTCCTGGCACTGGAAGGCGGAGACCGCCGGCGGATCGAAGGGAACCGACCGGTTCCCCAAGGACTCGCCATGCTACGCAGTCAGGTCGCTCACGGCAAAGCCCAACCTGATTGGAGCCATTCGGCCCCCTGCGGCGGGCCGTGATCAGGATTCCGGCGGGAACTCCGCCAGCAGGGCCTGATCTGCCTCGGAGAGCCCTCCACGGGCCTCCATGAGGTCTGGTCGGGCAGCCATGGTGCGCAGCAGCGCTCGTGACCGACGCCAGCGTTCGATACGGCCGTGGTCGCCGGAGCGCAGCACCTCGGGAACCTCCATGTCACGGAACACCGCTGGCTTTGTGAACTGTGGGTACTCGAGCAGGCCATGGCTGAACGATTCGTCGCCGGCCGACTCCGCGTTTCCCATAACTCCCGGGATGAGGCGGCCCACCGCTTCGAGCACCACCATGGCCGCCACCTCTCCCCCGCCGAGCACGTAGTCACCAATGGAGAGTTCACCGTCGCACAGGTCGGTGCGAACCCGGTCGTCGACACCCTCGTAACGACCACACAGCATCGAGAAGCCACCAGTTTCGGCGAGCTCCTTGGCCATGTCCTGATCGAGCCGCCGTCCGCCGGGACCGAGCAGGAACAGAGGTCGGGGCGGCTCGGCGGCTTCGACGGATGCGTAGATGGGCTCGGCCCGAAGCACCATGCCGGCTCCGCCACCGAACGGGCTGTCGTCCACGGTTCGATGCACATCGGTGGTGTGCTCACGTAGATCGTGCACGCGGATGTCGAGCAGACCCTTCTGGGCGGCCCGACCCAGCAGACTCTGCGAGGCGAAGTCGCCGACCATCGTGGGAAAGATCGAGAAGACGTCGATACGCATGGACCTGATCAGTCGTCGTCGAGGAGTTCGAACAGGCCCGCCGGCACATCGACCACCAGACGACCGAGAGAGTCGCGTTCGACGAGGAAGCGCAACGGCACCAGCGCACCGGTGTCGAGCACCAGCAGATCGCTGGCCGGATTGTCCTGCACCGACTCGACCCTGCCGCGCTCGGTGCCATCGGGCTCGATAACGGCAGACCCGATCAGATGATGGACCCACAAATCCTCTGGGTCGTCATCATCAAACGGTTCGGCCCGCAGCACCCGACCAGCAATGGCTTCGGCACCCTCGCGCCCGTAGACACCCTCGAAGGTGACCACGAAACGGTGCTGATGCGGGCGCGAGGCGACGACCACGAGTTCGCGGTCGCCGGCCTGAAGAACAGAGCCCACCGCGACCCTGGAGGTCTCGGTGGTGATGAGTGAGACGACAACATCGCCACGCACACCGTGCGGTTTGTCGATGCGTCCGACCTCGAGAAGGGTCACTTCGTCAGTCGAGGAACTCGACCTCGACGTCGCCACCGTCGCGGGCGGCGGCGGCACGGACGACGGTGCGAATGGACTGCGCCACACGACCACGCTTGCCGATGACCCGACCCATGTCGCCGTCACCGACGTGCACGTTGAGCACGGGACGGCGACCACGATCGTCGAGTTCGACCTCGACGGCGTCAGGCTGCTCGACGAGCTGCTTCACGACATAGATGAGCACGGCCTTGGCCGTGACCAGGTCCGGACCAGCAGTGTCATCGGCGACGTCGGCGACGTCGGTCACGATGCTGCGCCGGTGAACTGCTCCCATGCACCGGAGATCTTCAGGAGCTTGGCGACCGCTTCGGTCGGCTGAGCACCCTTCTGAAGCCAGGCGACAGCCTTGTCGTTGTCGACGGTGATCGACGACGGCTCGGTGCGGGGGTTGTAGTGACCCACGATCTCGATGAAGCGGCCATTGCGCGGCGAGCGCGCATCGGCGGCGACGATTCGATACGTCGGCTGCTTGGTCTTACCCATCCGCATCAGGCGGAGCTTTACCACGGCGATTCTCTCTTCTGCTTGGAACGAACGGCCCTCTATCGTGGCCCTTGAAACCCCTCAGGGGCAAGTCTGCGGATCAGCCCCTGCCGAATCCGCCACCGGAGCCCCCGCCGAACCCGCCGTCGCCGAGGCCGGGAAGACCCAGATCTGGCAGTCCAGAACCCTTCCCCAGCGTGGTCGGATCGAGGTTGGGAAGGCGCAGAGGCGCCTTGGTGTTCGGGGCCACTCGACCGCCACCGGTGGTGCGACCGCCGGGACCCTTGCCCTTGGTCTTGCCCGCCTTGCGCCGGGATTTGGCGAGCTTCTTCGAGCCCATGCCTCCCATGCGCTTCATCATCTTCGACATCTCTTTGAACTGCTTGATCAACTCGGCGACCCGGGTCGGGTCGGAGCCGGAGCCCTTGGCGATGCGCAGTCGACGGGACTGATCGATGAGATCGGGATCGCGACGCTCAGCGGGGGTCATCGAACGGATGATTGCTTCAACCCGGGCGATCTCGCGATCATCGATCTGGGCGTTACGCACCTCTTTGGGTACGCCGGGCATCATGCCGAGCACACCGGAGAGCGGGCCCATCTTCTTGAGCTGCTGCATCTGATCGAGGAAGTCCTCGAAGGTGAACTGACCTTCGAGCAGACGGGCGGCGGCCGCCTCGGTCTCCTCCTTCTCGAAGACCTGCTCGGCCTTCTCGATGAGCGTCAGCATGTCGCCCATACCGAGGATGCGACCCGCGAGTCGATCGGGATGGAAGAGATCGAACTCGTCGAGCTTCTCGCCGGTTGACGCGAAGGCAATGGGACGGCCCACGACCTCCTTGACGCTCAGCGCCGCACCACCGCGGGCATCGCCGTCGAGCTTGGTGAGGATGACACCGTCGAGTTCGAGTGTCTGATGGAAAGCCTCGGCAGTGGTGACGGCGTCCTGACCGGTCATGGCGTCGATGACCAGGAACGTGTAGTTCGGGTTCACCGCTTCAGAGATGCGTCGTACCTCGTCCATGAGCTCGGCATCGATGGCGAGACGGCCGGCAGTATCGACGATGACAACATCGCGACCTGTGCGACGAGCCTCGGCGATACCGGCCGCGGCAACCGCCACAGGATCGGTGGCTTCAGAGAACACCGGAACTTCGAGCTGGCGACCCAACGTGCGCAACTGCTCGACTGCCGCAGGGCGCTGGAGATCGGCACCGACGAGCAGCGGATGGCGACCCTGGCTCTTGAACCAGCGGGCGAGCTTGGCCGAGTTGGTGGTCTTACCCGAACCCTGCAGGCCGGCCATGAGAACCACAGTGGGCGGCTTGGCGCTGTAGGCGATGCGTATGGTCTCGCCACCGAGGGTGCGGGTGAGTTCCTCGTTGACGATCTTGACGACCTGCTGGCCCGGGTTCAGGGCCTTGGAGAGCTCCTCGCCGAGGGCACGCTCGCGCACCCGGGCGACGAAATTCTTGACGACGGTGAAGTTGACGTCGGCCTCGAGCAGCGCGAGCCGGATCTCGCGCATTGCGTCGTCAACATCGGCCTCGGTGAGTAGGCCCTTGCCACGCAGGCGGCCGAGGACGCCTTCAAAACGATCAGAGAGTGCTTCGAACATGGATCAGTTCCGTTCGGGGAGAGCTGGGGAGATCATGTGGATCAGGTGGATCAGGAGAAGAGTGCGTCGACGAACTCGGCCGCATCGAAGGGTACGAGATCGTCGATCCCTTCGCCGAGGCCGACGGCCTTAACGGGGATGCCGAGTTGTTCATGGATGGCGATGACGATGCCGCCCTTGGCCGAACCATCGAGTTTGGTGAGCACGACGCCGGTGAGTTCGACCGCATCGGTGAACTGCTGGGCCTGCACCAGACCGTTCTGGCCCGTTGTGGCGTCGAGCACGAGCAGCACCTCGGTGACAGTGCCCGCACCCTGATCGGCGACCCGGCGCACCTTTCGCAGTTCTTCCATCAGATTGGTCTTGTTGTGCAGACGACCGGCGGTATCGCCGAGTACCAGATCAGCACCGCGAGCCGCTGCCGCAGCGACACCGTCGAAGATCACCGCACTCGGATCGCCACCTTCGTTGCCGCGTACCAGTTCGGCTCCAGCTCGATCGGCCCACATGCCGAGCTGCTCGGCTGCGGCAGCGCGGAAGGTGTCGCCCGCCGCCATGATCACGCGATGACCGGCGGCGACCTCACGAGCGCCGAGCTTGCCGATCGTGGTGGTCTTGCCCACGCCGTTGACACCCACGAACAGCCATACCGTGGGGCCCTCGGCATCGCTGAAGTGCAGTTCACGGTCGAAGCCAGTAAGACGGACGGTGAGTTCGGCCTTCAGCGCGGTGAGCAGTTCCTCGCCGGTGCTCAGGCCCTGCGCCTTCACCTGCGCCCGAAGATGAGTGAGCAGTTCCTGTGTGGCGTTGACACCCACGTCGGCGAGGATCAACGCCTCCTCGAGCTCGTCCCAGGTTTCGGCATCGATCTTGGAGCGGCCACCGATAGCGCCCATGTAGCCCGACAGAGCATTGCGAGCCTTGGAGAGCCGGTCGCGGAAGCGGGGCTTCTCGATGACCCGCGGTTCGGGCTCGGGTTGCGGCTCTGGAGCCGGTTCGGGCTCAAGCTTGGCTTCGGATTCGGGTTCTGATTCGGACTCGACTGCCGGTTCGGTCGTGCCGACGTCAACAGTTGCGGCGTCGGGCTCTGAAGCCGGGGGGACCTCGGGCTCGACGAGGGTCGTGCGCGCCGGGCGGACCGGAGCCGGCGACGGCGGTTCGAGGATTCCGGAACGACCACGACGACGGCTGACGACGAGACCCAGACCCGTGCCGAGCAGCACGACCAGGACCAGAGCGATGATGAGCACCTGAGACATGAGGGAGCCAGCCTAGTGGTCCTCTCCAACCACTCCACGTGGCCGGACGCGTCGATGGGGCCGCCGAGCGGCCCCATCGAACTCCCCCGTTGGAGGTGCCGGGAGTACCGGTCTGATCCCTGGGAGTCACCCGTGACGATGAGTCCGGGGATCAGACGAAATCGGATCAGCTCACTTGGTCCCGAGGGTTCCCAACGTGACCTCGACCTCGGAACTCTGACCGTCGCGTTCGATGGTCACCGTCACCGTGTCGCCGGGGTTGTAGGCGCTGATCGTGCCCCGGAGTTCATCGAAGGCGTGGATCGTGGTGTCGTCGACAGCGGTGATGAGATCGCCGGGCTTGATACCAGCCGTGTCGGCCGGACCACCCGGAGTCACGCTCTTCACGTAGGCACCGCTGGCCCCGTTCGGGGTGGTACTGGGACCCGTGAGTCCCAGACCGGCCTTGGCCACCGACTGACCCGCCACCAACTTGTCGGCGGCGTTCTTGGCGGTGGCGATCGGGATGGCGAAACCGATGCCGTTGTTCTCACCGGTCTGGCTGAAGATGGCGGTGTTGATACCCATGATCTGCCCGGCACGGTCGGCGAGCGCGCCTCCCGAGTTGCCCGGATTGATCGACGCATCGGTCTGGATCATGTTCACGACGACGCCCTTGTCATTGTCGACCGGACGGTTCACTGCCGAGACGATGCCCGAGGTGACCGACTGGGTGAGGCCGAATGGGCTGCCGACCGCCACCGTGATCTGGCCGACCATCGGCTTGGCCTGCGAGAGCGCCGCCACTGGAACATTGAGGCCGCTGACCCGCACAACCGCAATATCGGTTCCCGTGTCGGCGCCGAGCACCTGACCGGAGTGGCTCTTTCCATCAGCGGTGCGAACGATGACGGTGGTCTCGGAGCCCACGACGTGCGCGTTGGTCATGACAAGGCCGGACGCGTCATAGACCACGCCCGAGCCGAGACCCTGGCTGGTATCGATCTGCACCACCGACGGACTGACCGTGAGGGCAACAGCGGCGACGGGTTCCTGACCCGGGTCGATCGTGACCATCGGGGTGGAGGTCTGGCTCGCTCCATTGACGAACGTGGTGTTCGAGTCCTTGAAGAGCGAACGCACTCCGAAACCGCCGCCGAACAGACCCAGCACGATCACCGTGGCCACCAGGGCACGCAGCGCCCGATGGCGCCGACGAGGTGCGGAAGTGTTGCCGCTATGCGCCGGCGGAGGTGTTGGGGCTCCGGTCCCCCATGTCGGGGGGCCAACGGGCGGTACGCCACCGGTCGGGGGGACCGGAGCCGCTGACGGCGGAACAGCCCAGCTCGGCGGTGCAGGCGGGGCAGGGGCAACGGGCGGTGCCATCGGCTCGGTGATCGGAGCGAACGGCGAACTTGGCGGTGCGGGCGGAGGCGGCGGGGGCGGCGGTTGCATCGAGGGCGCGACCGGCTGGACCGCTGGCGGGGGCGGCGGGGGCGGCGGCGAGGCGGGGGGCTGGTTCTCCCAGGTCATGACGGCTCCTGTGGGCGAAGGTTCCGGCGACGAGTTCGCCGGAGATGGTGCGGATCAGGCGTGATCAGCGTGTGGATCGATCTCGCATGTGGCCCAGATGGGCTGATGGGAGTAGTTCGATGGCCGCACCGTAGAGAACACCGACGAAAACGCAGCGAAAGTCGGGGATCAATCCTGTGATGTCGTCGAATCGAACTCAGGCGCAGCAGTGGGCGCCGGAAGCGCCGGAAGCCAGAGTGCGAACGCCGAGCCCTGCCCCAGGACCGACGCCAACTTCGCTTCGCCGCCGTGGGCCTCGGCGATCTGTCGCACAATGGTCAGTCCGAGTCCACTACGACCCTGCTCACGACCTTCCTGGGGATCGCCGCGCCAGAACCGTTGGAAGACCCGGTCCTGATCAGCGTCAGCGATACCGGGGCCCTGATCCTCGACCGACATCCAGATCCACGCGCTCTCCCGACCGGCCCGCACTCGTATCGATCCACCCGACGGGGTGTAGCGCACGGCATTGGCCAGCAGATTCGCCAAAGCCTGACGAAGTGCGAGTCGATCGCCGAGCACCCACAACCCGTTGACCGCCTCACGGGCCAGATGGATACCGGCGAGATCAGCAGTGACGGCGAATTCATCGGCCGCCTCGGTGATGAGTGCGCCCACATCCACCGGATCACGAGCGATCGAAAGCGTGCCCTTGCGTGCGTAGACGAGCAGATCGTCGACGAGCCGGGTCATCCGCTCAGTGGAACGTTCAACGACCTCGGCAGTGTGACGTAGGTCCTCGACGTTCGCATCCGGGTCGGAGAGTGTGACCTCGAGATTGGTGCGGATGACGGCAAGCGGATTGCGCAGTTCATGACTCGCTTCATGAATGAACCGGCGCTGGCCCTCAAAGGCATCGTCAACCCGTCCGAGCATGTCATCGAAGGTGTCGGCGAGTCGCCGGAGTTCATCGTCGGGTCCGCCGAGATTGATCCGCTGCGAGAGATCGCTCGCCTGGATGCGACGCACCGCCGCCGTGATCTGTCCGATCGGGCGCAGCATCCGACCACTCACCAGCCAACCCACAACAAGGCTCAGAAAGAAGAGCACCAACAGCGCGGTGAACGAGTAAAGACGCAGCGAATCGAGGGTCTGGGCCTTGACCTGCGCCTGGATGAGTTGGGCTTGATCGGGCTTGATCAGCACTGGCCCCCCGGGGATCTGCACGATGAGCGCAGAGATCTGTTGGTTCTGCAGGGAGTGGCGCAGGCCGAAATAGATGACCGCGATTACGAGGGCGGCGAGGCCGAAGATCACCGTGGAGGAGATCACGGTGAGCCGGAATCGGATAGAGCCCATCCAGTTGGGGAGATGTTCCGCGAGGCGCTGCCCGCGGGAATGCAACCGGGTGTGGACCTGTGCGTCCGGTTCCGTCGCGAGTGGTGTGATCGGCGCGATCGGCGCGATCGGCGCGAGGCCCTCTGCGTCGACGGGTTCGGAACTGGAAGTCATCAGGCTTCGAGCCGGTAGCCCCGACCGATGACGGTCTCGATGGCGGGTGTTTCGTCGTCAACCTGCAGTTTGCGCCTCAACGTGCCAACTGTGACCCGCACGGTGTTGGTGAACGGATCGGCGTGCTCATCCCAAACGTGCTCGAGCAGGGTCTCCTGGGAGAGGACATCGCCGGGATGGCTCATGAAGAATCGCAGCAGCGCGAACTCCTTCGCGGTGAGTTCGAGTGGGCGATCACCGCGCCGGGCCCGATGGCGAGCAGCGTCGAGTTCGATGTCGCCAACGCGCAACACCGAAGAAGTGACTGCAGTGTCGCGACGAAGCAGTGATCGTGCCCGGGCCAGCAGTTCAGGGAAGGCGAACGGCTTCACGAGGTAATCATCGGCACCGTCATCGAGTCCACCGACGCGATCGTCGATGCCATCGCGAGCGGTGAGCATCAGGATGCGCGGCTGGGGCTCAAACGGATGCTGGCGGATGCTCCGACAGACCTGGCGACCATCCATGCCGGGCATCGTGATGTCGAGACAGATGAGGTCGTAGCCGTTGAAGACGGCCTTCTCGAGTGCGTCGGCACCATCGTTGGAGACATCGACGGCATAGCCCTCCCGCCGCAGACCCCGCGCCACGGCATCGGCCAGTTCGACCTCATCATCGACCACGAGCACTCGCATGCGGGCAACGTAGCCGCCAGATCGGTTTCAGTACCGTCTCCCCGCATGCGGCAGCGGGGATCCGGGGTCAGACCCGGCTGACGGAGATCGATGATCGAACCCGAAGGACCTCAACCATCATCCAGACCGCGACGACGCCCTTCGCCGTCCAGAGCCATGCCCGGATGAGATTGACGACCATCAGGTCGTCGTAGGTCTGCTGATCCCAATGGTCGAGCAGAACACCATGTGCTGGTGCCGAGAATGCCGCGGTGTCGATGAGGATGAAAAGCATCAAGAACGCGCTGATCAGCGCGAGCACCCGCATTCGTTTGGGATGGGCGAGCAGAAGGACCAGCACGCAGAGACCCTCGATCAGCCATGGACCGAAAAGCACCTTTCCGATCCGATCCACATGTGCATGTTCATAGGCGTCCCAGAACTGCGGGCCGACCAACGGGAACAGGTCGTAATGCACGACGTGCACCGTCCAGATCATCCCCACCATCAAGACCGTGACGACGAGTTGGACGAGCACCACCCAGCGCAACGGCAGCCGTTCGAGTCCGGGAAGTGCAGGTGACCACTCGCCGCTCGCAGTGGGTTCTGGGAGGCGCATTCCTCAGACGATACCGAGGCCACGATCGGGCGGATGGGTCGGAGCGAAGAGCTGGAACGGGGGCTCGGCAGGTTGGGCCGGAACGAGGGCTCGGCACGAAGGGCCAGCACGAAGGGCAAGCACGAAGGGCCAGAGGACGCGCATGCCGACGGCCTGCGCCCATGAGCGAGTGCTTGTCCGTGTGCCGAGCAAGTGCGCTGGTGTGCTTCTGAGCAACCGGAGTTTCTGAGACCCCAGGCTTCAGGTCTTCCGCACCCCCGCACCTCTACACCTAAACACCTCCAGCACCCGCGCTGCTGCGACACCTCGGATTACTGAGACACCTCGCGCTCATGAGACACATGGGTTCCGGGCCGTCCGGAAGCCGCAGTGCACCTACGGGATTGGGCCGAATGACCCATGCCGGGTGTCACACCCGGTTCCTAATATCGAACACATGTTCGATCACCGAACCGCCACTGAACCCCCATCCGAAGAACCCGCCGGCCGGTTTCGCACGAGCGCCAATGCTGCCGGACCCAAAGCTGTGGGACCCGATGTCACTCGACCCGATATCGCTGTTGATGGTGCTGCGGCCGATGTCGCTGGCCTGGAGAGTGATGTTGGTGCGGTCGGTGGTGGTCGGGCGTGTTCGGGTTCGTTCGAGGTGTTGCTCGAGCAGTTGATTCGTGTGGTTGATGCCATGGGGTCGTGTGTGGTGCCCGCCGACTCCGTG
>WLCQ01000064.1 GCA_009705225.1 Actinomycetota bacterium | reverse complement strand
GCAACGTATGCAGACCGGCCGAGAGCGTGCTGTAGCCACGGACGAACTGGAAATATTGGGTCGCAAGGAAGATGAATCCGAACAGTGCGAAGAACGCCACAGCGATGGATCCTGCGGCGGCGCTGAAGCGGGCGATGCGGAAGACCCGCACGTCGAGCATCGGGTGATCGGTGCGCAATTCGCGCAGCACGAAACCGGCGAGGAGTGCGAGAGATGCTGCGAATCCGCCGAGCGTGGTGGGTGAGTTCCAGCCCCAATGCGGGCCTTCGATAACCGTGAACACCAGCAGTCCGATACCTGAGATCGACAGAAGAATCCCGGGGATATCGAAACGACTGACCTCGGGATCGCGTGAGGTGGGCACCAGGAAGGCTCCGGCGATGATGGCGATCGCCACGATCGGCAGGTTTACGAGCAGCACCGAACCCCACCAGTAATGCTCCAGCAGCAGCCCACCAGTGATGGGTCCGAACGCCACCGCCGCACCTGAGACCGCCGACCAAGCACCGATGGCCTTGGCCCGCTCGGTCGGGTCGGTGAACACGTTGGTGAGGATGGCGAGCGTGGCCGGGAAGACAAGCGCTGCTCCGATCCCCATTGCTGCTCGGGCGGCGATGAGCTGCCCGGAGGTTTGGGCGAAGGCACCAAGCGTGCTCATGGCCGCGAAGACGACGAGGCCGATCTGCAGCGCACCTTTGCGACCGAGCCGGTCACCGATAGCGCCACCGGTGAGCAACAGACCGGCGAATACCAAGCTGTAGGCATCGACGATCCACTGGAGCTCGGTCGTGGAGGCGCCGAGATCGCTACTGAGCCGGGGTAGCGCCACATTGACGATGGTGTTGTCCACCACCACGAGGAACACGCTGGCCGCGAGCACCGTGAGGATGAGCCAGCGGCGGCGATGGATGACTTCGGCATTCACAGCGTGACCTCGTCGGGAGTTCTTGTTGAGCAGGGCGCCCAGGTGGGATGTCCAAGCGGGATGATCCACGAGGACATTCAAGAGTAGAGAACAGTGTGCCATAACTGTAGAACGCTGTTCTGTTATCGTCCACCCATGACTGCAGTTCGTCACCGAACCCCCTCGATCGAGATCGAGAACGCAGTGGTTGAGGCAGCGCTGCGCCTTCTGGCCAGCAATGGCCCGGCTGCGCTCACCGTGCGTGGTCTGGCCGCCGAGGCCGGAATCGCCCCGATGGGCATCTACAACCACTTCGGAGACAAGAACGGCGTCATCGACATCGTCTTTCGTCGGGGCTTCGAGGAACTCACCCGATCGGTGTCGATCGGACTCGACATCGACGACCCCATCGAAGGACTGCGCGCGGGCCTGCTCGCCTACCGCCGGTTCGCGCTCGATCACCGGACCACCTATGCCGTGATGTTCCTGCGCGAAGTCCCCAACTTCACCCCGACCGACGGCTCACTCGTCATCGCAGCCGAATCCTTCGCCGTGCTCATCCGCGGTGTCGACCGAGCGATCCATGCCGGCGAGGTGCGCCATGGTGATGCCCGGGAGATCGCCCAGCAACTGTGGGCCGCGACGCACGGCGCCGTCGCTCTCGAAATCGTCGACATGTGCCTGGTCGATGACACGACGGCCATGTACGGGTCGCTCATCGACACTCTCCTCAAGGGACTACGCCCGAGTGCAACCGGTACAGGACGATCCCGCACTGTGCGCAGGAAGTAGCGTCACCGACCGATGAGCGATCCACAGGTGCCCGAGTTCCGGCAGCAGCAAACGCCGACCAGCGGTGGCCCGAGCACTGACCCCGAGAGGCCGAAATGGATGATGACACTCGCGATTCTGCTGCTCGTGGCCCTACCAGTCGTAGGTCAGATTCTGGTGCAGAACCCCGATTTGAAGACCGCGTTCTACCGTTTCAGCTGGACGATGTACAGCAGGTGATCCGATGGACGCTCATCGCGTCCATCGCCGTCAACGCCGTATGTCGATACTTCGACGGAGAGACCACCGAGGCCGTCCTATCGGCGCTCTGCGTTGGCGCGTTGCTGATCAATCGCCGAGTGGGTGCGGCCATCACGGCCGTCGTCTACCTGCTCACGACGGTCAGCGCCCACGAGTACCTGATCATGTCGATCGCAGCGATCCTCGCTCTGTTCCCGTCACCGCGGCAGATGGTTCTATTGCTCAAGGTTCAGCTCACCGTGATGTGGGTCTTCACCGGCATCGCGAAACTGCATCCAGCGTTCCGATCCGGCAGAGTGTTCGAACGCGGTCCGTTACTCTTCTTCGATCATCTCCCGATCAACCTCGTCATCTGGGGAACCATCGTCATTGAACTGATCGCCCTGCCCGTGCTGCTGTGGTGGAAGCCGAAGGTGGCGTTCTGGGTTGCGCTCGTGTTTCAGACTTCGGTGTACGTCGGCATGTTCCGCTACCGATCGGCCTGGTCATTCGAGAGGGAGTTCTCTTTCCGGCTCTCGCTTCTCTCCTTCGAGATCGCCGTGATGGGAGCGGCACTCGTCGTCACTCTGCTGTGGCCACGAGTGGCAGCAGCAGCACCCGGCGCTCGCCGGGCTCATGCTCGGTGACATGACCCCGACCGGATACGTCTTCCACCAGCACCACAGTTCCAGCGGGGAGCGTCCGTGATTCACCGTCGCTCACCGTGATGCGCACCCAACCATCGAGGAACACCACGAACTGACGGCGTGGCGCGCAATGCCAATCGGGCTCCTGGTCGAACGCCTGCACCGTGACGAAATGGGCGCGATCCACATCCACTGGGTTCGACACCCACAACTCGGCAACACCCGGTTCGGCGGGTGAGACGGAAACGTCGAGGGAGACATCCTCGAAATGAGACTCCCCCGCGTGGTCGGCCCAGATGCGCACATAGTGGGTCGGTTGCATGACCAGCTATCCGATCCCGAACCAACCAGCGACGGTCTGCACCAGTACGACGAACGCGAGCACAGCGATCACCACGACACAGATGAACGCCACCACACGGAACTTCGGACCGTTCACGGCTGCACCGAGTACGCCCCGACGATTCGCAAGTATGAGGATGAACGTGAGGATGATGGGCGTGATGATTCCGTTGAGCACCTGCATGTTGAGGAGCAGATCGATGAGATTGCCCGGCACGAGCGCTACTCCCGCACCCACGACAACCAAAGCGGTGAAGAGCCCCATGAACAACGGTGCTTCACGGAAGGTGCGCGACACCGAACGCTCGACACCGAGAGCTTCGGCCACTGCGTAGGAGGTGGCCAACGGAACCACGGCGGCAGCCAGCGCTGACGCACCGAGCAGGCCAACGCCGAAGAGGATCTCGGCCCCGGAACCGGCCACTGGTTCGAGCGCCTGCGCAGCCTCCTTGGCCGAACCGAGTGGGCCGCTGCCCCCGATGGCCGCAGCGGTAGCGATGATGATCGCCATCGAGATGATGTTGGCGAAGATCGCACCAGTGATTGTGTCGATCCGCACCATGCGGTACTCCTCAGGTCCGGCGCCACGATCAGCCACCGCAGCGGCTTGATAGAGCTGCATATACGGCGTGATCGTTGTGCCGATGAGCGCAACGACAAGGAACAGGAACTCCTTGGTGCCGAGCATGTGCGGGATGAACGTGTTGCTCGCCACCGCACCCCAGTCGGGCTTGCCGAGAACTGCAGCGATGGGATACGTGATGAACGCGAGTCCGAGCACGAGGAACACGCGCTCCGCATAGCGATAGTTGCCGAACACCACGACCGCCCAGATCACGAGCGCACCGAGCGGGATCGAGATGTAGCGCGAGACACCGAACAGTTCGAATGCGGCTCCGATACCGGCGAACTCGGAGACGACGAGACCGAGGTTGGCGATGAGCAGCGCAACGATGGCGAAGGCTGAGAGCCGCAGCGGGAACTGTTCGCGGATGAGCGACATGAGTCCCTCGCCGGTGTGAGCACCGAGACGCGCTGACATTTCCTGCACCACCACCAATGCGATGGTGACCAGCGCCATGACGAACAGGGTGCGATAGCCGAACTCGGCACCCGCTGAGGCATAGGTGGCGATACCACCGGCGTCGTTACCGGCGTTGGCCGCGATAAGACCCGGGCCGAGCACCATGAGCCACAACAGCCACCGCGGCCGACGTCGCGCGACCGCACGAGGCTTCGACGGGTCGCCGGGGGTCGGCACAGGGTTCGGCACGGGCAGCGGCATGGCGGAGCCCTACGAGAGCAGTCCGGCGAAGGGTCGGAAACCGCGTTCGTCATCGGGGATCAGGGCGTCGACGAGATCGTCGGCGAGGATGCGGCCGATCGGTCGCTGATCCTCATCGACCACGACCACCGACGATCCGCGGTTCTCGACAAAGGCCTCAACGACCTCTTCGAGCATCACATCAGCCGCCACCGTGACCGGCCACGGCGCCCCGGTGAGTTCACGGAGTTGCTGATCAGGCTCAGCGGTGAACAACTCAACGATGCGCAGGTCGTCGACCAACACCCCGTCCGCATCGACGACCAGCACGCCATCGAAATCGCTGCTGTCGGGGCGCTCCTTGAGCTGACGACGCGCCTCGGCGACCGTGGCATCACCTTCGAGTACGAGCATCGAGGTGGTCATGACACCACCTGCGGTCTCCTCGTCGTAATCGAGAAGACCGACCAGGGAGTCGGCGACCTCCTGCGGCATGGCTTCGAGAAGTTCGTCACGGGTCTCGTCGTCGAGGTCGCGCAGCGCTTCGGCAGCCTCGTCCGGTTCCATCGACGCCACGAGCTCGGCGGCCCTGCCCGGATCGACTTCGCGCAACAGCGATGCGAGTTCGTCGCTCTCCATCTCCTCGAGGGCATCGGCGGCAGTCTCGGCATCGAGCGCGTCGAGCAGTTCCTGACGCTGCGATCGACCGAGTTCTTCGAGAAGATCGGCGAGTTCTCCGGGCCGCAATCGTTTGAGTTCGTTATTGGCGCGGGTGAGACGCACTGGTTCGCCGGGATCACTGAACGGTTGGATGGCGGCCCAGTCGATGAGTCGATCGGGATGCGGAGCGCCGCGCCAACGTGCCGGTCCGAGTCGACGAAGCAGGGTGGAGAAGCCGACATCGGCACCCACGAGGCGGTACCCACCGCCAACCCGGGCGAGGAAGAGATCGGCGGCACGGAATACACGCACACCATCGACGTCGACCATCTGATGATCGATCACATCGTCGACGAGTTTCACCTCGTTGTCGCGGCGGGCGAAATCACGGAGATCGAACTTGGCTGAACGCAGCACGACCCGGCGCTGGGCGAACTCGTCGATCTTGTCGGCCTTCACCCAGGCCAGACGGCGACCGACGCGAACCACAATGCCGGTGAGAGGCGGATAGGACTCGCCTTCCCACCGCACCACGACGTCGACGAGACGGCCGACCTCGACACCCGAGCGATGAACCACGGGAGCGCCGGTGAGACCGGCCACCGAGACGAGCGAATCAGCGACGGCCTCGAGCGCGAGGAGTCGCTTCGTGCGCTGCTTGCGGCGCTGGGTCAGAAGTTGGGGGGCATGCAGGGTCTGCGGCATGACGCACTCCACAGGAATGATCGGCGTGAACGGGACAGGTCACACCTCCTCGCTCGCGGCGAGACCGTGGATCGCACGAGTCGTGCGGAACGGCGCTGGTTAGCGGCGATGAAGCGAGGTGGCGCGTTGTGCGGTCGAGGTACTTGGGGGTTCGCTCGTAGGCATATGGCGTCACCTCCTTCGGTTCAGGTCCTGGTCGACAGCCGTCCTGTGCGGCTGTTGGGACTCTCTTTCTACCACTTGGGGCAGTATTGCGGCCATGCCCGAACGCCCCGTCATCCTGCTCCCCCCCTCCGAGGGGAAGCGTCCCGGTGGCGATGGACCGGCTTGGAGCGCCGGTTCCTGCTCGTTCCCCATCCTTGATGCCGCTCGCAAGAAGGTCATCACCGCACTGCTCGCAGCCATGCGTGCTCCCGAGAATGATCGGGCGAAACTGCTCAGCGTGAAGGGCTCAGCGCTCGCCGCCAGCACCGCTACCAACCGCGGGGTAAGGCGCTCCCCCACAACGGCGGCGATCGATCGTTACGACGGTGTGCTCTACGACGCGCTCGATGCAGTGAGCCTCCCGAAGCGGGCCCGCAGTCGTTTGGATTCCGACGTAGTCATCTTCAGCGGCCTGTTCGGCGCCGTGATGCCCGGCGACCCCATCCCCGATTACAAGCTCAAGATGGGCGGCTCGCTGCCCGGTGTCGGCAATGTGTCGCTGCTGTGGCGAGCGCCGCTCACCAAGGCTCTCTCCCCGATGCTCGAGGGCCGGGTGCTGTGGAACCTGCTGCCCAAGGAGCATGACAACGCCTGGGCGTGCCCAACCGAAGCCACGGCCCGAACAATGAGCGTGAAGTTCCTCGATGAGGCGGACCGCACCAAGGGACAACCCCGCAGGTTCACCACCGTCAACCACTGGAACAAGTTGCTCAAGGGCGCGCTCGTTCGGTTCATTCTTGAATCCGGTGCCGATGAACCCGACGCGCTCGCCGACTTCACCCATCCCGAGGGCTATGTGTATGACTCCTCACTCACCGAGGTGATCGACGGTCGCATCATCGTGGCGATGGTGAGACCTCCAAGGTGAAGCCGGTCTCCGCTCCATAGACTTGGAACATGGCCACTGCCGCCGATGCCACCACGCGTCTTGATCTGCCCATCGAAGGTATGACCTGCGCAGCGTGTGCCACTCGCATTGGCAAGGGCCTCAGCAAACTCGAAGGCGTGGAGCGAGCGGACGTCAATCTCGCCGCTGCCCGAGCCACCATCGTGTTCGACCCCGCAGCAATCACCGCTGATGCGTTCAAAGCCAGGATCGAAAGCCTCGGGTACTCAGTACCAGAGGTCGATGATCAGGCGGCGCTCGAGGCCAAGTACATCTCGGTACTCACCCGTCGGCTCATCGTGGCTGTGGTGCTCACCGCTCCCACTCTGCTCATCTCGATGATCCCCGCGCTCATGTTCCACAACTGGCAATGGGTCGCCTTCGCTCTCACCACGCCCGTGGTGTTCTTCAGCGGTTGGGGATTCCATCGGGCCGCGGCCATCAACCTGCGCCACGGCACCGCCACCATGGACACCCTCGTTTCGATGGGCACGCTCGCCGCTTGGCTGTGGTCCACCATTGCGCTGGTGTTCCTCGGCGCCGCCGATGAGAGCAGCACGTCGATGGGATCGATGCCGGGCATGGGCGACGGTTCGACAACGAATGCTCCGCATGTGTATTTCGAAACAGCCGGCGTGATCATCGCCCTGATCCTGCTTGGTAAATGGTTCGAAGCCAGGGCCCGACGCCGCAGTGGCGACGCAATCCGAAAACTCGCCGAACTCGGCGCCAAGACCGCCCGACTCGAGGACGGCACCGAGGTCCCCCTCGAGTCGCTCACCGTCGGCATGCGATTCGTGGTTCGCCCCGGCGAGAAGATCGCCACCGACGGTCGGGTGGTCGACGGGCACTCGGCGATCGACATGGCGATGCTCACCGGCGAACCAGTCCCCGTTGAGGTCGGACCGGGCGACGAGGTCGCCGGCGCCACCATCAATGCCAACGGGCACCTCGTCGTCGAGGCCACTCGTGTTGGTGCCGACACCGCACTGGCCCAGATCGTGAAACTCGTGGAGGACGCGCAGGGTTCTCGCGCCCCAATCCAGCGACTCGCCGACCGTGTGGCTGGTGTGTTCGTCCCGATCGTGCTGGCAATCGCGGTGCTCACCCTCATCGGCTGGGCAGCCACCGGCCACGATGCCAACGAGATGTTCAGTGCGGCGGTCGCGGTGCTCATCATCGCCTGCCCATGCGCGCTCGGCCTCGCCACTCCTACCGCCATCATGGTGGGAACCGGACGAGGCGCCCAGCTCGGCATCATCATCAAAGGTGGCGAGGTGCTCGAACAGACCCGACGGGTGGACATCGCCGTACTCGACAAGACCGGAACCCTTACGGAGGGTCGCATGGAACTGGTCGACATCATCGCCATGACGGGTGAAAGTCCTGAGGTCGTGCGCAACATTGCTGCTGAAGTCGAAGCCCGTTCCGAACACCCGATCGCTGCGGCCATCGTCGCCGCCGCCGAAGCCGATACCCCCGGCCTCACCACCGCGGCCGAGATCATCAGGTTCACCAACCATCCGGGTCGGGGTGTCACCGCCGTCAAGCTGGCCTCCAGCGGCGCCGAGACACGGGTTGGTGTTGGTCGACCATCACTATTCACCTCGATCGCCCCGGAACTGATCGCCGCGATCGATGCCGCTGAGACAGCCGGGCGCACTGCGGTCGTCGCCGGATGGAGCGTCGATGGCCGCGATGACGATCAACTCCCGGCCCGCGGTGTGCTCGTTGTCGCCGATCGACTCAAGGACACCAGTGCGCAGGCCGTTCGCCAATTACATGAGCTCGGCCTCGAAGTGGTGCTGCTTACGGGCGACAACCGCCGGGCCGCCGAATACATCGGCGCCGAGGTCGGTGTCGACCACGTCGTTGCCGAGGTGCTGCCGGCCGACAAGGTGGCCGAGGTCCGACGCCTCCAGGAGGCCGGCCATGTGGTCGCCATGGTTGGCGATGGCATCAATGATGCGCCCGCACTGGCCCAGGCCGATCTCGGCATCGCCATCGGCACCGGCACCGACGTGGCCATCGAGGCCAGTGACCTCACGATCGTGAGCGGCGATCTGCGCGCCGCAGCCGATGCCATCGCCCTCTCACGACGCACGCTCTCCACCATCAAGGGCAACCTGTTCTGGGCTTTCGCCTACAACGTGGCTGCCATTCCGTTGGCGGCGTTCGGCGTGCTCAACCCGATGATCGCCGCTGGCACCATGGGGTTCTCCTCGGTATTTGTCGTCTCCAACTCACTTCGCCTGCGCCGCTTCAAAGGCCTGCGACGATGAACCACCGCCCGATCCACAACTCGAATCGTCACCCCGAGGAGCAACCATGACCACACTCACCTACTCCGTGCCCGGCATCTCCTGCGGACATTGCAAGAACGCGATCGAGGCCGAGGTACGCGAGGTGGCTGGAGTCGACTCTGCCATCGTCGACATCGATGCGCGGGTTGTCGTCGTCGAGGGATCAGCCGCAGAAGATGCTGTGCGAGCCGCCGTGGTCGAGGCCGGCTACGAGGTCGACTCGGTCAGCTGATCAGTGAACTTGTCAGAGGGTGCCGCGCGACAGACGATCACGCACCTCGACAGCGCGCTCGCGCACGGCATCAAGGTCCTTGAGCTTGCGCATGGAGCCCAACTGATTACCCATGCGGTTGTTCCCCCGAAGCGCTGACTCGTTGCGGGCGAGGAAGTCCCAGTACAACGTGGTGAACGGACAGGCGTCGGTGCCGGTGCGCTTCTTCGGGTCGAACCGACAGTCACCACAGTGGTCGCTCATGCGATTGATGTACGCACCGCCCGATGCATAGGGCTTGGTGGCCATGCGTCCACCATCGGCATACAGCGCCATGCCCAGAACATTGGGCAACATCACCCATTCCGCGCCGTCCACGAACGAGGCCCACATCCAGTCGACCATGGCATCGGGTCGTACTCCCGCGGTGAGCGCAAGGTTGCCGAGAACCATGAGCCGTTCGATGTGATGCACCCACCCTCGGGCCTCGAGGCCGGCGATGGTGTGTGAAACACACGCCAGTTCGGTGGTGCCGCCGAGGAACGCCGGAGGAAGCGGCAGATCGGCTTCGAGCGCGTTGCTCGCGCGGTACTCGGGCATCCAGAGCGTGTAAAGACCCCACACGTACTCACGCCAGCCCATCACCTGACGGATGAACCCCTCGGCCGAGGCGATGGGAACACGGCCTTCGCGATAGGCGAGTTCGGCGGCGGCGATGATCTCTCCGGGGTGCAACAGACCGAGATTGAGCGCAGGGCTGAGCGCTGAATGGGCCAACTTCCACTCGGAGCGCAACATGGCGTCCTCATGCGGGCCAAACAGTGGGAGCACCTCGTCGATGAAATGGTGCAGCCGGGCCAGCGCACCAGCTCGCGTTGTTGCCCAGGTACCGTCGGGTGGCGCCCCGAACAGGTCGGGGCACCAGCGTTCGACATCGATCATCACGCGGGCATCGAGTGCGTCGAGTGGGTCCCGCACCGATTCGGGCCAACGGCGTCCGTCGGTGGGCGGCGGTTCACGGTTGTCGGCGTCGAAATTCCACCGGCCTCCTGCGGGCTCACCGGCGTCCATAAGCACTCCGATGCGCGTGCGCTGCCAGCGGTAGAAGTCCTCCATCCGCATCGTTCGACGGCCATCCGCCCACGCGGCGAACGAATCGGCGGAACAGAGGAACTGCTCGTTGGGCAGCACCGTGACGCCATTGCGTTCGAGCATGCGCTCGCCGTCGAACGACATCGGGCTCATGGCCAGGACCCGACCCGGTGAGAACTCGGCCCGGTGCTCCGCGACTCCGACACTGAGCGACTCGGCGACGCGATGGTCGACCTCAAACCCCTCCGCCCTCAGTTCGAGCACGAAGCGACGCAGGGACGCGAGCACCAGATGCGCCCGTTGCCGGTGCCAACGCTTCGAGGCCAACTTGGCCCGGCTCTCCACCAGGAGCACACGAACCTCGCCGGGAGCATGAGCGCGCAACGCACCCACCTCTCGATGCAACTGGTCCCCGAGGATCCAAACGGTGTCCACGTCGGTGACGCTACGGCTTCAACGTGCGTGCTGCCGGATCCACGTGTGCATGGCGATCCCGGATGCCACGCCGGCATTGATGGATCGGGTGGACCCGAACTGGGTGATCGAACACACGAGATCAGCACGGGCGCAGACCTCGGGGCTGAGTCCCGGTCCCTCCTGACCGAACACCAGCACGCATCGTTCCGGCAGCAGTGCGGTCTCGATCGGAACGGAACCGGGAACGAGGTCGATCGCCACGACGGCGAGTCCTTCGGCGGCGGCCCAGTCCATCAACGCATCGATGCTGTCGTGATGCGAGACGTGCATGTAGCGATCGGTGACCATCGCACCCCGACGGTTCCAGCGACGACGCCCCACGATGTGCACGCCGGCTGCGTTGAACGCATTCGCGGTGCGCACGACTGTTCCGATGTTCATATCGTGCTGCCAGTTCTCGATCGCCACATGGAACGGATGCCGACGCGTGTCGAGCTCGGCGACGATGGCCTCGTTCGTCCAGTAGCGATACTGATCGAGCACATTGCGCCGATCACCATCGCGGAGCAGCTCGGGATCGAACCTTGGGCCTTCGGGCCACGGAAGCGGATGCGGGCCGACTCCGACCTCGCGCTCGATGGACTCCTCGTCCATCAGCGACGTAGCAGCTCAGCGCCGCCGCGATGGTCGAGAAGCTGGCGAGCGAGCTCACGTCCCACCTCAATGGCATCGTGGGCCGGCACCCGACGTCGCTCCCGCAGCAATGTGCTGCCATCTTCCGACGCGAGGATCGCTTCAATTTCCAAGATGTTTCCGTGCAGCGTGGCGTAGGCACCCGCCGGCAGGTCGCAGTCGCCACCGAGTTCAGCAAGGAAGGACCGCTCGGCATTGACAGCGAGACGCGACGCCGGGTCCTCGATGAGCGCAAGGAGTTCGATAAGCGAGGACGCGTCGCTCCGACATTCGACGGCCATGGCACCCTGCGCCACCTGCGGCAGCATCACCGCCGGATCCATCAGTTCGATGGAGCGATCGGAAAGATCGATGTCGAGTCGATCGACTGCGGCCGCCGCCATCACGATGGCGTCGAAATCAACTGACTTCGCAAGTCGGGTTGCGATATTGCCGCGGAGATCAGCGAAGCGGAGATCGGGACGAGCATGGGCGAGTTGGGCCCTGCGCCGTATGGAACCCGTGGCGACAACAGCACCGTCGACGAGATCGTCGAGCGTTGAGCCGATGAGTAGATCGCGGGCGTCGGCACGGGGAGGCACCGCGGCGATGATGAGACCTTCGGGGGTGATGGCCGGCATGTCCTTGCCGGAATGCACGGCGATATCGGCACGACCGTCGAGAACCGCGGCCTGCACCTCCTTCACGAACACCCCTTTGCCACCCATGGCGTGGATCGGGATGTCGAGTCGCTGATCGGCAGTGGTTTCGACCAGCACCTTCTCAACGGTCAGGGTGAGTCCGGCACGAGCAGCAACATCGATGAGCGCTTCAGACACGGCATCGGTCTGCCATTGGGCCAGCGCGCTTGCACGGGTGGCGGCGCGGACATGCAGCGACCCGGTTGTCATGGGGTGCGCCCTAGAGCTCGAAGAGATCGCGGAGGGCGTCGGCCAGGCGCTCGCCCTTCGGCGATCCGGCGGCGTCCTTCAGGGCAATGGTTGGCTCATGGAGAAGCTTGGCCACGATGCCGCGGGTGAGCGACTCGACAGCCTCGAGCTGACGGGCGTCGAGATCACCGAGGCGGGCACGGAGCCGATCGAGTTCGGCAGTGCGGATCTCTTCGCCGAATGTATGCAGTGCCGACACCAGAGGTGCGACCTCACGAGCGGTGCTCACGGCGCTGAATCGCTCGACCTCTTCATCGATGATGGCCTGCACCGATGCGACCTCGCGACGACGCTCGGCGAGTCCGGCCTCGGCGAAGCGCCGGAGGTCGTCCATGTCGAGGAGGGTGACTCCCGGGAGATCAGCAGCCGCAGGATCGACATCACGAGGCACGGCCACATCGACCACGAGGATCGGACGACCGTTACGAACAGCCATGACACGGGCGAGATCGGCGTGTTCGAGGATCATCGACTGGGCGCCGGTTCCGGTCATGAGGAGATC
>WLCQ01000063.1 GCA_009705225.1 Actinomycetota bacterium | reverse complement strand
CGGTGAAGCGTCGTTCGGCGTGGTGCTCGATCAGGACTTCGCACTGCTGCGTCATGCCCAGCGCGGTCTGCATCAGCCCGGTTTCACCCGGCTCACTCTCGCCCAGGAAGAGATTCGCGTGGTCAACACTCATCGAAATCTCGAGCACTATCTCGGTATCGAGCCCAGTGAGATCGAGGGCGATCACCCCTTCGCATGATCTGTGGGCTCTGACGTAGTGGCGACCGGCATGTGGGGTCAGTAGTAGCCCCGCCCCCTACGATCAGTGCCGTGAGCAACGGAGTCGTCGTCACCGCAACCCGCCGTCGATCCGATGGTGGACCCAGCGCGAGGTCGCTGCTCATCAGCGTGCTCGGCCAATGGGTGGGCCCCAGCGACACTCCGGTATGGAACGCCACGCTCGTCGGTGCGCTCGACGCGCTCGGCATCGAAGAGCGTGCCGCGAGACAGGCCGTCAACCGCACGGCGGCCGATGGTTGGCTCGAGGGTGAGTCAGTCGGTCGGTACACGAAGTGGCGCCTCACCCCATCGGGTCGACGACTCGTGAAGACCTCAGCCCAACGACTTCAGCGTTCGTTCGCCCCCGATTCCTCATGGAACGGCCACTTCCTTCTGCTGGCTCTCACCGGAACGGCCCCCGATCGCGCGTCGCGTGATCGCCTTGCGACTGGTCTCGACTTCGAGGGATTCGGCGTCCTCAGTTCTGGTCTCTGGATCGCCGCTGATCTCGAAGCCCGTGCTGGGGTGGAGGCATTGCTCGAGAGCGTGGAGTTCGCCGGGCAGGTGCTCATGTTCAGCGCCGAGACCATTGATGGCGCCGAGACCCCCGCCGAGGTGGTGGCCATGGCCTGGGATCTGGAAACGGCAGCGGCGGCCCATCAGGCGTTTCTCGCCGAGTTCGACGGGGTCGTACCCGCCGATGATCGCGAGGCGTTCGCACTGCGAACCCGTCTGGCCCACGAATGGCGTCATCTGCTCAGCGTCGACCCGGCCCTGCCCCCGCAGCTGCTGCCGGCCGACTGGGCGGGAACCCGGGCACGCGAGGTCTTTCATGCCTGTTACGCGGCATGGGCCGAATCCGCGAATTTGTACTACACAACTTTGTCGGACGAGGCGGTTATGTCGTAGATTGTCGCCATGACTGACATCGGATACCCCGTCTTCGATTGCGACAACCACTACTACGAGGCCGTCGATGCCTTCACCCGGCATCTCGATCCCCGTACCGGCCCCCGCACCATCCAGTGGTGCACCATCAACGGACGTCAGTACCACGTCATCGGCGGCAAGGTCAGCCACGCCGTGGTCAACCCCACCTTCGATCCGGTGGCACTCCCCGGTGTCCTCAAGGACTACTTCCGCGGCAACCCCAACAACGAGAACCCCATCGAACTGCTCAAGCAGCGTGAGCCGGTCCGTCCCGCGTATCGCGACAAGGACGCCCGCATCGCCACCCTCGATGAGCATGGTCTCGAGAAGGTCTGGCTGTTCCCGACTCTTGGCATGATCTACGAAGAGCCGCTGCACAAGGACCCTTGGGCCGTGCAGCAGGTGTTCACCGCCTTCAACCGTTGGATGCTCGAGGACTGGGGCTTCAACCACAAGGACCGCATCTTCACCGCTCCGTACATCACACTCGTCGATGTCGACTGGGCCGTGAAAGAGGTCGAGTTCGCTATCGACAACGGTGCCACCACCGTCGTGATGCGTCCCGCTGCTCCCACCACCGTCGACGGCCCCCGTTCGCCGGCCGATCCCATGTTCGACCCGTTCTGGGCCCGCGTGAACGAAGCCGGTATCACTGTGGTCGCCCACGCCGGCGACTCCGGGTACAGCTCCAATGGCTATGCCGAGGACAATGGCTTCTCCGCCGGCTTCGGTTCCCAGGGTCGTCCGCAGCCGCTGCGCATGGCCACCATGTTCGACCGCCCCATCGAAGACTTCCTCGGTTCGCTGGTCTGCGACAAGGTCTTCGAGCGCTTCCCCAACCTGCGTGTCGCGTCGGTCGAGAACGGCTCAGGCTTCCTGCGCGGACTGCTCAAGAAGCTCGACATCACCGCCAACAAGATGGCCGGCTGGTTCCCCGAGCCCCCGTCTGAGACCTTCCGCAAGCACATCTGGATCAATCCTTTCTGGGAGGACGATGTGCATGAGGTCGTCGAACTCATGGGCTCAGATCGCGTCATCTTCGGCTCCGACTGGCCACATATTGAGGGCATGCCCGTCCCCCTCGATTACGTGGACGAACTCAAGGAGTTCTCGCCGGCTGTGCAGCAGATGATCATGCAGAGCAACACGGAGTTCCTCAACACTCGTCAGCCTGCGTAAAGGCGACACCGGTTTCGGTAACGCCCCCGACGGGGGTTACTTTGTCGGGACGTCGGGCGAGGGGACTCCAGTGAGAGTGAAGAAGTTGCTGAGGACGATCCGAGCCCAACTCGCCTTACGGACGCGTCTGCGACGTGTCCGTAAGGCGCTGCTGCTTATCGTGAAGTACCCGCATTCCTCCGGGCTTCGGGAGTCGATCACCTACTGGAGATGGTCTCGGGCCCCGGTCTCTCGGCGGATGCTTGACCATAACGGGAAGAAATTGATCTGCCGGTTTGGTCCGGATCAGAGCGATGTCGTGGTCTGGGTCGAGGTCTTCGACAATCGGGACAACGACTGTGTCGATCTGGAGACGGCCTCGTGGATCATCGACGCCGGTGCCAATGTTGGCTACACCGCTCTTTGGTTCGCCGAGCACTACCCGTCTAGCCGGATAATTGCCGTCGAACCCGATGCGGAGAACTTCGAGATTCTTTGCCTCAATGTTGCGCATGAGCCAAAGATCCTCCCTGTCCGTGCTGCGATCACACCTCGGGGTGCACCGCGCCAGCTTGTGGTCGGCGAGGCTGAAGGGACCCCTCCGTGTGCGCTTCAGACCGTTGGCGTCGACTCCCTGGATGGTGACATCAACGAGTCCAATGTTGTTGATGCCATCGACATTGCGTCGCTCATGACGCAATACGGAATCGATCACCTCGACCTGCTGAAAATGGATATCGAGGGTGGCGAACGGGCGGTCTTCGATGATTGTGCTGACTGGATCGACAACGTCGATGCCATGATCGTCGAGATCCATGATCGATTCGTACCCGGGTGCTCGGACTCGTTCGCTCGGGCGACCAGTGATTTCGCAATTCGCGACATCGGCCCGGAAGGTTCGTATCGTGTCTACGTCCGGCGGGAGTCACCCAGCCTCGTCGGCTGTGCAGCAGATGATCATGCAGGGCAACACGGAGTTCCTGAACACCCGTCGGTCAGCATGAGTCGTAACCCTGCCGAGCCGTCGTCTTCGATGCTCGGCAGGGTTCACGCGGCCATCGGCCTACGCACGCGGATCCGTCGGGCCCGGCGTAGGTACCGCAGTCTCGTTGATCTTGTTGCATCTGGTCGGCGGCATTTCTCCCGGATCACGGCTCTCAAGCACCTGGTCTGGACCCTCCGCCGACCGTCGGTGCACCGGATCGATGCCGAGGGCCTCTCGGTTCTGGCCCGGTTTGGCACCAACCGCAGCGATGTCTACGTCTGGCACGAGATCTTCACTGATGGCGAGTACGAGGTCGTCGATCTTGTCGATCCCCAATGGATCCTTGATCTCGGTGCGAACGTCGGGTACTCGGCGGTCTGGTTCGCGAAGCGGTATCCGAAAGCTCACATCATCGCTGTCGAACCCGACGCAGCGAACTACGAGATCCTCCTCGCCAATATCACCGAAGAACCTCGTATCCACCCGATTCGTGCGGCCGTCGCCTCCGCCGGTGCGCCGAGACAGAGAATCTCGGCTGAACATGTTGCATGGGGCGGGGCCGCGTTGCGCACAATGCCTGTCGACGAGGGTTATGAGGACGCCGAGGGCGCCGACTTCATGGGAATCGTCGACAGCATCGATGTGGCAACCCTCCTCGACCAGTTCGGCATCGAACGACTTGATCTTTTAAAGATCGATGTTGAAGGTGCGGAACGGGACATCTTCGGAAGTTCCGAACCCTGGATCGGCCGGGTCGACGCCGTCGTGGCCGAACTGCATGACCGGTTTGCTCCCGGATGCGAAGAGGCATTCGTCCGAGCAACCGCGGATTTCGAGATCCAACACGCGTATGGCAAGGGCGGAACCATCAGGTACGTGCGGCGGGAGTCACCTAGCCTCACCGCCTGATGGATGCGCCCTCCCGATTCGTTCTCGCCGTCGGTGGGTTCCTCGGTCTGCTGATGGTGGTGTTCGCTCCGGGTTGGTTCGGTGGCGCCGATGAGGGCACCCATGTGATGCGCTCGCTGGCGATGGCCCATGGTGAGGTGTTCCCCAGTCGCGTCGATGGTGCGTTGCTCTCAACAGTGCCTGCGGTTCAGAGCGAGTCGATTGGTGCGGTGATCCGCTATGCGGCAACGCATGATGCGCCCAACGGTGGATCGCTGCTCGGATCGTTGCTCGATACACAGCCGAGTTGGGACGACACCGTCACCTTCGACACCGGGGCCACCATGGCCTCCTCGCCGATCGCGTACGCGCCTTCGGCGTTGTTCATGGCGGTTCCGAGTGCACTCGGCGCACCCACGATCGTCACATTGTGGTTCGGTCGGCTCGGAGATCTCGTCGTCTATCTCGCGCTCGTGCTGTTGGCGCTTCGTCTCGCCAGTGGGTTCCGATGGGCGATCGCAATCACTGCGCTGTTCCCCATGAACCTCGCCATGGCCGCCTCGGTCAGCCCCGACGCTGTCACCATCGGAGCGTTGCTGCTGGTGCTCGCCGTCTGGACCCGGGTGTGGCGACTCACTGATCCGGCGACCGTCCAGGTTCGGCCCGATCGTCGCGCGCTCGTGCAGTTGGGTGCCCTCGTGGGCTCGGCCGGGCTGCTGTTGGCGCTGGCCAAGCCGCCTTATTTCGCTGTGCTCGCTGCGTTCCCTGCGCTGTTGCTGGTGCGCCGTCGGGATGTGCGGGTGAGAGTCGCGGCTCTCGCTGCCTCGCTGGCGCTCGCTTGCGGTGTGCTCGCCTCGCTGTTCAGTACCTCGAACGATTACCGGTCCGCAGGCGCTGGGATGTTCGCCGAACTCCGATTCCAACCCGACGTGCAGACCCAGCGGATCCTCGATGCGCCGTTGTCATTCGTGGGGCGGTGCGTGTCGCGCTGGTTTGAAGCCGTTCCCGATTCGGTACAGCGATGGACCCGACAACTTGGGTTCTGGAGATCAAGTCTCCCCGGCGTTCTCGCGTGGGTGATCCTTGCGGTGTTCGTGATCGCCGCCATCACGCTCGACGCCGACGATCTTCTGCGACTCCGCAGGTTCAGTCGTTCGATCTTCGCCGTCGGCACCGCCGCCATTGTGTTGGCGCTGATGGCCTCGTCCTACGTGTACTTCGACGACACGGTTGACGGCGTGCATATGACCGAACAGATCGCGCGCTACTCGCTGCCGCTGTTTGCCATGGCGGTCATGGGTTGGGCACCGCGCTGGCCGCTGCGGGGACGCATGCTCACACTGGCCCATACCGAGCGCGGGCGGTCGACAATGATCGGGTTGGTGGCTGTGAGCACGACAATCTGCGTGTTCGCCGTGCTCGTGGAATGGTGGTGGCCCGGCGTTGCCGGGCCGTTCACCGGATACTGAAGCGGGTCAGGCCTTGGCGGCGAGGATCTGGGCGCGGATCTCGCGCTTGAGGATCTTGCCGGTGGCGCCGCGAGCCAGTGGTTCTTCCTGCACGAACCACTGGGTCGGCGTCTTGAACGATGCCATGCGGGGCTTGAGGAACTCCTCGAGTTCGGCGATGTTGAGAGTGGCGCCGGGTTCGACCATGATCGCGGCCACGACCTCTTCGCCAAGCCGCTCATGGGGCAGACCGAAAACAGCGCATTCGTGCACGGCCGGGAATTCGTAGATCTGGGCTTCGACCTCGGCGCAGTAGACGTTCTCGCCGCCGCGAAGCACCATGTCCTTCGCCCGATCGACGATGAACACGAACCCTTCCTCGTCGATGTAGCCGAGGTCGCCGGTGTGCAGCCAGCCGTCAACGATTGCTTCGGCCGTTGCTTCGGGACGGTTCCAGTAGCCGCGGATGAGCATCGGGCCGGACATCTGGATCTCGCCAACCTCGCCGGGGGCAAGCGTGTTGCCGGCGTCGTCCTGCACCCGCATCGGCATGATGGGAAGAACACGGCCGGTGCTGTTCGGCTTGGCGATGTAGTCATCGCCGATGTTGCCCGGACCGTAGCCCTGTGTCTCGGTGAGGCCGTAGCCCAACTGCGGACGTCCCTTGCCCTCGAAGGAGCCTTCGATCTTGCGCACGAGTTCGGGAGCCATCGGGGCGCCGCCGCCGCCGATCGATGCGAGGCTCGAGGTGTCGTATTTCTCGAAATCGGGATGACTGATGAGATCCTGCGACATGGTGGGAACACCAACGAAGTTGGTGACCCGCTCGCGCTCGATGAGCTGCAGGGCACGCAGCGGATCCCACTTGTGCATCATGACCAAGCGAGACCCGCCGGCGATGGAGCCGAGCATCACCGGCACGCAGCCCGTGACATGGAACAGCGGCACGATGAGGATGAAGCAGGTTGGGTACTTCGTCTCCGCCTCGGCACCCTCGACGACGGGCTTGGGATCGGAACGCAGTGACTCGACGATGCCGCGACACGCGAACGAGAAGAGGCCGTTGAGCACGGCCCGGTTGGTCGATACGGCACCCTTCGGATGGCCAGTGGTACCGGATGTGTAGAGGATCGTTGCATCGGAGTCGGGATTGATGACGACCTCGGGAAGGGCGGCACCGGGTACGAGCACCTCATCGAGATGGTCGACGCCCTCGGGCAGATCGCCGGTCATACGAACAGCGATGCCGCGCACTCCGAGAGCAGCGAGTTGGGCCCCGATGCGCTCGATGCGCTCCTCGTCGGCGAACAGAACTTTGGCACCGGAGTCGATGAGTCCGAATTCGATCTCGGGACCGGTCCACCAGGCATTGACTGATACCGAGACGGCTCCGATGGAGACAATCGCACCAAACGCCATGACCCATTCGGGGTAGTTGCGCATGTCGACGGCCACCCGATCGCCGGGCTTCACGTCGTAGCGATCCACGAGCAACGCCGCCATGGCGTCGATACGGGCGATGGCCTCGGCGTATGTCCAGCGCTCGTCCTCGTAGACGAGAAAGACGTTGTCGGCAGGCTGGTTGCGCAGACCCGCGAAGAGGTCACGGAGCGTGTTGGGGATATTGCTGAAGACCTTCTGGGTGCGTCCGAGCACTTCGGTCTCGACGATCTCCAACGGCCCGCCCGGACCGGTGAGAAACGCGGTTGCTTCTTCGAATGTCATCGCCACTGGGATACCCCTTCATGCGGATCGAACGTGTGAACCGTAGGCGCCAGAGGGGGTCCTTTGCTACCGAACGGTAACTAGGAGTTCATGTCGGGTTCGGTTCGGTGCTCACAGCACCCGAATCGTCATGGCGGCAGCGTTCATGAGCCGTCCTTCGGCGCCCTGATCGCGGGCAGTCACCCGCACAAGGATGTCGCGACCTCGGCTGCCCAGGATGCTCGCCTCGGCGATGATCGGGCCCTCTCTTCCGGGGTTCATGTAGTGGATAACCAGGTCAGAGACGATGATCCCGGGGGTCGGTCCGGGGTCGACACGCCCGGCCACCACACAGCGGGCGGCGGTATCGAGCAGATGAGCGACCGAGCCGCCGTGAAGGATGCCCCACGGGTTGCGGAGATGTACGGCCGGATGCAGCAGTACCTCGCCGGGTCGCCCGCCGCCCTCAAGGGAGAAGAACTGTTCGGGTGGGAGTTCGAACAGGGGATCGTCGCTGCGCTCGTGATCGTTCATCCTGACCGGTCGCGTGAACGGTGGGGGTCCGCCGGCAGGGGTAAGCACGGCGCAGGTGACCCATGAACTGGCCACGTCATGGCCGCCGGAATCGGACACGGTGCTGCGAGTGACCACTGAGGACCGACCGCGACGCATGACCTGTGTATTGATCGTGAGGTCGCCTGTTCCGCGCGGTCCCTGAAGTGCATCGGGGGAGCGGCGGAGGCTGAGGTTGGTGGTGACAATCCAGTCGGGCAGGCAGGTCAGACCCGAGGTCATGCCACCAATGGAGTCGGTGAGGCTGGCGAGCATTCCGGTCTCGAGGCGCCCGTCGGCATCAAGCACATGCGGGCGTGCCGTGAAACTTCCGCGAGTGGTCGGCAATGGGGCCGAGCCGTCGCCGATTTCGATGACCGGCATGGGCAGGTAATGCGACATGCCGATTCCGCGCATTTCGCCTGAGCCGAAGGTGGGATCGGGGCGGTCACTCATGGCGCGCTCACCTCCACCGTGGCGTAGGAACAGACACGGTTGTTGCCATCGAGTACCTGCACAACTGCGGTGAGGTGATTGTTGGCTGGTTCGCCCACCAGCGTGGCCTCAGCGCGCATCGGCCCGGTGAATCCGAGTTCCATGAACGCGAGATGAATGTCGGTGGTGGTCGCGTTGGGCCCGAGAAGGGTGCGACCGAGCGACACCGCTGCTTCGTCCACCAGTGCGGTGTGCACCCCGCCGTGGAGCGCACCCACGGTGTTGCCCACCTCGGGTCGCAGCTCAACCATGACGATTCCGGCTGACTCTTCGATGAATCCGAGTTCCCGGTGGTAGTCGGCGGGGGGTTCCTGATCACCTTCGAGGCGCGACATCGTGCGGCGGCCCGGAGAAGTATCGATCACGATGTTGACGAGATGATCCGGGCGGGGCACAACGGCGAACGTGAGCAACGCCAGGCCGGCGGGACGGTCATCGTCGGTGGTGAGCTCGGCCTCGAGCACGAGCGTGCGCCGGCCCCGACGCAACACCCGAATATCGGTCTGAATTCGCTCGATGGGGCCGGTGGGCAGCAGATGTAACGACATGTCGGCAGTGAAGGCCCATTCGGGAGCCGCCGCAGTGATTGACCGCATCCCACCGAGGGCATCAACGAGCATGCCGATGGCGCCGATGCGGGGTCCGCCGTCCGGGCCGGTGAACATCGGGGAGACCGGGAGCCATCCGCGCACATCGCCGGTTTCGAACTGCTCGGACTCCATGGCCAGCATGCGCATGGCATGGCGGGGCGGCGGATAGGCAGGCCTCGTATCGGCGGGGGAGGAGGTGTCGGCGGGGGACTCGGGCACCGGGGGAGTCTAGGAGTGCGCAATCAGGGCTCCCCAACGCGGGCGCAGTGGCTCCGGAGGTGCGACAATCGTCATTGCGGTTGTGGGAAGACCATCCCGGCGACCGACTCTTCGACTGGGGGAATTTCAATGCTCGATCTCGTGATCCGTGGTGGCATCGTCGTCGACGGAACCGGTGCGCCCGGTTTCCGTGCCGATGTTGGAGTGCGTGATGGTCGCATCGTTGTCATCGGTGACGTCGACGAATCTGCGGCGCGCACCATCGATGCCGATGGTCGTGTCATCACCCCCGGGTTCATCGACCTGCACACCCATTACGACCCGCAACTCATGTGGGATCCCGCCGCCACGCCGTCGTCGCTGCACGGGGTCACCACGGTGTTCGGGGGCAACTGCGGTTTCAGCATCGCCCCGATCACGCCCGAAGCGGCCGATTACCTCATCCCGATGCTGGCCCGGGTCGAGGGGATGCCTGTCGAAACCCTCGAAGCGGGCCTCGACCGTGCCTGGGACGGATTCGGCTCTTGGCTTGATCGCCTCGAGGGAAACCTCGCTGTCAATGCTGGTTTCCTCGTGGGCCACAGCGCGCTTCGCCGGGTGGTCATGGGTGAGGCCGCAGTCGGCGAGCAGGCCTCGCCGGCGCAGCTGGCAGCAATGGTCGCGCTGCTGCATGAGAGCATCGCCGCTGGGGGTATGGGGTTCTCGAGCACGGCGTCGCCGAGCCACAGCGACCACGACGGCGATCCCGTGCCGTCCCGCTTCGCCACTGCCGAAGAGTTCATTGCGCTCGCTGCTGCTGTCGGCGAACACGCGGGTACCACCCTCGAACTCATCCCATCGGCTGCTTCCCGATTCTCAGGTGCCGAGATCGAGCTCATGACCAACATGTCGGTCGCGGCGAACCGTCCCCTCAACTGGAATGTCATGGTGGTGGCTGCCGGCGAGGAAGCCAGTGCTGGTCGCGCCGTCAAGCTGTCGGCCTCCGATCACGCCGCTGCTCGTGGCGGTCGTGTGGTGGGGCTCTGCCTTCCCGAGCCCATGCGGATGCGTCTCAGCTTCGCCACCGGATTCATCCTCGATCTCGTTCCCGGATTCGCCGAGGTCCTCCATTTGCCCCACGTCGAGCGTCGTGCCGCGCTCGCCGACCCTGCGGTGCGCGAGCGGCTGAAGGAAGCGGTTGCTCCGCTGCCGCCTCACCATTCCATCTCGCAGTTTGCGCAGTTCACCATCGCCGACGTCGAGACCCCTGCACTCGAGCAGTACGTCGGACGCCGCGTCGCTGATATCGCCACCGAACGCGGTGTGCACCCACTCGATGCATTGCTCGACATCGTCATCGCTGATGATCTCGCCACTGGTCTCGAACCGCCCACGGTCGGCACCGATGACGCGTCGTGGGCCGAGCGTGCCCGTCTGCTCGACTCCGATCCCCGTGTCATCGCCGGTGGCTCCGACGCCGGCGCCCATCTCGACATGATGAAGACCTTCGCCTGCCATACGAGCTTCTTCGCCGAAGGCGTGCGCAACCGTCAGCTCATGTCATTCGAGCGGGCGGTGCAGTTGTTCACCGATGCGCCGGCACGTCTCTATGGGCTCACTGGTCGCGGTCGCGTCGCCGAAGGATGCTTCGCTGATCTCGTCATCCTTGATCCCGACACAGTTGGTCCGGGCACGGTTGCCCCGCGTCAGGATCTTCCTGGTGGGGGCTGGCGCCTCTACTCCGAGGCCACCGGCATCGACGCCACCATCGTCAGCGGAACCCCCATCGTGCTCGATGGGCGGGTTACCGGCGACACCCCGGGAACCACGATCCGTTCAGGACGCGACACCGACACGGTCACCGCTCACTGATCTACAGATCAGGAATCGGCAGTTCGAAGGTTGAAGATTCCGTGCCGCCGTCGATCTCGATGATCTTGCCGGTGACGTAACGAGCCGCGCTCGATGCGAGATACAGCACCCCGAGAGCGATGTCCTCGGGTTCGGCGATGAAGCGCAGCGGCGTGGCCTCGACCATGGCATCGCGGATCTCGGGCACGGTGAGGATGGTCTCGAGTGCCGAGGTGGCGGTGGATCCCACGGCTATGGCGTTCACGCGCACCTTGGGGTTGAGGTCGGTGGCGAGATAGCGGGTCATATGGGTCATTGCTGCCTTCGCCACGCCGTACTGGGTGAGACCACGGGCCGCAGTGCGACCGGCCATCGAGGAGATGTTCACGACACAACCGCGATTGGCCACCAACTGCGGCACACAGGCCTGGGTGAGCACGAGCGCCGTGGTGACGTTGAAGTGGAACGAGTCCTCGAAGGACTTGGCAGTGATGTCGGCGAGCGCAGCGGGCGGCGAGCCACCGGCGTTGTTCACGACAATGTCGATGCGACCGAGTGCCTCGATGGTGGCGGCGGCGAAGTCGGCGAGGAAGTCGAGGTCGTTGACATTGCCGGGCATCACGAAGGCACGGCGGCCAAACCCACGGGCGATCTCGGCGACCTCCTCGAGCTGATCGGCGCTGCGCGAGGTGATGGCGATGTCGGCGCCGGCCTCGGCAAGGACACGAGCGGAGGCGGCACCGATGCCGCGGCCCGCTCCGGTGATGATGGCCACCTGGCCATCGAGACGGAATCGATCAAGGATGCTCATGGGTGGCCACGTTAGGCGAGCGGCCATGGGCCCATGTGCTGATGGTGATGCCGATACCGGGTCGTCGGCGTTGCCGCCGGGAAGCGGGCACGACCCCAGAGTCGTGGCAGGTTCTCAGGTCGAGATCGTGGTGCTGGTGATTGTGAGTCGCTCGAGTGCCACCCGATCGATGCTCGACGCGAGCCCGGTGGTGGCCGGAACGTCGATCCGGCCTGCGTTGAGGGTGACCGGTGCACAGATGTCGTCAGTGAAGAACCTTGCAGTGGCCGAGATATCTCCCACCCGGGTGGCACCGGGATGTGCGGCCAGAGCGATGTTCGCCCGCCGACCGATTCCGGTGTCGAGCATGCCGCCCACCCACGCGTCGACACCGTGGTCGCGGCAGTGATCGAGCACAGCGACGGCATCGAGCCAACTGCCGTAGCGCGGTGCCTTCACGCAAACCACCGAACAAGCGCCAAGTTCGATCGCTCGCTCAGTGCGTTCGATCGAGGTGAGCGATTCGTCGAGGCAGATGGGGGTGTTGATGAGCGCAGCGAGCGCCGCATGCCGTTCGAGATCGTCGGGGCCATCAGCGCTGAGTGGTTGTTCAACGCAACTCAGTTCGAATTCATCGAGTTGGGTAAGGAGTGCGTGATCTTCGGACGTGTACGCCCCGTTCGCATCGACCATGAGTTCCACGTCAGCGCCAATCATGGAACGAACTGCTCGTATGAACTCGATATCGCGACCCGGTTCGATCTTCATCTTGATGCGGCGGTAGCCCTCGGCCACACGGGCGGCGGCCACAGAGGCGGTTGCGCCGGCGGTGTCCATGAGTCCGATAGCGACACCTGCAGGAACGGTCGGCGCCGGCCCGGGGTCGACGGAGGTGAATCGTCGGGCGAGTGATCGACCTCCAGCTGCACATTCGGCATCGAGCAGGGCGAGTTCGATCGCCGCTCGGGCCATCGG
>WLCQ01000062.1 GCA_009705225.1 Actinomycetota bacterium | reverse complement strand
TGCGCAATGAGGCCTCGAACATCATCAGGGCCAGCTGACCCGCACCCACGATCCCGATAACTGGACGCTTCATGGGTGGGAATTTAGACGCAATTTGATTCCGGTGTCTAGATTCGTGATATTAATTACTTGACAAGACGAATCAGCAGCACCGACCAAACGACGAGGTTCAGGATGGGAACGAAATGATGTTGCACGGAGATCGAATCCTGGTCACGGGTGTGGCCACCGAGGACAGCATCGCCTTCACCACAGCCATGGCAGTGCTCGACCATGGAGGCCGCGTTGTCCTCGGTGCCTTCCCCCGAGACATTGAAGCGGCACGTGATCTCGCGGCGACGTTGGACCGCAGCATCGAAGTGCTCGCGTTGGATCTCTGCGATCACTCCCATGTGGATGCGGCGATCCAGCACATCGGTTCCGTGTACGGGAACCTTGCGGGGTCGGTCCATGCGGTTGCGTTCTCGCCGCGCGATGCCCTGGGCGGCGACCTCACCGCCACCGCTCCCGAGAACATCGAACTGGCCTTTCGCACCAGCGCCTGGACCCTCTCGAGCCTCGCACGACTACTGCAGAGCGTGGCGCCGCCGAGCGGTGCATCACTCGTGGGCCTGGACTTCGACGCCAACGATCAGGCGTGGCCCGTCTACAACTGGATGGGCGTGTGTAAGGCGGCGCTGCGATCTGCCGCGGGCTACCTGGCCCGCGATCTCGGGGCACAACGGATCCGTGTGAACCTCGTGGCCGCGGGCCCGATACAGACACGAGCGGGTCTGGGCATCCCGGGATTCGAGCATCTGCTCAGCGCGTGGGAGACCACCTCTCCGCTGCCATGGTCAGCGACCGATGCGTCACCCGTGGCTGATGCGGTGTGTTTCCTGCTGTCGGATCTCTCGCGGGCGATCACCGGCGAAGTGCTGCATGTCGATGGCGGGTACCACGCCATGGCTGCACCACTCACTCCCGAACAACGGGCGGCGCGCGACCTCGGGCCGCTCCCCCTCCAGGAAATCCAACCATGACCGCAGAAGCCGATGCAGCCAGCGGACTGCAGACCAATGACGTGAAGAGGAACTCAGATGGATGGTGATGTGCTCAAGAACCTGACTGACCCGGCGGTGCTGTTCTTCTTCCTCGGGGTATTCGTCGGTCTCGTGCGATCGAATCTCGAGATACCCAAACAGGTGGCCAAGTTTCTTTCGCTCTATTTGCTGATGGCGCTCGGATTCAAGGGTGGGCAGGCGCTCTCCTCGGCCGGACTCTCCGGTGATGCGCTGAAAGTGATCGGGGCGGCACTCTGTCTCGCCATTGTCATACCCGCTGTGGCTTTTCTCATCCTGCGTCGCCGTATCGATCCATTCGACGCGGCAGCGATCGCTGCAACCTACGGCTCAGTAAGCGCCGTCACGTTCATCACGGCCCAGCAGTTCGTGGCGAGTCGCGGCGACGAGGCCGGTGGCTACCTCACGGTTGCACTCGTGCTCATGGAGTCACCAGCGATTGTGATGGCCGTTCTGCTGGCGACCTGGGTGCGTTCGAAGCAACCGGCGACAGCGAAGACAGTCAGTCGCATGAACGCGACAGTGAGTGCTGATGGTGCACGCATCGACCAGCTCGAAGTCATCCCCGAATCTGATCGCCCAAGCGGCTCCGCCATCGACGCCGGCGCCACCGGCCACGGCGAAGGACCAACGCCCATCAGGGAAGTGCTGAGGGAGGCATTCACCGACGGGGCCCAACTCCTACTCATCGGCTCGATGGTCATCGGCGCCATCAGCGGCAAAGCCGGCGGCGAAGCCATGTACCCGTTCGTCAACGGGATCTTCAAGGGCCTCCTGGCGTTCTTCCTGCTGGAGATGGGTCTGCTGGTTGCCAAACAATTGCGGGAGGTTCGCGATGTCAGTCCGTTCCTCATCGGGTTCGGTCTCATCGTGCCGCTGGTCAATGCGTCCGTGGCTCTCGCCATCGGCTGGGGTCTTGATCTCAGTGTCGGCGATATGACCCTGCTCGCGGTGCTCGCCGCCAGCGGTAGCTACATCGTTGTTCCCGCGGTGGTGCGCTACGCCATCCCCGAAGCGAGCCCGAGCCGGTATCTCACGCTCGCGCTTGCCGTGACCTTCCCACTCAACATGGTGATCGGCATTCCGCTGTACTACTGGATCGCTGGTTCGATCGCCTGATCAGGTCGGGGCGAAGGTCTCGCGCCCGGCTTGATCGCGCACGCCGCGAATGCGCTCCTCGAGCGCGGCTGTGTCACCCTCCATCATGAATGTGCTGTACGCGACTCGTCGCTCGGAGTGCACGGGTGGGGTCGAGCAGTGCAGCGTGCAACTCAGATGAACGGTGACATCGCCCGGTTCGGTGGCAATAAAGACCTGCGGGAGATCGATGTCTTCCGACAGTCCGAACTGGTCGATGTTGACCCGATGCGAACCAGCCACCACGCCGAGCTGTCCGTTTTCGGGGCCCGAGGCGGTAACGGACAGGCCGAAGATCACCTGATAGCACTGGTAGCTGTGCAGGCCCAGTGAGCAGTCCTTGTGCCAGGGAAGATCGGAGATTCCCTCGGTGACATCCACAGGCTTGATCAGAACGTCGATGTGATCGAACTCATGATTCGAATCGGTCATGGCCACGATCGGTCCGAAGCGATCGAGCATCGAAACGCCGAGCGCGTCCTGGGGCAGATCATTGACCCGCACGCAGAGATACTCGCCATCGTTGCCACCAACCCGACCCCACCACGACGCGTTGTCCTCCGGAGTGGCCGCAGCGCGAAGCTCATCGATGCGTTCATTGATGGTGTCGAGCTCGCCGGCGTCGAACACACCACGCAAAAGCATGAACCCGGTCTGGCTGAGGAACTGCGCCATGTCGGCCGGGTCGTCGGCCACGGTGAACGAGCGAGCGAGGTCAAGCGGAGCGCCCGTGGAATCCACGAAATCGATGAGTCCGGGCTCATAGGCGGGGCGTCCGTCGCATAGTGCGCGCAGCACGGTCTCCCACGCGATGAGATGACTGATGTTGCCGCGGGTCATGACCGGCTCGGCTGATATCAACACCGCCACCGCGCTGCGGACGTTCGACACGAGATCGGAGAACCATTCGGAACTCAGATCGGCCCGAGCGCGACCGTGATCACCGGGAACGATGGCGAGTGCTCCGTCCGCATCGAGTGTCCATGTGTGTTCGGCCCCGCTGACCGCTATGACGATTGAGTCAAGGCTCGACGCACGCATCGCACGCGACGCCACCGCTCCATTGCGAACGAGCAGGTCCGGCACGATGTGCTCCATGAATATGCGAACATCGACATCGCTGACGTCGTCGATCGATCGTGTTCGCTGATCGAAATCCACCGTGCTCATCAGGCCTCCCGCAATGCGTCGTCCTACTGGGCGCAGTATCGCAGAACGGGATCGGCTCAGTCTGGCGAAACGAGGCTCACTGGGTGGTGAGACCAGCCCGGAACATCCCGCGACGCACCTGTTCGAGAACCTCGGTCGATGGTTGGTCGAGCCGTTCGATGGTGACGCCACCGATGGTGGCCGTGCACTCGAACTGATGGGGATAATCGCCGACCGGCGATCCCGTATCAACTCCCACGTCGAAAGTTTCACCACTCATCGAGAACACCAATGGCACCGTGCGCTCGATACGACCGCTCGCCACAACGACACCATCGACCAGCAGGTTCGCCTCACCTCCCGCACCGAATCCACCGTCATAGGCGAACACGAGCTGCACCTCATGGTCTCCGGGACGCAATGGGTCTGTTCCTCGCACGATCGTGTGCTCGTGGCCGTACCAGTTGTAGTGATACGTGGGCACACCTTCACCGTCGAGATAGAGCGACCAACCGGCCATCGATCCGCCCTGACAGGCGACGACACCGTGCGCTCCGGTGTCGGGGATGGTGAGCGCGGCCGTGATCGCGAACGAGCAGTTCTTGATATTGAGCACCGAGGATTCGGGCATCCGAACGTGTGCGGCGGTGTAGGTCATTCGCCCGATGCCATCGAGCGCGCGAGGGGGAGCGAAGTCGCCGTTGCGCGGTGAACCCGGATCACGCAATGGATACACGCCATAGCGAAGCGCGTGTTCATGGAAGATCTGCTGCAGTTCGGCCAGCTTGTCGGGATGGACGGCGGCGAGATCGACAGCCTGCGAGAAATCCTCAGCGATGTTGTAGAGCTCCCATCGCTCCTGTTCGCCGTCGAAGTCGTAACCGGCGAGTCGGATCCACGGCAGACGGCCGTGGAAGCACGAGGCCATCCAGCCCTCGTGATAGATCGCCCGATTGCCGAGGATCTCGAAGTATTGCGACGTGCGCGTGCTCGGCGCGGCTGCATCGGCAAACGAGTAGTTCATCGGGGTCCCATGCATCTCCATCTGCTCGATGCCGTTCACATGTGTCGGCAGGTCGATGCCAGCGGCTGCGTAGATCGTTGGTGCGATGTCGATGAGGTGATGGAACTGCGAGCGAAGTTCGCCGACACCCGAGATGTGACCGGGCCACGAAAGCGCCATGGCGTTGCGGGTACCGCCGAAATGCGAGGCGACCTGCTTCATCCATTGGAACGGTGCATCGAGCGCCCAGGCCCAACCCACGTTGAAGTGGTTCTCGCAACGGGCGGTTCCGAAATCATCGATGTGTTCGAGTAACCACTCGGGATCCTCGGGCACGCCGTTCTGGAAGCTCGGTGCGCTCCACGCGCCGTGCACCGTGCCCTCCGCGGAGGCCCCGTTATCGCCGGTGATGTAGATGATGAGCGTGTCGTCAGTGAGACCGAGCTGCTCGACGGCCTCGATCACCCGATGGATCTGCGCATCGGTATGCGCGAGGAATCCGGCGAACACCTCCATGAGTCGACGAGCCACGGGCTTGTAACGATCGGGATAGTCGTCCCACGCAGGGATCTCGTCAGGTCGGGCAGTGAGCGCGGTGTCCGGAGGGATGACTCCGAGCGCGAGCTGTCGTTCGTAGATGTGCTCGCGAAGCGCATCCCAACCGTCGTCGAAGGCCCCGGCGAAACGATCGCTCCACTCACGGGCCACATGATGCGGCGCATGCACGGCCGGGGTGGAGAAGTAGCAGAAGAAGGGCCGTTCCGGTGTGGAGGCCTTCTGGCGCTGGATCCATTCGATGGCCCGATCGGCGAGGTCCTCGGTGAGGTGGTACTCGGGCCGACCCACATGCGGCGAGATGGGCGTGGTCTGGTCGTAGACCGGCGGTTCGTACTGCGAGGCCTCGGCACCGATGATCCCGTAGAAGCGGTCGAACCCCATGCCCGTGGGCCAACGATCGAACGGGCCGGAGGGGCTCTGCTCCCAACCTGGGGTGAGATGCCACTTGCCGAAACAGGCGGTGCTGTACCCCGAGAGGCGCAGCACCTCGGCCACCGTGGCCGACTCACGCGGGATCGCGCTGTCGTAGCCGGGGAATGAATTGGCGATCTCCGTGATGCCACCCATGTGGACCGAGTGGTGGTTGCGGCCGGTGAGCAGTGCAGCACGCGAAGGAGAACACAACGCCGTCGTATGGAACTGGTTGTACCGGAGGCCTCGCTCGGCAACGGCGTCGAGGCCGCGGGTGGGCACAGGTCCGCCGAAGGTTCCGAAGGACCCGAACCCGACATCGTCGAGCATGATCAGCACCACGTTTGGCGCACCCGCCGGTGCTCCCTGCTGCGGAGGGCGCGACGGCGTGGAGTCGGTGATCAGCCGCTGAACATCACCGGAGAAGTCCGGTGTGGGTCGGGGCAATGCGGTGGTCACGCCCGTAGTCCGTCGACGTCGAATGCGCCGAGCGCACGCACCGCAGCAGTGGCATCGCCCTCGATCACGACCGAGCCATCAGCAAGAGCCCCGGATAGCGCGAGCCGACCGGTGAGCACCTCAGCCCATGTTTCGATCGAGCACACCACGGTTGCTTGCGCGTCGGCTCCATGGGTGGGACAAGCGATGCTGTTGCGCAGATGAAGGCCGGTGACGATGCCGTCGGCGAAACGCCAGGCCAGCCGCAGGTTGATGCCGTGTGCGAACTCGGGATCAAGCAGGACCCGCAGGATGTGCACCGAACGATCAGGCGGTGATCCGAGCACCTGGGCACGCGAGAACCGATGGCGGTAGAGACGGGAGAGATCAAGACTGCCGTCGAGGAACAGCGCCCGGGTGAGACACCAGATGCGGATATTGGCCGCCGGTGTGCGATGAGCAATGGTGCGCAAACACGTAGCGAGTCGGCGACGGTCGTCGGCGTCGTCGCCGGCCCGCACCAACCAGGTGGCCAGTTCAGTAGCCCAACGCACATCGTCAGCGACGAGCGCCTCGTCGGCCTGTTGACGAACGACATCAGCCCCGCCAAAACCGGCGATGAGTCGGGCTGAACGCTCAGCGGTGGGCAGGGGGAAGAGCTGCGATTCATCACCGTCGAACCAACCGAACAGACCACTGCGGATCTGACGGAAGTGATGCTCGGCGACGCCGTAGCGCTCGGCAGTGAGGTTGTCGTCATCGCATTCCGGCGGTAACTGCACGGCCAACCCGAGATCGGCGGAGAGCAGGCCACGGTTGGTGAGTCGTACCGCCTGATCCCAGAGGAACTGGATGGAGTCGCGATAACGCGTGACGCGTTCGGCGATGTGGTCCCGACCCGACATCGGCGGACCATGCGTGGCCACGAGGTGCTCGGCTCCCAACGACAACAGGTGATCAATGCCAGCGACCAGTACCTGCGGATCGCGGTACTCCTCACCGCGGATGGCGAACACGTTGAACAGCACCGGCCACACCAGGTTGTTCACCGCGACACCGAGGGAGGGGAACCAGTAGGTGACCGAGTCGTCGGCATCGGAGGGTGCATGGGTGACTTCGATGGGCAGACCGGCAACCTCGATCGATGCTCGCTCGCCGAAGGTGTGTGTGGGTGGAACGAACACACTCGTGAAGGGTGCATGCGCAGGGTTCCGGTAGAAGTGACCGAGTCCGACATTGACCACACCGTCGGGACCATCGGCGGGCAGCACCATGGCGAACTGTTCGAGCAGGCCGCGCCCGTAGGCCGGGGCAATCTCCGATGCCGCGCGCGACCGATTGCCGGCCACCTTCTCATGGGCCCAGATCGGCATGGTGCGGGGGGCGCCCGACTCGAACACCGCTTCGGTTCCACAGACGTAATGGAAATGCGTATAGAGCACCGCCACGATGGGACGGTCGGTCACACCCCGGAGTTCGGCGATGGCCTCACGCATCTCCTCGGTGGACTCGCCGGTGTCGATGGCGATTATCCCTTCGGGCGCATCGATGAAGGTCTGGTTCGACAACCCGTTGCCGACCAGGCACCACACCCCGGTGGTGACCTCGTAGAACTCACGATGGATCACCTCGGACTGGGCGACATGATCGCGGTGAGCGATCTGACCGCCCGGCAAGGTGACTGTGGCCGAGGAATCAGCAGCAAAAGAACGATCGGAGATAGCCATTGCGGGCATCGTAGGTTGGGGGCGGCCAACTAGGGTCCGATTCTCAGCGACCGCGAGGCTGCTGAACATCGCCCGTCCGAACCGATGGTCGTGATCGCACCACAGGGGGAACACATGCATCCAGGAATCCACGCCGCCAACCGACCCGACGATCCCGCGGTCATCATGGCCGTCGGCGGAGTCACCGTGACCTGGTCGCAGCTCGAGGAGCGCTCGAACCAACTCGCGCATCTCCTGCGATCCCGAGGTCTCGGAGTCGGCGACCACCTCGCCGTGTTCCTCGACAACGACAGCCACTATTTCGAGATCATCTGGGCGGCGCTGCGAGCCGGCCTATACGTCACCCCGATCAACTGGCATCTCGGTACCGACGAAGCCGGTTACATCGTGTCCGACTGTGACGCCGTGGCGCTGATCACCACCGGACGGTTCGCCGAGGTCGTCAACGGATTTGGTACTGCTCTTGATGCAGTCACCACCCGACTCTCGATCGGTGGCGACATCGATGGTTTCGAGGACTACGACCTCGCCATCGCCGAACACCCCACGACGCCGATCACTGATGAGACCGAGGGTGCGGTCATGCTCTACTCATCAGGCACCACCGGCCGGCCGAAGGGCATCAAGCCGCCGCTCACCGGAGCCGAATTCGGCTCCCCCAATGCACTAGTCACCCTGCTGCAGTTCGTCTATGGCGTCGACGAGACCAGCGTGTACCTCTCACCGTCACCGCTCTATCACGCTGCCCCGCTGCTGTGGTCGCTCGCGGCCCAGCGCATCGGTGCAGCAGTGGTGGTCATGGAACGGTTCGATGCTGAGGGCACCATTGCTGCGATCGAATCGAAGCGCGTCACCCACGGCCAGTTCGTCCCGACCCATTTCGTGCGCATGCTCCGACTCCCGGCCGAGGTGCGCGAGCGATACGACGTCTCGAGCCTTCAAAAGATCATCCATGCAGCCGCGCCCTGCCCGGTCGATGTGAAGCGGCAGATGCTCGACTGGGTCGGCCCCATCGTGTTCGAGTACTACGCCGGCAGCGAGGGCAACGGATTCTGCGCTGTTGGTCCCGAGGAATGGTTGGAGCGGCCCGGCACTGTCGGTCGCCCGCTCATCGGCATTCTTCACATCATCGGCGAGGACGGCAGCGAACAACCGGGCGGCGAGGTGGGCGAGGTCTGGTTCGAGAGCGACACCAAGTTCGAATACCACAAGGACTCGGAGAAAACTGCCGCTGCGTTCAATGATCGCGGGTGGAGCACCCTCGGCGATGTCGGCTACGTCGATGCCGAGGGTTGGCTGTTCCTCACCGATCGCGCATCACACATGATCATCAGCGGTGGCGTGAACATCTACCCGCAAGAGACAGAGAACGTACTGGCGGCCCATCCGGCCATCGCCGATGTAGCCGTCATCGGTGTACCCGATGAGGAGATGGGTGAGTCGGTGAAGGCAGTGGTCGAACTGGCGCCGGGATTCGAAGCATCGCCGGAACTCGCCGCCGAGATCATCGCGTTCAGTCGCGAACGCCTGTCGAGCTTCAAGTGCCCCCGAAGCGTGGACTTCACCGACGAGCTTCCTCGACTGCCCACCGGCAAACTGCTCAAGCGGGTGCTTCGCGACCAGTACCGCGCCTGACCATCCACCACTGCGCCGCCAGCCCGACACCAATGCAGCAGCACAAGTCGAATGGCGAACGCAGTCGCGGCGGAGAGAGCAACGCCAAGCTTCCGAGCACGAAATAGGCACCTACGCCGATAACAAGGAGCACGTCGGGTGACCGACGTCGAATGAATAGTCCGAACAGGCCGATGATCGTGACCGGATAGAAGAGCCAGAGCGTCGCGCTGCGGAAATCAAGGTTTCGGCCGTCGGCGTTCTCGGCCCATTCGTTGAATTGCGGCGTGAACTCAAAGAGGTGAAGTGCATTGCGCCAGACGACACCGGGGACTTGACCCGGATGGGTCCGGATGTCCTCGAATGCGAACGCCTGGAGTTGGTCGGCCCAATCGGCCTCGTTGAACTGCGCTAATCGGAACTGTTCGAAGCGATCATCGAAAACGGGATCGACGAACCTCCGCTCTTGGCGCGATGCCGGCGAGTAGGTGCCGGCAAGGTTGAAACCGTTCGATGTGACATACACGGGCGATCCGAGCTGGATCTGGTTTCGGATGATCCACGGGCTCACCACGGCGAGCGCGATGGCGAGGAAACCGAGGGCGCGCCTCCAGCCCAGACGCCACAACACCCACAGGGCGAGGGGCACGACCACGTACTGCGCGCTCGCCCGGGTGAGGATGAGCAGCCCACAGAGAACCGCCGCGGTTGGCCATCGACGACACACGAGCGCGAGCATCAGGCCGGCGATCAGCGCGAGCGAGAGCGACTCCGTGAGAAGCATCGTGTCGTTGACGATCAGCGGCGGGTAGAGCGCCACGGCCAACGCCGCAAAGAACGCAGCACGGCCAGGGGCGAGATGACGAGTGAGCAGATACACCAGCGCGACGGTCATCAACCCGAACACGAGACTGAGGATGCGACCGCTGACCACGTTGTCGCCGAACACCTTGATGGCACCGGCAAGCATGTACGAGTAGCCCGGCGGACGGAACGCGGTGGGATGCGGATACAGCTGCGGGAAGAGCTGGGAGTATCCCTCGCCGCGCAGGATGTACCGGGCGAGGTCCTGATACTGCGCGGCGTCGCTCTCCGGGACGTAGCGCGGCGTGACCAAGACCCAGTATCCGACGCGTGCCACAAGCGCGACAGCAAGAACGATGAGCAGTTCGCGCCGATGGTTCAACCAGGAAATCGACCGAGCCAGCTTGCCCTTGGCCACAGAAGAGTCGACGAACTCAGACATGGGTTCGTCGACGAGGGGATTAGTCGTCGGCCAGAACCTTGTCGACACGAGCACCGGCTTCTTCCATGGTGACATCCCAGGAGACGGCAAGTTCGGAGACGAGGATGCGGCGGGCCCGGATCTGCATGGCCTTCTCGGCGCTGGAGAGCGAGGACTGACGATCACGGAGGGCGAGGTTGCGAACAACCTCTGCGCACTCGTAGATATCGCCGGACTTCATCTTCTCCTGATGGTTCTTGAACCGACGCGACCAGTTGGTGGGCACGCGCACGGTGCGAACTGCGAGCACGTCGAGAACGTCCTGCACTTCTTCGAGTGAAATGGCCGGGCGCACACCGAGATCCTCGGCACGATCTTCGGGCACAGAAACCTTGAGGGCGCCACCGCGCCAGGACTCATCACCAGCCGCAACGGAGAGCTCGAGGTACTTCACCTTCTTGCCATCGACGACCTTGGTCGAGCGGCCCGTGACCTCGGCAGTGCCGTGAGCCGGATAGATGACCTTGTTCCCAACTTTGAAATCCATGGGTTCCTTCTTGCCGAACGGACCCACAAGTATGCCAAAGATCCGGAAGAACAGATTCTTGGATCCCGCAACCCTTGCGGCGTCTACTCAGATGGCCGTCGGGAAGGGATCGTTCGGGCCTCGGCCCTCGGGATCGAGGCCCTCGATGATCCGGAGCTTGGCGATGCGCTCCGACAGTGGCGGATGGGTGTCCATCATGCGTCCGAACGAGCCGAGCATCCCATCGTCGCTCCCCCGCTCGAGCGGGGATTCGATCCAGAGATGCGCTGTGGCGGCCGAGGGGCGTGAGATGACCGTGGTGTCGGCTTCCAATTTCTCGAGTGCAGAACGCAGGCCCGAGGGCTCGCGGGTGAGTTGCACTGCCGTGGCGTCAGCGAGGCTCTCACGTTTGCGCGAGAGGGATGCCTTCAACAGCAGCCCGGCTGGCACGGCCAACAAATAGATGGCCAGCGAGAGCAGCAGCAACAGCGCGAAGCCGTTGTTGTCGCCACGGCGACGCATGCCGCCGAACATCCCGATTCGCAAACCGATCTGGGCGATCACTGCGATGGCACCCACGGCGAGAACAGCGAGGGTGGTGACAGCAATGTCGCGATTGCGGATATGCGCCATCTCGTGAGCGAGCACCCCGCGCAACTCACGTCGCGACATCACTGCCAGCAGCCCGGTGGTGACGGTGATGGCCGCATGGTCGGGATTACGTCCAGTGGCGAACGCGTTCGGCGCGGGGTCGTCGACCACGTAGGTTCGCGGCACAGGGATGCCCGAAGCAATCGACATCTGCTCCACCAGATTGCGTAGCTCGGCATACTCGGGGCCCTCGGCGGGTCGGGCCTGCACCATGGTGAGTGCAGCCGACGCCGAGGCGAACCATGCGATGAACAGGTAACCACCGACGAAGACGATCGTGACGACGAGCGCCACGAGATTGAACCGGAACTCCGAGGTGCACACCTGCGGCTGCACGACGTAGCCATTGGCCAGCACCTTGGCCGGCGAGCAGGTCTCCTTCGTGTATCCGCCGAGGATCCCGGTGACGAGATTGGCCACGAGGAATAACAACGCGAACGTCCCGGCGAGGATGAGCACGCTCGCCCGGCGATTGTTTCGCTGTTCGGCGATGAAGCCGGTTGCGTCACTCATCTGATGGGCTCAGCTGCAGATCGGGCACGAGTATCAGAACTGCACCTTCGGGACGTCGCGGTCGGCCGGAGCGGCCTCGAAGAGTTCGCGATGCGGGAAGCTGCCGAACTTGGCAACGAACACGCCCGGGAAGGTGTCGATCCGGTTATGGAAGCTCGTGACCGAGTCGTTGTAGAACTGCCGCGCGTACGACACCCGATCTTCGGTCGAGGTGATCTCCTCCTGGAGCTGGCGGAAATTCGCGTCGGCCTTGAGATCGGGATACGCCTCGGACAGTGCGAAGAGGCGACCGAGTGCCTGTGTGATCGGACCCTCGGCAGCTGCAGCCTGCGCAGGACCATTGGCGGCGACGCTGGCCTGGCGGGCCTGTACGACCGCTTCGAGCGTGCCGCTCTCATGCGCGGCGTAACCCTTGACCGTTTCGACGAGGTTGGGAATGAGATCGGCACGCCGCTTGAGCTGCACCTCGATCTGGGCCCAGCCGTTGTCCACCTGATTGCGCTGACGAACGATGCCGTTGTACAAACCGACGACAGAAAGAACAAGCAGCACGATGACCGCAAGGATGATGATCAGTCCGATCATGGTTGGTCCCTTCCTGAGAGCGAGGGGCCCGACCAGACCCGCCGGCGCAAGGATGCGCAGCACCAAGTGAATCACGACTCGCATGAAAATGCGCCCCGTGGTGCCCCGAAATCAGTCCTCGATCGGCGGAACCGCACCGGGGAGCGAGCCCTTACCCGCCGAAAGTTCCTCACCCTCGAGCAGGGCACGACG
>WLCQ01000061.1 GCA_009705225.1 Actinomycetota bacterium | reverse complement strand
GCCGATCGGCGTGCCGGCTGGATGCGCGACGAACGCGGTCATCGGACCATCTGAGGTCGGAAGTTCAATGGTCTCGGTTCGGAGTTCAGTCATTCCGAGATTCTGCCCGCCGTAGCGGGACCGTGGGACGGATCAGTCGATCAGCCGACGGTCACCGAGGTGAGGTCCGGGCCAAGCACGATCTCGCCGGCGAAATGCGCGGCGGCGAGCGCACGCCATTCGTCCTCCTGGCCTGGCTGGATGGCCGGCACATAATGCGTGAGCACGAGTGTCTTCACTCCGGCCCGCGTGGCGACCTGCGCCGCCTGTTCCACCGAGGAGTGGTAATCGAGGATGTCGGTGAACCGCTGCAACGGCACGGTCCGAACGATGTCCTCACGCAGAACGGTCTGCACGTAGGCATCGGCGCCGGCGCAGAGTGCTTCGAGCGTGTCGCAGGGAACGCCATCGCCACCGAGCACCGTGGACACTCCATCGTGTTCGAGACGGAAGGCCACCGTGGGTTCGACTGGTCGGTGATCGGTCGCAGCAACCTTGACGGTGACATCGCCGATCATGAACTCATCGCCCTGCTCGACCTCGACCACGGTGACCGCCGGTGGGTCGTTGAGATCCTCATGGTGGGCGAGGCGATAGCGAATGTCAGGAGCGAGCATGGCCATCATGCCGGCGACGACCTCAGCGGTGCCCTGAGGGCCGTACACCGTGATCGGATTCGGCATCGGGCTCATGACCCAGCGGGTGGTGATCACATCGTTGAGATCAGTGAGGTGGTCGCTGTGAAGATGGGTAACCAGCACGGCACTCAGCATCGGCGGGATGACCCCGGCGGCCATGAGCCGCATGACAACGGCACGACCGCAGTCGGCGAGCACGATTGCCTCGCCGGCTCGCACCAGCGTGGAAGGACCCGCCCGGTTCGCGTCGGGAATCGGGCTTCCGGTGCCGAGCAGGGTGATCTCCATCAGTGGTTCCTCCAGATCGGTGAGCCGACCCGTTCAGGCAGGCTGGATGCCGCCAAGGGAATTGGCAGTACCCCTGACGTTAGTCAACGGCGACCGGCCATGACGGCAACCATCCATTGCCCCCCACCCGGTTCGACCGAGGTGTCGACCAAGAGTTCGGGCAACAGTCGGCTCAGACGATCGACGAACCAATCAGCCGCTGCGTCAGCATCGTCCTCAGTGGGACAACGGCAGATGATCTCGCGACCACCCTTGCGCTGGAGACGTTCCACGACAGCAACGATCGGTGCCGGGTCGACGACGAAGAGGTCAGGGCTCCAGGCCACGACCGGAGCGATCGCTCCCTTCTTGGTGTTGCAGGCCCGATGAGCGAGGCGTTCCTCGCCGAATCCGGTGGAATCACCCTTGCCCTTGCCCTTCGACTTCGACTTCGTGGTGAGCGAGTCGATACTTGGCCCGCGCGGGTCATTCACCGACATGTCCGGATCAACGGGTTCATCGCAGAGCCAACAGCGCCAGCCGTCCAGTTCGCCCACCTCGTTCAAGCTGCCCATGACCCTCCATGCTCGTGATGACAACGACCGCAGACGGCCTCGTGAGTATCCTCACCCTATGGCTTCGACCTCCCACCCTCTTGCCGACGAGAAGTACGTGTCGTTCACCACGTTCAAGCGCAACGGCGACCCAGTTCCGGTCGCGGTCTGGTTCGCCCAGCTTCCCGATGGCAGCTTCGGGTTCACCACCGGCGGCGACTCCTGGAAGGTCAAGCGTCTCCGCAACAATTCGAGGGTGCTCGTGCAGGCCAGCAACGTGCGCGGAGTGGTGAAGCCCGGAGCTCCGGTGTTCGAAGGAACTGCAGCCGCCATCGCCAGCGGCGACCCGGACTATGCGCCGATTGAGGCGGCTGTCGCCCAGAAGTACGGGTTCATGTTCAAGATGGTGCAGCTCAGCGGCTGGGTGCAGTCGAAGTTCCGCCCACACAGCGCGGCCGACGCCGCAATTCGCGTCACACTCGGCACTCCCTGAGCACAGGCTCCACCACCTCGACTGTCCGACAATCACCACTACAGTCGACACATGGCGCGCACCTCCCGGCTCCGGGGACTCGAACTGGCGCTCGGACTACTGATCGTCGAACTACTCGACGTCTTCGCCTCATGGCAGATCCAAGCCGGCGACGTATTCACCCAGACCACCGGCGAGCTCCTGTTCGGTGTTGATCTCATCACCACGATCGTGTTCATCTTGATGGCAGTGGCACTCGTGGTCTCCACGATGCGGGACGACGACTCGAAGGTCAACAGATACGCCTTCGTCTATCTCCTGATGGCGACTGTGCAGGTCACGCTCAACGTTGTTCTCATGGTTGCCTCCGGCCACACTCGCAACGACTCGCTGTTGTGGGGGCTCTGGGACCTCGGTGCCGCCTACCTACTCATCGTCGTCGTGTTCACCGGCTGGTATTGGTGGTGCGACCGGGTGATCGACGGCGGGGCGTTCGTGTTCCCCACCCGTGAGAGTGCTACCGAACACCGACCGAATGTTGTCGATTATCTGTTCATCGCGTTCAACACCAACTCGACGTTTGGTCCCACTTCGGAGGATGTGGTGGCCCGAAGGGTGAAGGCGCTGATGATGTACCAGACGGTCCTGTCGCTCTCGATCCTGTTGGTGTTCGTCGCCCGGATCGTGGGCCTCGCCGCCTGAACGAACCGATACCTGCCCCGTGGGGCGCGCGTACTTCCGAGGGCTTCAGCTGCGGAAGTCGAGACCGGCGAAGTCACCCGACGTACGCCATGCGTTGATGTATTCGAAGTAAGCGACTGACCCGAGCGGGTGACCACTCGAATTGCGACGATCGCGCTTGGTTTGTTCGCGACCCTCGGCGTTGTAATACCCGGGAGTGCACTCGGTGTCACCGAAGATCGTGCCGGGATGGGTGTCGATGAGTGCCACCCATTCGGATTCAGCCTGCTGCGTGACCTCGACCTCATGCGCACCAACTTCACGCGCATGCGCAATGACCTTGGAAATCGTTGCTGCTGCCTCCACCAGGTTGTGCGTGATGTTCGAGATGAGATTCGCACCCTGCGTCGGGCCCACGATGAACAGATTGGGGAACTCACGCACATGGATCCCGTGCAGTGATTGCATGCCGTCAGCCCAATGATCGGTGAGGGTGACGCCGTCGCGACCCGTGGTCTCGAACCCGGCGCGCCGGGCGTGTTCGGTGCCCACCTCAAAACCGGAGGCGAAGATCAGACAATCGAGTTCGAAGTGCTCACCACCAATCCACACACCGGTGGCATCGATGCGTTCGACACCCCGACCATCAGTGTCGATGAGTTGCACACCGGGGAGGTTGAACGACTCCAGATACTCATCGTGGAAGCACGGGCGCTTGCACAACTGCCGATACCAGGGTTTGAGCGCTTCAGCAGTGGCCTTGTCAGCGACGAGTGCGTCGACCCTCGCCCGGATCTCCTCCATCTTCTCGTCATCGCTGGCCTCGTACGCCTGCCGGAAGGCCTCGGGACCGAACTCCTCGACCTCCCCATCGGTCATCTCGGCGACGATGCGATCACGGATGCGTTGGGAGATGTCGGTCCAGCCGTCCTGCACGAGATCGGCGTCGGCGAACCCACCGGTCTGGAGGATGGTGAAATTCATGCGCCACTCGTCCTGCCAGCCCGGCTCCAGCGTGGCGAACCACTCCGGGTCGATGGGTCGGTTGTTGCGTGCATCAACCGATGACGGTGTGCGTTGGAAGACAAGGAGTTCCTGCGCGCTGCGAGCCAGGTGCGGGATGCATTGCACCGAGGTGGCGCCGGTGCCGATGATCCCCACCCGCTTGTCGGCGAGGCCGAGGAGGCGGCCGTCGTCAGGAGCGCCGCCCGTGTACGCGTAATCCCAGCGACTGGTGTGGAACGCGTGACCCTCGAATGTTTCGATGCCAGGCACACCCGGGAGTTTGGGGCGGTGCAATGGTCCGGTTCCCATCGTCACGAACCGGGCGCGGAGTTCATCGCCTCGATCAGTGCGCACGATCCAACGGGAACTCGCGTCATCCCAGTCCAGCGAGGTGATCGACGTGGAGAACAAAGCCCCCTCGTAAAGACCGAACGTCGTGGCGATGCGCTTCGCGTGTTCGAAGATCTCGGGCGCCATCGTGTACTTCTGCGATGGCATGTGCCCCGTCTCTTCGAGCAACGGCAGATAGATCATCGCCGCGGTATCGCACATAGCGCCCGGGTACCGATTCCAGTACCAAACGCCACCTACATCGCCGGCGCCATCGATGAGACGAACATCGTCAATACCCGCCTGCTTGAGACGAGCTCCGGTGACGAGCCCCGCGAACCCGGCACCGATGACGGCGACTTCAACCTCCTCGCGCACCGGCTCGCGCTCGACACGCGGGGTCCAGATGTCATCGACGAAATGAGCGAACCTGCCGGTGGGCTCGACGTACTGATCATTGCCATCGCTACGCAGACGCTTGTCACGCTCGGCGTGGTATCTGACTCTCAGTTCATCGGCGGTTAGCACCGATGGATCCTGTCAGATATGGCTCGGCCACTGCGATGCCGGGCGATTACGCGCGGCAACCCGCCAGGCCAACCAGATGAACAGGAACTGGAACGGCAGACGCACCCACGAGATGATCTGCTCGCCCGCCGCGTGGTCTCGGTAGTCCCAGGTCATGTAGAGGTTGGCCGGGTACACAGCGATGAGCAGCACGATCGCGGCGAGCGCGCCCACATGCCGATAGCGCCGTGACAGCAACATGGGACCGACGATAAGTTCGCCGACACCGCTGGCGTAGGTCCAGAAGCGTTCACCCGGCGGGAGCCACGGCGGAACGATCGCGTCGAAGAACCCGGGGCTCGCGAAATGGCCGATGCCGGCGACGGTGAAGAAGAGTCCGAGCGCGAGAGCGACGAGATCGCGGGATCCACGTTGCGTCACCCCCGCCATCGGGTTCACTTCTCGCGCACGACCTCGACGCCCGTGAGCTTGCCCTCTTCGCGCCAGTTCTCGAGATGCTTGGCGTAGTCGCCCACGCTGCCCATGTACGACAGGCCACGGGCGGCCTTCATATCGCCAGCCTCCCCCTCACGGTTCATGTAGCCCGGGGTGCAGGTGGTGTTGTAGTTGGCCATCCCCATGACATGGGAGAGCAGTTCCATGAACCAGCCCTCCTCGGCGTCGCGAGTGGGTTCGATCTGGGCGATGCCCTCGTCGAGGCACATCTTGATGATGTACACCACATGCTTGGAGGTCTCGGTGAGGTAGTGCACGAAGTTGGTGCCGAAGCCGCCCTGCAGCGTGCTGATCATCAGCATGTTGGGGAAGCCATCGGACATCACGCCATGAAGCGTGTAGGGACCTTCGCCCCATGCCTCGGAGAGCGACACGCCGCCGCGACCCTTGGGGTCGAAGCCGAGACGATGGTGGTAGTCGGAGGTGACTTCGAAGCCCGAGGCGTAGATGAGCAGGTCGACGGGGTACTCGACACCATCAACAACCACAGCGTTCTCGGTGATGCGATCGACGCCACGGCCCTCGGTGTCGACGAGATGCACGTTGGGACGGTTGAACGCCGGCAGGTAGTCGTCGTGGAAGCAGAGACGCTTGCAGAACTGGCCGTACCAGGGCTTCATGCGCTCGGCGGTTTCGGGGTCCTCGATGATGTCGGCAATGCGATGACGGATCTTTTCCATGTTCTGGAAGTCGAGTTCCTCGAGAGCCAACTGCTCCTCGGGGGTGGCGCCGAGCTGCTTGGTATCGGTCCAGTACATCTCGGTCCAGGAATCACCAACGAGGTTGACCTCGGGCTGCTTGCCGCTCACGGCCTCGGTGAAGTTCCGGATGCGCTCGATCTGCCAGCCCGGCTTGAGCGACTTGAACCACTCGACATCGGTGTCGCCCTGATTGCGGACACCAACAGCTGCGGGCGTGCGCTGGAAGACGAACAGTTCCTTGCAGTCGGCGGCGAGCTTGGGCACAACCTGCACGGCGGTGGCGCCGGTACCGATGACACCAACGCGCTTGTCGGCGAGGTTGGTCATGCCGCCGTAGGCGTTGCCGCCGGTGTATTCGTAATCCCAACGGCTGGTGTGGAATCCCTCACCCTTGAAGTTCTTGATGCCCGGGATGGCCGGAAGCTTTGCCTTATGGAGCACACCACCGACGATGACAGTGAACTTGGAAGTGATGGTGTCGCCGCGGCTGGTGGTGGTGACCCAACGCTGGGTGTCCTCATGCCATTCCATGCCGCTGACCTCGGTCTGGAACAGCGCGTTGTCGTAGATGCCGAAGTGACGACCGAACAACTGGCAGTAGGCGAAGATCTCGGGTGCCTGGGCGTACTTCTGGGTGGGGATGTAGCCGGTCTCCTCGAGCATCGGGAGATAGCAGTACGACTCGACGTCGCACATCGCGCCCGGATAGCGGTTCCAGTACCAGGTACCGCCGAAATCACCGGCCTTGTCGATGATCCGGAAATTGGTGATGCCCTGCTGACGCAGCTGGGCCGCCGCAAGCATGCCGCCGAAACCAGCGCCGACGATGACCACCTCGACCTCTTCGGTGAGCGCATCGCGGGTGAAGCCCGGCTCGACGTAGGGGTCGCGGTCGAAGTCCTTGTACTCCCCGCTGAAGTCCTGCCACTGGTTGGCACCATCAGCCCGGAGACGCTTGGCCCGCTCCTCGGCGTACTTGGCCTTGGCTGCTTCGAGGGCGGCGAGGGTCTCGGCGGAATCTTCGTTGCTCATTGCGTACCTCAGGGGAGAATTAGGGGCTTGGCCATACTTACATGACGAACCGTCAGAAACCACCTGACCGGGCGATGCAGACCGGCCGACCGCTCCGGATCAGGCGAGGGAGATCCTTCAGCCCAGACAGAGGGCAAGGAAGGAGTTGAGCCGTTCGATATTGAGGGCGATGGACATGTCGCCGGCATCGCTGCGGGAGATGTCGAGCGATGGGCAGAACATTTCGGCGTCACCGGAGAAGAAATGGGGCGAACCCTTGACCCCCCGGGCTTGGCCGGCGTGCCAGGAATCAGTGACAGCAGTTCGGTCGGCATCGTCAGTCGGGCCGATGCCGAGGTCTGCCGCGATTGACTCGAGGACCGCAGGATCGGAGATGTCGAGCCCCTTCTCGAACAGCGCGTCACGAACGACGAATGTGGCGGCCTCGCCGGTTCGAGCATCGGTTGCGTAGGCGTGTTCGATGAGAGCGAGCGCTTCAAGCGTCGAGCTCGGGAAGTTCGTCGCATCGAAGCCGACGAACTGGTTGTCGTTGATCTGATGACGGAGGTGCTCGATATGTGAGGCCGTCTTCGCGGGGTCCATCGGCGCTGAGTTCACGAGCTCGAGTGGCCAGGGCCGGACCCGGATGACGACATCGACTCGGCCCGTGGCATCGCGCTGGTCGCGGGCACATCGAAGCCCCACGTGGGCGAATGGGCACCAGATGTCGGCGAAGACTTCGATCTCTATGGCCATGGCCAGAACCTATCGGGCGACAATCGCCGGGAGGCTCCGGGCGGCATCGCAGCACCGGGGAAGGTCGTCAGTTGCAATCGCGTTCCTCGGTGGCGACATCGAGCACCCGCCCGAGCTTGCGATAGCTCGATCGGAACGCGGCAACGACCTCAGGGTTGCCGATGATTTCAGCCGGTAGCCCCTCCTGCACGACGGTGATGAGCGTGCCGTCCGCCTCTTCGGTGAAGGTCTGGGTGGAACGGAAGCCGATCGACGGTTCCTCACCCACAAGGGTGTGCGGTGGCTCGACTACCGACAGCACACCGATGTTGGGGTTCTCCACGCCGGTGTCGTCGAACACCATCGTGCATTCGAAACGCCCGCCGACCCAGGGCTCGATCACGACTGATTCGAGCGGGATGGAGAGTCCTTCAGGCGAGAAGAACTGATGGAAGATCTCCGGGGTGGTGTAGGCCCGCCACACCTCATCGGGTGTCGTGGCGATCCAATGGCGAATGATCAGAGACGTCGACATCCGCGTTGTCTATCAGAGCGCTGGATCATCGGTGCCGTGATCGAGTTCCGGATCTGCGGCCATACCGGCGCCGCCGAGCTGCCGGGTGAGGAGTCCCTTGGCCACACGATCAAAACCAGAGGTGCGACGCGAAAGTGCACGGTTGGCGATGCGGGCGAATACGGCCGCCTGCAGTTCGCGCCGTCGATGCTCGAGTTCGGTTCTCTTGGTCATCGTGGATCAGCCTCCAAGCGTGAGTTCGGACATACCGGCGGGTGCATCGCAGGGCACCAGACGACCCGGAAATCCTTTGAAATGCGGAATTCCCTGTTCATGATCGAGGAACTCATCCGCGTCGGAGCAGAGCACCGCATCGCTGGAGAGGAATGCACCGGCGAGTTCAATCGACCCCCGCGTTTCGGGGTACCACCAACCATGCGGAACGCGCACGTGACCCGGACGCATTTCGGAGCGAACGGAAACCTTGGCGACCACATGGCCCTGCTCGGTCTCGAGCCTCGCCCAGTGACCGTCCACGAGACCATCACGCGACGCGTCATCGGGATGCACGAAGAACTTCGGCGACGGTGATCGGCGGCGCAGCACACCAATATTTCGCTGCCCGGTCTGGAAGAAGGGGTCCTCGCGGACACCTGTGAACACGCGGTACGGGAACGCGTCGGAGGTCGCCGGCCCCTCGCGGTGATACGGCAACGGATCGAAGCCGAGTTCGTCGAGGATGGAGGAGCGCAGCTCGACTTTTCCTGATGGCGTAGCGAATCCCGTTCGTCGGTACTTGCGATAGTCCGGTGGCGCCTGCTCCATCAGCACAGTCGACGCGAACTGCTCGAAGGTGCGGCCCGAGGGCTCAAGACGATGGTCGAGGACCTGCTCGAGGTCGTCCCATGGGAAGTGCTCGGCGAACCCCATCCTGCGGGCGAGATCAGTCCAGAAGCGGAACGTGGACGAAGCCTGTTCCGGCGGACTCACAACCTGCTCCGACAGCGCCAGCCGATTGCCCCAGCCCCAGGTGTCGGCGATGTGTGCACGTTCGGTGAAGACGTCTCCGGGGAGGACATAGTCGGCGAGCATCGCCGTCGGGGTCATGAAGATCTCGTGGGCAACGATGAGCTCCTGGTTCATGAGCGCACGGTGAACCTGATGCTGGTTCGGATATGACAGCAAGGTGTTGTTCCCGAGCGTGAAGAACGCCCGGATCGGGTAGGGATCACCATCGGCCATGGCGCGGAACACCTCGGTGGGGTTCGCCATATGGCAACCCATGACCTGATCCATCCAGCGTCGGCCCCAGACCCGTTCCATATGCGGGCGCAGCATCTCCGCAGTTCGGTAGGTATAGACGGGATGCTTGTCGTAACCCAACTGCTTGGCTCGCTGCTCGGGTGCGATGACGTCATGGAGTTGGAGATCGGCTTCGGTACGCCAGCCGGGGTGCACACCGTTGAGCATCTCGCCGCCCACAACATCAAGGTTGCCGGTTACCGCCCGAAGGATCGAATGCAACCGGATGGCCGAGGTTGAGGAGATCTGCTGATCGGTCACCGGCGTCCAGGGGATGACGGCTCCATCGGCATTGGCGTAGATCCGTGCGGCCTGCGCGATGAGTTCCCGATCGACACCAGTGATCTCCTCGACCCGTTCGAGGGGGTACTCGTCCACCCGCGCCCGCAGCTCGTCGAAACCGACGCACCAGTCGTCGATGAACCGCTGATCATGCAGGCCCTCATCGAGGATCACCTTGAGCCAACCCAGACACATCGCGGCGTCAGTGCCAGCCCGCAACTGAAGATGCAGATCGGCCTTCTCGGCCTGTTCCGAGACCCGTGGATCGAGCACGATCACCGTTGCGCCGCGATCGCGCGCGGCCTCGATCATGTTGAACAACGGAGTCCACGAATGCTTCCGGGGGTTGTGTCCGAACAACACGATGCAGTTGGTGTTGAGCAGATCGGGGAACGGGAACCAGCCGTAGGTGAGCCGGTTGACCGCCGCAGTGTTGCCCGCACATAACGACACGCCGCTGATCCAGTTCGGCGAGCCGAGCAGGTTCATGAACCGACGATCGAACCCGTGGGTTGTTTGCGTGTTCCAACCCGAGGTGGAGACGGCGAACGACTCCGGACCATGCTCGGTGACGATCGTCGAGAGGCGCTCGGCGATCTCGTCCATGGCTTGCTCGTAGGAGATCTCCTCCCATTGATCAGAGCCGCGCGCTCCTACGCGCTTGAGCGGGACGCGAAGACGGTCGGGATGATTGTGGATCTGTGGCGCGGCAGTCCCCTTGAAGCAGATGTTGCGAGCGAGCGCGGGTGATTCGTGCGGAAGGATCCGAACCACGCGGTCATCTTGCACAACCGCCCGGAACTGACATCCGATGTCACAGATGGTGCACACGCAGTACTTCGTGTGTTGCGGGTTCATGGTGCTGTCCGGAGTTGTCATCGCCGTGCCCTTCCCGTGGTCGGAGGGACGCTGGTCGTCCCGATCCGTGTGTCGATCTCGTCAGCCTGGGATCGCAGCGCCGACAGGACCGTGCGCTCGTGCGGCAGTGCGCGACCACCAGCGATGGCCCGCCCCATCGCGAGTCCGAGCATGGCTTCGCGTGCGGTGAGGACGAACACCTTCGCCTCCGACTCCCGCAGTTTCGGCTCATGCGCGTTCTCCGGCGAGACCACCTTCGCGAACCGGGCAATGACCGGCGCAAGGTCAGCAGCAAGTTCGGAATCATCACCCGCCGCCCACCACGCTTCGAGCACCACCTTGAACCGTGGGGTGCTCACCGCCCTCCAGATCATGTCGATGGTGGCGCGCACGGTGGTGGGTGCCTCGGTGTTTCTGGACGCCAGTTCGTCGAGCACGAACTCGAGAGCTTCAGCGAGCAGCTCGCCGAGATCGAGGTAGTGATGGGTGAGCGCTCCCCTGGTGACGCCGGCGGTCTCACAAACAGCGACAGCAGTGGCGGCGTGCCACCCACGTTCCATGAGCAGCGTGATGGCGGCATCGACCAGCGCCGAACGGGTCGATGCCGAACGTTCCGACTGCGTGCGTCTCGTCATATACCAAGACTATCGACATTCACATACATCCACCGATGTATGTGTATTCGGCGGAATTACCTCAGACGCAACCATTCGAGGATGTCGGCGGTGACTTCATCGCGGTTGAATTCGTTCAGCAATTCGTGGCGCGCGTCCTCATAGATCGTGAGGTCCGTGACGACCCCGGCGCGACCGAGGGCCGCGGCAGCGATACGCGCGAACTCACCCATTCCAGCGGCAGGGTCCTGGCCGCCGGCGATCACCATGACCGGACAGGTGATGTCAGCTATCCGATCGACCAACGGTGCCACCAGATCGAAAACATCGATCAGGTATCCGAACGTGAGCGGGTGCGCATCGCCGCACAACGGGTCGGCGGCGTAGAGATCAACCTCGGCCTCGTCGCGGCTCAGCCAGTCATAGGGCGTGCGTGCCGGTTCGAAGGGCGCGTTGTTGGCGGCAAGTATCGCCGCCGCTGATTCATCACGCAGTTCCGGCGTGTCGAACCCAGCGAGCAGTGCACCGAGGTCGGCGACTCCATCGAGATCAGCGGCGAACCCGCACAGGATTCCACCGGCGAGCCCTTCCGAATGCTCGATGAGGTACGCGAGTGCCATCAGCGAACCAAGCGAATGACCGAACAGGTACACCGGAAGATCCGCGCCGACCGAGGAACGCGCCTCGCCGATCAGTTCATGCAGATCGTCGACAACTGCCTGCCCACCGCCGGCACCCATGATGGCGCGGTCGGCACCGGCTGAGGTGAGGCCATGGCCACGATGATCGATAGCGATGACGGCGTACCCGGCATTGTTCAGTGCCTGAGCGAAGCGGTCGTAGCGACCGGAATGCTCCGAAGCACCATGGGAGATGACGACGATCGCCGTTGGTGACCCGGTTGGCCACCAATTGCTGAACACTTCGACCCCATGTGCATCAATAAAGCTGCGCGTTTCCATACTGGACCCCCTGTGAGAAACGAAGCGTAGATCCGCGGTGAATCAAGCGGAGTCAGCGAAGTGCTGAGATGGACTCCAACACGAGAAGAAATTGCCCCACCTGACCGTCCAGCACGTAGATGCCGATCTGGGAGATTGATGCCGGGTCGAGTGCCGCCTGCGGATCGACTGGCCGGAGGAACTGGTTCACGGGCTCGAACGACGAGAGTGGCAGCTCGACGTTTACGGAAGAGCCGCCGGTGTCCCCGCTGGGAGGGGTGAACCGGCTGATCCATCTGTCGGCGCCTGACGGACCGGCCCGGAGCTGCAACAGATACGTGCGACCATCACCGAACGCACGTAGACCGAGTGCGCGGGCTCCCGCTGCCCGCATGCCCAGGCCAGTGTCGACTCGGCTGAGTGTGGAGGCGAAACCGCCGTTGTTGTCGGTGGAAAGGTCGCCGGTGAATTCCATGGCACCTCCTTCACCGGTCGCCACCCACGAACTCGTGCTGGCCGAGACCCCGCCCATCACTGAATCGTCCACATTGCGCCACGAGGCGACGCTGGAATCATCGGGGAACGAGACGATCACATCGTTCGGCACATCGTTCGGCACATCGTTCGGAATCGCGTTTGGTGAAGTACCCACGGATGGAGGGTTGGTCGAGTCGGCGATGGAGCCATCGGTGGAACTATCGGTCGAAGCGTCTGAAGAAGTCACACCCGCAACCGTGGTCGAACCCGGCGCAGCGGTGCCATCACCACTGCAAGCGACCACCCCGAGGAGCATGCCGAGTGCGACAAAGACCGAGCCTGCACGAACCCCGCCAAACCGTTTCATCTGCACAGTCAACACGAGTCCGAACCAGTCTGCGCTG
>WLCQ01000060.1 GCA_009705225.1 Actinomycetota bacterium | reverse complement strand
CAGTAACCGTGTAGACGACGATGAAAACAAATGCGGCGAGCAGGATGATCGCCGCTCCCGATGAAATGTCTGCGTGGTAGCTGATGACCATGCCGACGGCTCCACAAGCTGCTCCCACGAGGGGGGCGATCACGAGCATGCGGGCGAAGGAGTTCGTCACCATGCGGGCGATGACCGCCGGGGTCACGAGCAGCGCACTGATGAGCAGAACGCCGACGATCTTCATCGTGAAGAGAATGGTGACGGCGAGCATGAGCATGAGTAGCGCTTCCATGCGGCCCACGTTCACGCCGGTGACATCGGCAACCTCGGGATCGAAGGTTGCAAAAAGAAGCTTCCGGTAGAAGGTGCTGATGATGGCAATGGTGAGCACCCCGACGCACGCGACGGCGATGACCTCAAGCGTCGTGACACCGAGGATGGACCCGAATAGGACCGCTTCAATCGATCGCTTCGCCTGTCCGAAAACATTCGAGAGTGCGAGGCCGAGCGCGAACGACGCAGTGGTGATCACGCCGATGGCTGCGTCGGCGCCGATCTTTCCGCGGCGGGCAACACGGCCGATCATGAGCGCAGAAAGAAGACCCCACATTCCGGCACCGAGGTAGAAGTTCACACCGAGAACCGCGCTGGCCGCGGCGCCGCCGAAGATGGAATGAGAGAGTCCGTGGCCGATGTAACTCATGCTGCGCAGGACGACGTAGACACCGACGAGGCCGCAGATGGCCCCAGCAAGTGTGGCGACCATGAACCCATTGCGGAAGAACTCGAACTGGAAAGGCTCGAACAGTGTCATTCGGGTCCCATCGGGCTGTCGGTGACCAGGAGCATGCCGCCGTGTTCGAGGACTTCCATGGGGGCTCCATAGGTGCGTTCGAGAACCGACGAGGTGAGAACTTCGGCAGGAGTTCCGACGGCGATGAGTTCGCGGTTCACGCAAGCGATGATCGGCAGATGAGCGGCAAGGCCGTTGATGTCATGAGTAGAGAGCACGACGGATGTGCCGTTGCGATGCAGATCCGTAAGGAGGTGGACGACCTCATGGCGGGTGCGCACATCGACACCGGAGGTCGGCTCGTCAAGAACGAGCAGTTCTGGCTCGCGATGGAGGGCGCGGGCGAGGAACACCCGCTGCTGCTGGCCGCCAGAAAGTTCGCGGATGTGTCGGTCTTCGAAACCGCCGAGTCCGAGTTGGTCAAGGAGTTCAGATACTCGCTTGAGTTCCGACTTGGTGGCCCGCTGTCGATACCACTTCGCCGCCGCTGACATCAGGACGACTTCGCTCACCGTGATGGGGAAATTCCAGTTGACTGTTTCGACCTGGGGAACGTACGCGATCCGGAGATCAGCCCGTCGCCGCACCTCACCCTCGGTGGGCCGGAGATTCCCAAGAACCAATCGCAGCAGCGTGGTTTTTCCTGATCCGGAGGGGCCAATAACCCCGAGGAACGCGCCTTCATCGATCGTCAGGTGGACGTGCTCAAGAACAGTCGGTCCGCCGTATGAGTGTGAGATGCCGTCGAGTTCGATCAAGCGTGTCACTGCGGATACTTGGCGTTGTCGGGCGCGACATCAGTGATGTCGAGATTGCGAATAGCCGCTGCGTCGCCGCCGAGCGCTTCGATCATGGTCACGTAATCGAACTGCATAAGACCGAGAAAAGAATGGTCAGCATCACCGGGTTCACCAAGGAGATCATCATCACGAAGAACGTCGACGTAGGTGACCCCGGTCTCGCGGCCGATCTGCTCGAGCACCGCGCTCGGGAAGACTTCGGAGCCGAAGATCGCTTTGACGTTGGAGCTCTTGACCTGAGCGATCAGATCGCCGACTTCGCGCGCAGTGGGTTCGGCAAAATCTGAAGGTTGGATAGCGCCAAGAATTTGCCATCCGTAGTCCTTGGCGAAGTAGGCGTAGGCGTCGTGGTAGGTGAGGAGCTTGCGATCCTCGGCCGGAAGGGTTGCGCTCGCAGTCACGACGGCAGCGTCAAGCTCGTCAATCTTGGCTGTGTAGGCAGCCGCATTCGATGTGTATGACACGGCATTCGCCGGATCCATCTTCACGAGCACATCACGGATGAGGTTGACGTACCTAGCGGCGAGTTTCGGGTCAGTCCAGAGATGGGGATTGGGCTTGCCGCCATCTTTGGGAAACGAGAAGTCGAAGATGTAGTCGTCAACGGGCAATACGGCCGTGCCGAGTTCGCAGAGAGCGGCCGATTTCGGAAGGTTCGTGGCGGCAAGTTCCTTCGTCGGTTCCTCGAGGACGAGCCCGTTCGCAAAGATCACATCGGTTTTGGCGAGCGTTTCCGCCACGCTTGGCGAGGGTTCAAACGTGTGCGAGTTGGTGCCCTCGGGGACAATTCCTGTGATCTTTGCGAGTCCGCCAGCGATATTGGCAACGATCGACGTGATCGGGGCGACAGTGGTTGAGATGTTGAGCGTCGAGCCGGCGGCGATGGTCTGTCCAGACATGCATTCCGCCTGCGCCTTGGCCTGGATGTCGCCGCCTTGGTCAGTCGCGTCGCTCCCAGATGTCTTTGAACATCCCCCGATGATCGCCAGCGCCAAAATGGCGGCTGCGACGAGAGTGGGGGTGTTTCGCCACGAATTCACCGACGGATCCTACCGAAGCGGTCGCGGATGCTCCGGTCCGTGTGTCGAGAAACCGGAAGATCTGCAGCAGGCCGATATGGTCATTGAAGCAATGGGAGGTTGGGTCAGCAGCTGGGTCACGACCTGTTTCTTAATGTGGAGATCTCTTCCGGACGACGAGATGACTTTTTCGTCCGGCATGGGTATAGTGGTCTTATGTCTGAACCACAGAAGCCTGAATCCGAGCTCCTTCCAGGCGGTGCCGATGCATCGGTCTTCTCCGAAGGACTTGACCGTCGACGACTCATCAAGATCGGTTCTCTCACTGCAGGTGCGGCGTTGCTCACGCCGACGCTCCTCACGCTCGGCGCGTCGCCCGCATCGGCGTCGGGCACTCCGGCATACAATTTCGCCAGTACGGCAAATACCAATGCCAAGACCTTGCCCGTAAGCGTGTCCGGTGCTGGCCTGTGGGTCGTTGGCATGATTGTCCGCGGCAACACCTACAACAGCACTACCGAACCCGTTACCTTCACCAATCCAAGCGGGTGGACCTCTCTCTTCACGCAATACGGCACCGATTCATCTGGTGCTGCCGATACTCGCATCACGATGAAGGCGTGGGTGAAGGTCGCAACTACCAACGAAGGCAACATCAACTTTGGCTTCACGGGTGGTCAATCAGTCGCCAACCACCGTGCAATCGCGGCGTTTCAGTTCCCCACCGCTACGGAGGCCTTACCGGTCAGTACGTCGGCCGTCGGTACTTTCTCGACGTCATCAGTCACAGCCGCGAGACCAGGCACCTCATTTCTCTACTTTGCCGGCGCCGTCGGTTCTGGGAACCCCACGATCTCCCCAGACAATTTGGACTTGACTTCGGCCAACGCCGTTTTGGACTACTGGGACGGCAATGCTTCCCAGAAAGCTACCATTGGGGTTGGCATTTTCAATTCTTTCAACCCCGATAATTTCAACCTTTTCGGGAGTGGTGGACAGTCAGGCGCCCTTGACCTGGCGGTTACCACCGGAACAGTGAACACTTCGGCTGCATTCCTCTGTGCTATCTCGTAGGCCGCATGGTTGGCGTCTCTGATCGAGACGCTCTGCGGCCGCTTTGGTCGGCCATCTCCGGACCGTCAGACGTACAGCAGACGGTTCGGACGGTCGTCACTATGCGTATCGGTCACCCGTTCTAGGGGCCTGTGGTCCGATCAAACGATCGGCGGCTCGCAGCGCAGCAATGACAGTCGCCGTCGAACCGTGAGTTTCGGCACGAGCAGCAATACGTTCGTCGTCAATGGCATGAGCGGCTCGGCGATAGCCGACTGTCGAGGTCAGTCGCACGAGATCGGCGACGCGATGGATATTCGGTTGTTGTCCCGGCTGCAGTGAACGAACCGCAGCATGAACGATCGCGTCGCGGGCATCGAGAACACGCTCTCCTGATTCGTCGAGGTTGCTCGTCTCCCAGACGCTCTCATCGGCCCCGAGCCACGGGACGCTGTCGATCACGCGAAGGCGCCCACCGCCGCGAATGAGGTGACGCGGACGGTGAAACGATCGAGTTATCAGACCCCGGTTTCTGAGTTGCCATCCCTGGTCCTCCAGCACCTGAAGCGCGAGGTGCATCGAACGACGTGGGATACAGACGTCGATGTCATGGATTGGCCGGGTGGCGTGAGTGACAAAAGCACGTGCGAGTGGGACCGCCTCGACGTGAAGCAACGGAATCCCGGCGCTAATGAGAGCATTTCTTGCGTCCTGTGATGCAGTGAATAGTCGCTCGTTCGATACCCATGCCTTTCGATAGAGCCCCCGTATGCGGCCAAGAAGAGGATCGTCGATCTGGATCACGTCGGTTCTCAGGGCGAGGATGGGGAGGAGTCGCGCTGAGGCTTGGTCTACGTCGTCGAACACCACCGCTTCCCGCCATTGCGACCACGCTTGTCGGGCCGGATCGGTTTCAGAGAGCGTTGCGACAAGAAGCAGGCGATGGTGCCGGGAAACGCTCGCGTCCACGTCGGTTGAGGAGGAATCTCGGGATCTCGGAACCATCAGAACCACTCTACGGACGGAGAGCCGTGAATTAGGGTCTGCCGCTATGAGCTCCGATGACATCCAATCTCCGGCAATCGAGAGCGAGGCGCCGGTCATTGTTGATTCCTCTCGCTGCACGTTCGAGACCCTCGGCGATGAGACCCTTGTGATCGATACGACCACCGGCACTCTCTTCGTGTTGCGTGGTCTCGCTGTGGTCGTTTGGTCGGCCCTCACCCTTGGTGCTGCCCGTCCCTCAACCCTTGTCCTCGAGGCGACTGCCCGCTATGGCGCCGAGACCGGCGAGGTCTTCCGGTCGATGTTCGACGGGCTGGCTGGGGTATTCGCAACCGCCCCCGTCGAGACCGCAGTGATCGAATGGCCTGAAGCTGTCGATCCGCCGACGTTCGAGCGCTTCGACGATATTGCCGACATCCTCACCCTGGACCCGATTCACGACGTCCTACCCGAAGCGGGCTGGCCGTTCGAACCCGATCCCGGATCTGAATGACGTCGAACCAATTCGAGGTCGTCGACCGCATGCTCGAGGATCTCACAGAGATCACTCCTGCGGTGCGTCTTCGCCTCGGTGGCGTTCCGGTGAATGTCAGATCTGGTGACGAGAGTTGCGCCCAACTTGTTCAGGAACGATTTGGGCATCTGGTTGAACGGGACCCACGCGGCGATGCTGAACTCGCTGTTCGTCTCATATCGGCAGAGATCCCGACGATGTCGTTGGCCACGGGGGTCAATCGGTTACCGAATGGCGGGGTTGCGACCTTCGAGCCCGGTCGACACCTCGTGCTGTATCGCCCCTCAGTGGGGATCGACCTGCTGAAGACCCCATCGACGTGGGGTGAGGTCGAACCGATTTCCTATCCGCTGGGCGCGGCTATTGCGTCGTGGGCGGTGGACAAAGGACTGTTTCCGGCACACGCTGCCGCTGTGGAATTCAATGGGCGAGGTGTGCTTCTCGTCGGGGAAAGTGGCATGGGGAAGAGCACCACATCGTTGGCCTGTGCTCTTGCTGGAGCCGGATTGCTCGGTGACGATCTCTGCATCATCGACCCGGTCCGTCGGGTCATTCACAGTTGGTACGGAACAGTGAAATTGCTGGATGACAGCGCTGAGGCGCTTGGAGCCACTGAGTGGCAGCGTCTAGGAGTGAATGATGCGGGTAAGGCAGTGGTCGCCGTTTCGCAGATCGATCAATTGCGACTTACGACTACAGCATCGCTTGATCTCGTCGTCATTCTTCGACCATCGGATTCGCCCGCGACCCCTGGTTCCCTGCTCGGCGAGTCAGGTGCGGTGACGGCGTTGCGGTGTACCGCGTGGCCAGCGTCAAGTGTGCCGAATGGCCTTTCTGCGTGGCTGCGACATGTGTCGCTCATCGCCCGCACGGTTCCGATCGTCGAACTTCCACGCGATCGCCCTCCCAGGGCGATGGCCCAAAGTGTTGCCGAACTGGTTGAGCGCCATGTTGTCTGAAGTCGGTCCGCTCACGGCTCCGGTGGTGCTTGTTGTTCATCGCCGACCGGAAAAGGTTGCCCGTGTTGTCGAACGAATCCGCGCAGCGCGCCCTCAGGTTCTGTTCGTCGCTGCCGATGTGCCGGCGTCGGGGGCTGATGACCCTGAGCACCGCGAAGCCGTTCGCCTTGCGACCGATGTTGATTGGCCCTGCGAATTACAGGTCACTGTGAGCGAGAGGCCGCTCGGCTGTTCGCCTCGAATCCTGTCAGCCATCGACTGGGCATTTGAGTCCGTCGACCGGCTTGTGGTGATCGAGGACGACGTTGTCGTTGACCCGACATTCATTCCCTGGTCAGGGATGATCCTCAATCGCTATGAGGATGACCCGTCTATCGGCCATGTCAGTGGGCGCAATGAACTCATTCGCTGGCCGACCCAGAGCGAGGATCATCTGATCGTCCGGCGCGGAAGCATGTGGGGTTGGGGTACATGGCGCGATGTCTGGCATCGCTATCGCACCAGCCCCGAGATTGCCTCGCCATCTGCGGGGAGTTTGGTTGATGAACACCTTGCTCTGCTGAATTCGCGTGAGAGTTCCTCACTCGCCTGGGATATTGATTTCAGTCGCTTCCTGATCTCGTCAGAACTGCGCTCAGTGGTTCCATCGGTGAATCTCGTCGACAACATTGGGTTTGGAGTTGCCGCAAGCCATACGACGTACGAAGACGATATTCGAGGGCATTTTCCTACTGGATCGGCCGTGCCAACGCTTCGCGAAACGGCATGGGCGAGCTCGGGCGTCCAGTTGACGGCGGAAACGTATGTGGATGCTGCGTTGCTCATTGGCTTGATGGCCACATACCGAGCGCCAGGTGCAGTCGCTCGGCTCTCCCGACTGGTCGAAAGGGGTTCCGGCCCGGATCTTGATGCAGCGACTCTGCATCATCTGGCGCCGTTTCGACGCGCTGAATTCTCGGCGCGGGCACTTGCCCATCTCCGCTTTCATGGTGTCGATCCATCTCGGCTTGCGCCGATAGAGCAAGCACTCGCGTCGGTGCTCGATGCCGGGCGTGTCTCTTGAGCGGCGACGCACGGCCTCCCTTCGATGTCGGCATCGTCGTTGCGGCGCGCAACGCTGCCACCACGATTGGTCGCGCATTGCAGAGCGTTCTCGACGCAGTTGTCTCTCTTTCGCTTGTTCATAGCTACGAGGTCGGGAACATCGATGTCGTGGTCGTCGATGGATCATCGGTCGATGAAACTCGCGACGTTGCCGCAACGTTCCCCGGTGTTCGTGTCATCGCCCAGACAGGCGAAGGTCTTGGCCAGGCTCGTAATCAGGGGACGGCGGAGGTGACCGGTGAACTGATCGCTTTCCTCGATGCCGATGACCGTTGGGCTGCGGGAGCACTTGATCTGCGGCTCCGGTTCCTGGTCGATCAGCCCGCCGCACTCGGAGTGGTGGGCCACATGATGACCGAGGCTCTACCGGGACAATCAGTCGATGCGCGGCATCGCCAAAAGATTGGGGTGCCGGTCGTCGGATACACGCCGGGGGCGCTTGTGGCCCGCCGACGCGCCTTCGACCTCATCGGCCCGTTCGACGAGACTCTCGTCATCGCCACAGACTCGGAATGGTTCATACGGGCGCGATCCGGCGGGCATTCGATTGCGATTCTTGACGAGGTTGTCCTCTTCAAAGGGGCTCGAGCAGCGAGTCTCTCGGCCGATGTGTCGAACTATCGGCGTGAGCTTCTCGATGTCAGTCGTCGGTTCCTCAGCACGCGCGAGAAGCCTTCGTGAAGGCGCCCCGGGTTCTCCATCTGCTTCCACGATTCACCGGAGCTGGTCCGGAGAGGTCACTACTTGCGTCCATAGCGTTCGCGCCGCCGACCGCACAGCCCTTCCATCACACGATCGCTGTTCTTGATGTCCCAGTAGGGGCGTCGATGTATCTGGCGGCTCGTCGGCTCGGAGTCGGTCTCCTTGTGCAGCCGAGTATCGACGCGATCGAAAAGGCGGCTGCCGATGCTGATGTGATCGTCATCCATTACTGGAACCACCCGCTGTTACTTTCAGCTCTTGGACGCGCCGATTTGGGTTCAACTCGAATCGTGGTGTGGTCCAAGGTGCTTGGGCTTCACCGTCCCCAGGTGCTCACCGCCGAGATCGGGGATTTCGCCGACGTACTGGTGGTGACCACTGAACGATCGAGGCAATCAGAAGCTGCAACCACATGTGGAATTGTCCACACCGTGCCCGGGATCGCCGACATGGGTCGACTCGAAAACTGGCGGCCGGTCCCTCATGACGGGATCCACGTGGGGTATCTGGGGTTGGTCAGCCCTGTGAAGATGCACCCTCGATTCGCGGAGATGTGCGCTCGTGTGAGCGATCGTTCCGTGAGCTTTGTGATCGTTGGTTCGGGAGGTGGCGAGCAGCAACTTCATGCGCGTGCGGTTGATCTCGGCCTCGATGGTCGCTTCGCCTGCACGGGCTACACCGACGATGTCTCGAGCGCGCTGGGAACATTCGACATCTTCGGATACCCGCTCAGCATCGACACGTACGCAACCAGTGAGAAGGCTCTCCAGGAGGCGATGTGGGTGGGAATACCGCCGGTCGTCTTCCCCCACGGCGGGCTTGTCGACCTTGTCGAAGACGATGTGACCGGCATCGTCGTGAATGACGAGGATGGTTACGTGGCGGCAATTGACATGCTTGTGGGAGATCGCTCACTTCGTCGAAGGCTGGGTGACGAAGCTCGCCGCATGGCGCGAAGCAGATTCGATCCGTACACGCTCGCTGCCAACTGGGCGAACGTGATCGCAGTCGCTCTCGCCCAGCCGGCACGCAGTCGTTCACCGCTGTATGCGAACAAAACTGGGGCGGAACTCTTCGTTGCCGCCAACGGAATCGAGGCGGGCCCTTTTGCCCAGTCGGTCGAATCGGGAGCGCAGCGTTTGCATGCGGACGTCGAGATTGCTTCCTCGTCTCCGCTCGTGATCGGCGGCGATGGAGGGATCGCTCACTACCGCAACGTCTGGCCCGAGGATCCGGTACTTGACCGATGGGTTCGTTTGGTCGCGAACTCTTAGCGAGAGGCGAGGGTCTGTTGGACGCCTAGTTCTTGCGCTCTGAAAGGTTCCAGGCTCGTCGTTCTTCCTCAGCCCCACCTGCGACCTGTGCTGATGGGATTCTGCGCTTCGCTTTTCGGAACGCAACTACTGAGTCGAAGAATGTGATCGACTCGATCTCATCGGAGGCGAACTTCGCACGTTTCCCGATCGGCCCCCGGTACGACCACTTGCTCAGACCGTCGACCATGCTCTTTGCCACCTCAACAATCTGACCGGGACGGCGCAGGCCACCGCCGTAACTGGCCCAGTAGGAACATTGGGTGTCCTCAATGACGTAGAGCCCGCCTTCACTGAGGAGGGGAAGTAGCACATCGAGACTCGCTCGTTGGTGTCCTGCGATATGGCTTCCATCATCGAGGACGATGTCGATGCCCCCCATCTCGGCGACGACCCGTTTGAGGAATTCAGGGTCGGCCTGTGATCCGATCCGTACTGGGTTCTCCGGTGTGTCAAGCGCAGCGCAGGCTCGATCGATATCGATGCCGAAGATGGTCGCTTCCGGTCCGAAGTAGCTGCGCCAGAGGTCCAGCGAACCGCCTCGCATCACACCGATCTCGAGCATGCGAATCGGCCGTGCCGGCATGGATTCGGGCATTCCGGCTCGGTACCGCTCGAAGAGTTGGTCATAGATAGGTAGGTAGTGGACCCACTTGATCACCATCCGACCGGTGTGCTTGGCGTACAACTCGCCGAAGACTCCCGGAGGAGGCGTCCATTCGGGGTTGCTCGTGAAGAATTGGGAGATTTCGGGATGGCCAAATCTTCGATGAAGCGCTCGCCGAATAGAGACCGGAATCAGCCGTCGCGGATCAAATCGATGAAAATTCTCGCCATGCTCCGGGAAACGCTGTTTCGAGAATTCGGGACGCATGGAATGTGATCCTCAGGAGTCGCTGGCCGTCGGGTATGGAACAAATGCTGGGAAGATGCAGTGAGAATCGAAGCTGATTCCGGAGGGTTGACGACCATGCCGGTGGTGGACTCGATTCACCCGGTCTGAGGAGCGGCTTCGCGCGCCCTTTAGTTGGAGGGGGAGCTGAAACGTGCTGCCGCAGCGTCGCGCCATTCGGCGAAGGATTTGAACTCCGGGAGCCCGGTGAGTTTCTCGCGGGTGGTGGCTTCAATTTCGTCGTCGCTGGTTGAAAGATCGAGTCCATCGGCGTATGGCTGCGCCACGTGGAATGGTGAGTCGACGAAACATTCGAGGCCGTTGCCCTCAGGGTCGGTGAAGTACAGCGACCATGCGTTGCCGTGGGAGATGGGGGTGACATCGGTGACTCCGCCCGCGACGAGACGCTCGCCGATGATGCGGAGGTCGTCGAGTGTTCCGGTGCGGAACGCGAGATGGTCAAGCATCATGAATTCCTGCGGCGCCGGCTCCGCCATCTCGACCATCACGATCTGGTGATGCTCGTTTGGGTCCTGGGAGATGAACGCCATCGATCCGCCACCCGGCATCGGTTCGCCGCGGTTGGTGACGTGGAAGCCGAGTACCTCGGTGTAAAACGCGACCATGCGGTCGATGTCGCGCACCGCAAGGGTGGCGTGGCTCAATCTGAGAGTGGGGGAGTTTTCGGACATGGCGGTCACAGTACCCGAGGACCCGATGTTGAGGCCTGTCCCTTTGGGGTAGGTATGCGCGGCGCCGGCACGGGCTAGCTGTTGGTCCGGCGCAGTCCGCCGTAGAGCACTCGTTGTACGAATGCGCCGAGAAGTAGGCGCTGCGCGATCGGGTGGGGGATACGAACGCGCTTGCCGTTGGGCTGCACCACGGTGAGCCCGTCGGACTGCAGCCCGAGCAACGAGCCCCAGCGATAGGGGGCGGGCTTGAAGCTGCGGAACTTGGACTCGCGGCCCGCCAGAAGTGCCCGGACGTTGGCGACGATCACGCGATAACCCCAGTTGCGGGCGGAGCTTCGTAGCGGATCGCTCGCGGCCACATCGCCGACAGCGAACACGTTCGACTGGCCGATCACGCGCAGATGCGAATCGACGTTCACGAACCCTTGCTGGTCGAGAATCGATGAAGGGAGGAATGATGTGTGCGGTCGTGCGGCACCGACCGCCCAGAGCACGACGTCAGCGGCGAACGGCGCTTGACCTGTCGACCATTCGATCGGTTCGGTGGTGAGGGTGTCGAGCGCGGAACCTCCGGGGACGACGGCTCGGTGCCCGGTATGCGCGGTGACTCCGTCGGACTCCAGTCGACGCAGAATCCAGCTGCGCACATCGGGATGGAAGTCGGGCAGCGGCTGATCCCCACTGATGAACAGGTGCACCTGAGAGCCGCCCCGACGGGCCAGGTTGTCGGCCACGCTCACGCCCGTCGCCCCACCGCCCACGACGGCGATCGTTGCTGCGGTTTCGAGAGTCCGGTTCACCGCTGCGAGTGCATCGTCAATCGTCGTGAGGTCCTCGACCCGATCATGGCGCCAGAATCCGTTGCTCACGCCGGTGGCGATGACGAACGCGTCGTAGCTGATCCGACGGAGTTTGCCCGAGGAGGTCTCGACATCGACGGCGTTGTGGTCGAGGTCGGTGTGCAGAATTCGGCCGTGCACGAAGTCGATGGCGTCGAGTCGTCGGAATCGGGCAAAGGGAACGAGGTACGTGCGCCGCCAACGGGGCAGATCGGTGAGCCGGGTACCTAACTCCTGCCCGCTCATCAACGCCGGTCGGGTAGAGACCCCGATCACGTCGCAGGATCGCGAAAGGCGCGTGGCCACGAGCACTCCCGTATCGCCCAGACCCGCCACCAGCACGGTTGGCCGTTGTCTCGCCACTGTGATCTCCCGTCATGGATGGCCGGTCCCCCCGGTCGATGGCAGAGTCTGTCAGACAGGTGCTGATCTAGCTTTCGAAGTGGTCCTCGCGGGCGGTACTGCCGGGGCTATGAGTTCTCATCAGCGGCCCGTCGACCTCGATGCAGCGCACGACCGGCAGCAGATCGGGCGAGGAGCACACATGCTTCAACCAGCATCCGAGGGTCGGGGTAGATCAATGCCGCGGTGCGAAGTGCCCGGATCGAGGATCGTAGGGTCAGAGTTTCTTGGCGGCCCGCAATCTCCAGGACGCACGCTGCAGCCTTCGTGCGAAGTTGTGTCGCTGGGATCCCTGGGTCGTGCCGCCACTTTGCGAAGACTTTGAGCATGCTGAGAGGGAGCGCTGCGCCGATCGTATGCGTCATCGAGTTCGGCGAACTGAGCACTTCGGTGTCGACCGAGTCCGAATTTTGGATGGGGCCGATTCGGGCGAGTCTCAGCAACATATCGAAGTCCTGATACGCCAAGTCCTCGTCGAAGAGGCCCACAGCGTCGATTGCCGACCTGCGCATCATGACCGTCGAGAAGTGGATGAATCGGGGATCGACGAGGAGCTCGGTGAAGATCATCCCAGAGGGTGCGGGAGAGGACCGATGTTCCATGACGATTGACTCGACGAGAATGGTGCCGTGTTGATCAACCCGACGTCCGTCGCCGTGGACGAGGACGAGATCAGTTGACTCGCGCAAAAGTCGCGCATGGGATTCGACCATATGTGGAAGCAGCGAATCATCCGCGTCGAGGCACACGATGAACTCGCCTGTTGCCCGTTGCATGCCGCGATTGAGTGAGCGATTCAGGCCGAGGTTTTCATGATTTCGAATGAGGGTGCAGGGTCGTGTGGTT
>WLCQ01000006.1 GCA_009705225.1 Actinomycetota bacterium | reverse complement strand
CCGCGAGCGTTCACGTAGTAGTTCTTCTTCGCCGACGCCTCTTCGGTGACCATGATGAGGTTCTGGGACTCCTCGACGAGACGCCGGTTGTACTCCTCGAACGCCTCCCGGCTCACCTCGACGGTGCCATGCTCGCCCTCGATCATGGTGGTGAGGCATCGGGCCACGAATCCGGCCCACATCTGGTACCAGGCCGGCAGGGCGACGCCGCCGGACACCGGTTGCGAGTTCGGTCCATAGAGGATGAACAGATTGGGGAAGTCCGGGACCATCATCCCTACGTACGCCATAGGAGTTTCCTCCTCCCAGCGTTCGTGAAGATTGGCGCCGCCCCGACCGAAGTACTCGGCAGGCCACAGATACTTGACGATGTCGAACCCGGTGGCCGAGATGACGACGTCGAGTTCGTGGTGCGCTCCATCGGCGGTTTCGATACCGGTCTCGGTGAAGCGCACGATGTCGTCGGTGACGAGGTCGACATCGTCACGCGTGAGGGATCGATACCAACCGTTATCGACGATGGGTCGACGCACCATTGGCGCGTGATCAGGCATAAGACGGTCGATGAGGTCCTGGCGACCGCCGGTCTCGGTGCGGATGTAGTCAGTGAGGAACGCTCGCACGTTCTCGCTGGTCTGGGTGATGCGTCCGCCGGTGGCTTCAAACTCGGGGTCGCGGATGAGGTAGTCGCGATGGAAGTTGAACAGATGCATGATCGAGGTGATCCGGCACCAGTTCCAGTACCCGGGCATGGAGTCGATCAACCATCGGGTTTCGGGTTCGACATGCTTGCCGTACTTGTCCCGCGGGCTGATCCATTGCGGTGTGCGCACGAAGACGTCGGTGTGCTCGGCCATCTCGGCCACGCGCGCCAGCAGTTGCACACCGGTGGATCCATTGCCGATGACGGCGACTCGCTTACCGGCGAGGTGGAGGTCTTCGGGCCAGCGGGTCGGGTGCACCACCGTGCCCCCGAAGGCTTCGATGCCCGGAAAGTCCGGTTCCTTCGGATTGGCGAACAGACCTGCCGCGCTGACGATCGCATTGACCGTTTGTGAGGTGGTGGATCCGTCGGGGAGACGGAACGTGACGTTCCACATCTGGGTGTCGTCGTCGAAGCGGGCTTCAACAAGGTCGTGTTCGAAGCGCAGGTTGGGCATCACCCCGAATTTCTCGGCGATATGACGGAGGTACCCCTTGACCTCCGGGCCGCGAGCGAAATACTCGGTCCACTGGTAGTTCTTCTCGAAGCTGAACTCGTAGGAGGCGCTCAGTGTGTCGACCCGGATATCCGGGTATTTGTGGATGCTCCAGGTGCCGCCGAGTTCGGAGCGACGTTCGTACACGGTGTACGCGATGCCGAGCTGTTCGAGTTGCACCGCAGTCGCGACACCGTTGAAGCCACCACCGATGATCGCGACATGGAAGTCCCCGGTCGCGGAAGGCTCACCGGATTGCCAGTCAGCGAAGAACGGGTAGTCCTCGAACGAAAGTACCTGTTTGCGAAGTTCGAAATCACCCTCTGGCGTAGGTACCCCGATGACCATCTCGAGAAGTGAATAGAGCTCATCGTCGGATGGAGTGCGAATGCTCCACGAGTCGAGGTTTGTGTCGATGAGTTCAATGCATCGGTCAATGAGGTGCTGGCGATCCTCCGGGGACAATGTCGAAACCGGGCCGAGTCGACCGACCTCCTCATCGCCGCAGGCCTGAAAAATCGCAATTCGCAACGCAGCGAGGTCTGCGTACTCGACGGCGCGACTGATGAATTCGATCGAGGTTGCTTCAGACATCGTGGCTCCTTGCAGCGGGTCGCTACGACTTTAGAGAGTGCTGCGCAGGCGCGTTTACGAGGTCGGCCAGATGGGAGGTAACGATCGCTCTGAGTCTGGCCTTTGGGTAGGCCTTTGGATCATGAAGCACATGCAGCGAGAGTCCATCGATGAGGGCGTGGAGTCGAGAGGCTTCAATGTCGAGATCTCGGCTGGGGTGGACAAGTCCGCTTGTAACCCAAAGATTCAGGGCCACAGAAGCCGTGTTGCGCACTGACTCATCAAGTGCGGCAGCGGCGGTCCCCGCCCCGGTGTCGACGCGGCGTTCGTTGATTAGTAGTGCCCAGACCTCGCTCTCGCGGCGGCGGGAGGGGCTGTCGGGGATGGCGATCATCACAGCGTCCACCCCCGACTCGAGGGATCCATCCGTAAGGTCGATCTTGCTCAATCGGGACAGGGCATTCGCGTTGACCTGACTCACCGCCGCGCTGAGTAGGGATAACCGATCGGCGAAGTAGTGCTCCATGGTGCTCTTCGGGATGCCGGCTTCCGCAGCGACGTTTCGGATCGTGATTCCGCTGGCCCCGTCACGCTGGACGATTCGCCACAACGCGGCCACCAACAGACTTCTTCGTTCCTCATGATCGACGATCTTTGGCACGTGTCCCCCCAGGGATTTTCCGCTGAGTTACAGCGGAGAGTGATTCACCGGCTTTTCGAATCTATCGGGAACCAGCAGGGTGCCGACGACTATCGTCAACCTCTGTCGGGGGACACGCGCGAGCGAGCGCGTAATCGATCGATCAAAGACCAGCGTTCACTCTTGACTGACGAGACATGCCAGTCACTACACACAATTGAGGAACAACGATGACAACCTTCCCCAGAGAAGAGATTGAAGCCGCTTTCGCAGAGTTCCGACGGCGTGGGGTGGAGACCCACGATTGGGCCGGTTGGGCCGACATGTTCACCGAGGACGCTCTCTATGAAGAGCACAACCTCGGAGTATTTCGTGGGCGCGAAGCCATCAAGTCCTGGATTGTCGAGTGCATGGCTGACTATCCGACCATGACGCTTTGGATCGAGTGGTACGCCATCGAGGGCAATCGGGTGAGCTTCTACATCTGGAACAACCTGCCCGACCCGACCGGAACCGGCCGTCGATTCGGATTTCCCAACACGACGTTCCTCGAATACGCCGGAAACGGACTCTTCAGTTTCGAGGGCGACTATTACAACCCGGCTGACGCCGGTCGGGTGTTCATGGAATGGCTCGGGGCCGGTGGAAATCGCGAAACCCCGCAGGATCGGTCCTTGAAGGGCATCGAGGGATGGTCCCCGGCAGTACCGGAGGGCGAGTACTCACGCGAGGAGATCGAGCGCGAGTTCGAGATCTATCGCCAGCGTGGTGTCACAGCAGTGGCGACCGGAGACTGGAACCAGTGGGCCGATCAGTTCACCGAGGATGCGCAATATCGCGAACATCATTACGGCTACTTCAATGGTCAGCAGGAGATCCGCGACTGGATCAATGGCGTGATGCAGCCGTTCCCGACGATGGAATTCCCCGTCTCCTACAAGGTGATCGACGGCAATCGGGTCAGCGCGCTCATCCCGAACATCCTTCCGGCACCCGATGGCGACGATGGCTATTACGGCTTCGACGTCAACTCGATCCTTCACTACGCCGGCAACGGGAAGTGGAGCTACGAAGAGGACGTGTACTCGCCAGCGGAGGCCGGAGCGGTCGTGAAGCGCTGGCTCGCTGCCGGCGGCGTCATCCCCAGCTGACCGTTGGGTCGAGACTGATTCATGTGCATCCGGTGCGGGTGTGTCTGGTTCGGGTGTGTCTGATCGGAGACCGATCAGACACACCCGAATGACTCAGGCGTAGTTCGGATGTGCCCGGTTGAGGATGATGTCAGTACGAGCCCGCACGGTGTCCTCGAACCGGCCTTCCTCGACCATCCAGAACCGATCGGCGTACAAGCCCTCTACAACGGTGTCGGCCACCTCGGACAGGGGAGTGAACTCCACCGGCGTGCCGGCGTCTTCCATGGCCTTCATCCAGCCGGCCATTGCCGACGTGGTGTTGATCTCATGGTCAGCAGGGAACTCGGGCGGACGCTCAGACGCGGCCCAGATCCCCGTGTTGAGGATTCCCTTGGTCTTACCAGTGGGGAAGAGCACCGACACACCGATCTTGGCGTCGATTGCATGAAGCTGACCCCAGAGGCATTCAGAGATGGTGACGCAGGCTGCCTTGCACGTGGCGTAGGTGGCCGATGATGCAATGGGTGCGAAACCGCCATTGCTTGAGGTGGTGTTGACGATATGACACTCATCGCCCTGGGCCAGCATGGTCGGAACGAATGCGTTGATGCCGTTGATCACCCCGTAGACGTGCACGCTGAACGCGAAACCCCAGTCGTTGGTCTCGTGCTCCCAGATCTTGCCGTTGGCGCCCGAGGCCACTCCGGCGTTGTTGCACAGCACGTGGACGGCGCCGAATGCGGCGAGGGTGGCGTCGCGCAGTGCCTCGACCGACTCCAACTTCGAAACATCGGTGCGAACGCCGATGGCTTCGTAGCCGAGCCCGACGAGTTCGGCCACGGCCGTGTCGAGCGCGTCCTGTTTGAGATCCGCGATGACGAGCTTCATGCCCTCTTCGCCGAATCGTTCGGCCATGGCTCGGCCGATGCCACCGGCACCGCCGGTGATGACTGCGACTTTGCCCCTGAGTTCTTTCATGATGTCCCCCTGATGCGGGCCGCACCGGCCCGTTGGTAGGGCGGACTGTACTGACTCCAAACCTGTGACGTGGCACGACCTCGATCGTTCTCCGCTACGTTGTCAACGTTGTCGATACAGGGGTTCGCCCTGCGTCACATGATCCGGGGGGAACAGATGGCAACCACAGTCGGTCAGTACTGCATCAAGGTGAGCGATCTCGATCGTTCCGTCCATTTCTACGTCGATCTTCTCGGCCTCAAGGTGCAGGGTCGCACCGAGATTCCGAACGTGAACGAGGTGCATCTGGCGGCAGATTCAGGTGGCGGTCGTCTCCAGTTGGCCAAGTTCGCCGAGACGATGAGTCCGCAGCCACTTGATCATGGCAATGCGCTCTGGAAGACCTACATCAACGTGGACGACTGTCAGGCGACCTGGCAGCGAGTGGTTGACGCCGGGTACACGTCGGTCATGGATCCCGAACGGCTCGAACGCTGGCCTGTCATCGTGGCGTTTGTCTACGACCCGGATGGATACCTGATCGAACTCATCCAGCACGACGGTCCGCGACCGGGCGAGTGATCGGACTCGTCGGTGCTTGCTGACGACCTCATTCTCATAAGCGTCGACGATCACATCGCCGAACCGGCGAACATGTTCGACGCGCATGTTCCGTCAAAGATGCGCGACCTCGCGCCGAGAGTCGTCACCGACGATCGCGGAGCCCAGCAGTGGTGGTACGGCAACGTCAAAGGCCGTGATCTCGGTCTCAACGCGGTGGCCGGCAAACCACGCGAGATGTACAACGTCGATGCCAGTCGCTACGACGAGATGCGTCCTGGGTGCTTCGACGTTCATGAACGCATACGTGACATGAACGCCGGCGGGCAGTTGGCCGGGCTCAACTTTCCGAACTTCACCGGATTCAGTGGTCAGGTCCTCAACATGGGGTCCGACACTGCGGTCAACGAAGTCATGATCCGGGCATACAACGATTGGCACGTCGACGAATGGTGCGCCTCTTACCCGGGTCGGTTCATTCCGTGCGGGATCCTGCCACTGTTCGATGTCGAGAAGGCGGCGGCCGAGGTGCATCGTCTCGCCGCGAAAGGTTGCCATGCGGTCACCTTCTCGGAGAACCCTGCTGCGTTGAACATGCCATCAATCCATTCCGGATACTGGGATCCATTGTTCGCCGCGTGCGTCGAAGCGCAGACAGTGCTGTGCTGCCATCTCGGCTCATCTTCTCGCTCAATGAATACCTCGATCGATGCACCTCCCGGCGTGGCCATGTCGCTGTCATCGGCCGGCACTGTTCTCACGCTCATGGATCTGCTCTGGGCCACGTTCTGGGAGCGCTTCCCGACGCTCAAGTTCTCGCTGACCGAAGGCGATATCGGTTGGATCCCGTACTTCCTCTGGAGGGCGGAACATGTCAACGATCGGCACGGCGGTTGGATCGATCATGATTTCTCGAAAACGGGTGGCCCCACGCAGATCTTCCGCGATCACATTCTGGTGTGCTTCATCAAAGAGACCGTGGGTCCGGAACTCATGCACCATTTTGAATTGGGCAATGTGTGCTGGGAGTCGGATTATCCCCACTCCGATGGCACCTGGCCGAATGCTCCCGAGGAACTGCTGATCACACTCGAGGGATTCACCGACGAGCAGATCAACGCCATCTCCCACGGGAATGCCATGCGGCATTACGGCTTCGACCCCTTTGCCCATCGACTGCGGGAGAACTGCACGGTCGGCGCGCTCCGGGCGGAAGCAGGAGACGTCGATGTCGTCACTCGCGTCGGTCGCGAAGCTGGTGAGCGAGATCTCGAAGCCTGGCGGGAGATCATCGCCCGCACGGCAGCGCAGTCGCGCTGACGAATTCCGTATTTTCACACCATGAGGAACAGATCACGATGAGTGACATCACAGGACAGGTAGCGGTCATCACCGGCGGTGCCCGCGGCATCGGACGTGGCATTGCTCTCGAGTTGGGACGCGCCGGCGTCGATGTCGTCATCGGCGACCTGCTTTCCATCCCCGACATCGCGGCCGATGCTGCGGAGACCGTGGCGATGCTGGAGCAGCTCGGTCGCCGGGCGACTGCCGTGCAGTGTGATGTGCGCTCCGAAGATGATCTCGAAACGCTTATGGGTAGTGCGGTCAAGCTGTTCGGTCGTCTCGACATCGTGTGCCCGAACGCGGGTATCTGCAATCTGTCTGCGGCCACTGAGCTTTCTGTCGAGGAGTTCCGCCGAACCTTCGACATCAACACCCTCGGGATGTTCCTCACCGTGCGAGCTGCGCTCCCCGCTCTCCTTGAACAGGGCCACGGTTCGATCGTGGCCACTGCATCCATCACCGGACTTCGGGGCACGAAGGAGCTTGTGCATTACGCCGCCAGCAAGGCCGCGGTCATCTCGATGGTGCAGACGCTCGCTCTCGAACTCGGCCCTCAGGGCATCCGGGTGAACTGCATCCTGCCGGGCACGGTGTTCACCGGAATCTCCGCAGCGCAGATGGACAAGCATGGCGTACCCGATGAGATGAAGGAACAGATCCTTGATCAGGTGAGCGCAGGAACCACGCCGCTCGGTCGCATGCAGACTCCTACCGATATGGGTCAGGCCGTGGTCTACCTCTGTCAGGCCGACAACGTCACCGGCACATCGATCAACGTCAGCGGCGGCGCGGTTCTCTGATCGTCCCGGTTGATCATCGGTCCATAATCAGATTGGTAACGTCGGCAGTCACGACCTTAAGGAGCACAACATGGCTGAGCAGCGAGTCGCGATCGTTACCGGAGCGAGCAGGGGGATCGGTAAGGGAATCGCCCTCGAACTCGGAGCGAGCGGGGCAATCGTCTATGTCACCGGCCGCAGCGTCGATGCTGGAGTGATTCCCGGCACCGTGGGCGAAACCGCAGCGCAGATCACGGAACTCGGTGGAACTGGCATCGCAGTTGCTTGTGATCACCACGACGACGACCAGGTTCGAGCCGTCTTCGAACGCATCGACGCTGAACAGGGTCGCCTCGACGTTCTCGTCAACAATGTGTATTCCGCGCCGGACCTTGTGCCGTGGCTCAACAAGAAGTTCTGGGAACTCCCGATCGGCGCCTGGGATCAGGTCATCGATATCGGAACGCGTTCGCACTACGTAGCCAGCGTCTTCGGCGCCCCACTGATGTTCCGCAATGGCAGCGGACTCATCGTCAACGTTTCCTCATCTGGGGCAGTGACCTACGCCCACAATGTCGTCTACGGAGTCGGCAAGGCCGCTGTCGACAAGATGACCGCCGATATGGCTGTTGAGCTTGCAGGTACTGGCGTCAATGTTGTGTCTCTGTGGCCGGGGCTGGTGCGTACCGAGATGCTGGAGATGGGTGCCCAGACCGATGGTGATCAGACCTATATCGAATTGCCCGGCGAGGGCAGGTTCGACCTTTCGGGTGCCGAAACTCCTCGGTTCCTCGGTCGTGCAGTGGTTGCTCTGGCCGGTGCTGCCGATATCGCAGAGCGATCCGGTCACGCGTTTACGTCAGCCGATCTGGCCCGTCAGCTCGGTTTCACTGATGTCGACGGTCGAATCCCCGAGGTGCTACTTCGCCCCGACGTGTGAGCTACTCGAGCGGTTTTGGATCGCGCCACATGAGCCAGATCGGCGGGGTCGCCGGCAGCTCGATCACATCGGTCACCCGGAATCCGAATCGTTCGTAGTACGGGACATTTTCCGGCTTCTGGGTTTCGAGGTAGGCGGGTAGGCCATCGGCGTCGCATTCGCGCAGCTTCGGGTTCAACAGGGCAGTACCAATGCCGCGCCCCTGCCACTTGGGGTCGATGCCGAGCAGTGGGAGATACCAGTGCGCCTCGGTGGGATGCTGACGCTCAACTGCTGAAAGCAGGGCAAGACCGCTGCGCCGATTGCGACCGGTGAGAAGTGCGCTCGCGCAGGCCCTTGTGATGCGACTCTCTCGGGAACGAGTTCGCGGCATCGTTCCTGGTTGCAGCCACGAGGCTGATCCGACCACGACACCATCGCGGGTTGCGACCCAGATCTCGCCGTGGTCGGCCGCATCGCGTAGGAGCGCGCCGAGGAATGTGGGAAGCATGCGATGTTCCTGCACGACGTCACGGGCGAAGTGCCCGAAGAGTGGGTCGGGCCAGAACGCCCGGCTGGTGGTGGCGATGGCCATCGGAAGCGAACCCGCCTCAAGGCGGCCGATCTCGAACTCTGTCATGCGCGCACCGTACCGCTGCGAGTCACGATGAAGCGGCGAACCAGTCGGCGAGGCGCCGGAAACCTTCGTCGAGACCGACGGTGGGAGACCACCGCAGCACCCGCTGTGTCTCTCGCTGGTCGAACCAGTGCGCCACCGAGAGTTGGCGAGCAGCGAAATGGGTGAGCGGCGGCTCCGCTCCGGGCCAGAGCCGTTCCAGCACCCGACCAGCCGCAGCGGCGAGTGGCGCCGGTACCGAGCGAGGACGTTCGGTGACGCCGGCGGCATGCAGGATGGAGTCCACGAGATCGCGCAGTGGCCGCGGTTCTGATCCGGTCACCACCCACGCGTGATTGACCGCATCGGCCCCGGGATGACAGACATCGAGAGCAGCCACGATTGCTGATGCTGCATCGTCGACGTAGGTCGTGTCGACGAGTGCTCTGCCATGGTCGGGAAGAGCCAGTCGATGTGAGCGGGCTCTGTCGACGATGCGACCAATGAGCTGAGTATCGCCCGGACCCCAGACGAGATGTGGGCGTATCACGACGGTGGGTACGCGTGGCCCAGTGAGTACTTCCTGTTCAGCAATTGCTTTGGATCTGGTGTAGCCGTCACGCCCGGCGTAGAGCGGGGCATTCGCTCCCTCGCCCACGCTGGCGACGTCGTGGAACGCGACTGATGGGCTCGAGATATGCACGAATCTGCCGCACTGCTCAGCTGCGCTTCGGGCATTGCGAGTGCCTTCGATGTTCACGGCTTGCATCCGACTCCAAGGAGCTTTCGGAACGACGAGTGCTGCCAGATGGATAACTGCTTCATGGCCCGATGCGGCAGCGAGGAGTGACGAAGCATCGGTGATGTCGCCGAGGTGATCGGTGGCATGTGTGCCTGAATGCTTGCGCTGGAAACAGGTGACCTCATCGCCTCTCGTCACGAGGAGGTTCGCGACGGTTGCCCCGAGAAGGCTCGAACCCCCCGTGACCAGAACTTTCATCGGCCCGCAAGCAGTTCGGCGGCCGATTCGGCAAGGACATCGCGCCGGATCTTCGACTGATGACGGATGTCAACAGGGAGTTCGCCGATGAGTACCGCAGCAATGGAATGCGGCGATGCAGCACGTACATCGGCAGTGAGTTCGGAGTCGGCAGTACGCAACGAACCGGTACCGCTCACTACGACGACGACGACCTGCGCCCCATCGGGGCCAACGCCCACCGCCGCCACCTCAGCACTGATCTGGTCGGCAATTGATTGTTCGACCACGGCACATGGAAGCGCCTGTGTTGCGGTGGTGATCACGTGCTGCACTCGACCAAGTTGGATGAGGTGGCCCTGATCGTCGATCGCCCCGACATCGCCGGTCCTGTGGAACAACTTTCCGTCGCGCTCAATCGTTGATGACTCATCGACTCCCCATCTTCTGTCGTATCCGGAACGCATCCATGGACACGACACGAGGATCTCGCCCCAACAACCTGTCGCGACCTGCGCCAACCGGGGTTCGCGGAAGGGCACGATGATGATCTCGGCTCCGGAGAGAGCCCTTCCCGTATCGGTTCCCCACGGAACTCGATTCATCGCTCCTATTCCGTCAGTCACGGGCATTGCTTCGGTCATTCCGTACGGTGCGCGAACCTCGGCGCTGGTGACGCGGTGGATGTCCTCAGCGAGTGCGAGCGGGATGGGTGCGCCGGCGAGCATCACGAGGCGCAGAGGAACCTGTCGACCATTGGCGGTGCGAACGATCGTGCGGGCCGATGCTGGGGAGAGCCATGCCACGTCCGAATCCGAAGATCGGCAGGCATCAGCGAATTGATCGAAGTCGAGTTCGGCGGGAGCGAGGACGTCGCCCTCGGGGAGGACACACGGGACGCCTAGGGCTGGACCGAGAAGGATGAACGGAGCGAAGGAGGAGATGAATCCGTGGGCGGGATCGAGGGTGAACGCCTCACGCACCACGTCACGCTGGGCAGCAAGAGCAGCGTGCGTGTAAACGACCGGCTTTGCCGGACCGGTGGCCCCCGAGGTGTGGACTACTGCGGCCGCAGAATCAGGATCAAGGTTGGGGAGTCGAAGCGAAAATTCGTTCGGGTTGGATCGGAGCGCCGAACCCGAGAGATCTACGGCTCCGGGGAGTCGGCCCATCGAGAATGCTCCGGCACCCGGCGTCATCCGCAGAATCTTTGCCGCCAGCAGATTCTTGGGTGTACCGATGACCCAAGCCGGCGTGGCGCTCCTGAATGCAGACCGGAGGCCCGAAGCGCCGAGAGCGCTGTCGGCGATGACGACCACTGCACCAGCCCGCCAGGCACCGTGGACTGCTTCAAGAAGCTGTATTCCGGGCGGCACGAGCAGCGCGATTCGATCGCCCGGTTGCACGCCATGACGCACGAGTCTCCGAGCGATTCGTTCGGCGGCAGCGTTGAGTGCGCTCCAGCTTCGAGCGCCGTCGGGCCCTTCGTACGCACACGAAGGGTCCGACGCCCGCTCCATGAGCGCTGTGGTGATCGGGGAGAAGGTGTTTGCTGTAGTGACTGCGAAATCGGTGGAGTCTTCCCCTACCGGGTGCATGGAAGTTGGTTCATGCGGCTCTCGGATGTGCGCAGCAGGGTTCGCGGATTCGGCGAGCGTGATGGTGCCGTTGGCGAGATGGGTGTCGAGCCACCGGGTGACCATGGGTCCGATGGGCTCATCGAGCGCCACCAGATGACCTGCATCGGCGAACCGGTGCACATCGGCGTGGGGAGCTCGAGTCAGAAGGTCGGCGAGAAATCGATCGTGGAAGACCGGGTCGCTACCACCCCAGAGGAGAAGTACCGGTATCGATCGCGATCGGAGCGCTTCGAAATTCGATGCGGAGCGCTCAAGGGCAACGAACGACGTGTCATTTGGTTGCAGCGGAATATCGGCGACGAAGTCAGCGACAGCGCTACGCCGAGCCGCCGATCGGTACGGCGCATTCAGCGCCTCTCGGTGTGACCGATCGGTCATATGTGACGTGCCGCGCACGAACAGCGGTGTGCGAGCACATGTCAGGCCGACAGCGCTCCTGGCGACTGCGATGAGCGGCGGAACGGAGACGGATTGAGGCTTCGCGACGGCGGTGTTGGTCAGAACGACCGCCCGCACGTCGAGTTCACCTGCCGCTCCCATTGCGACGGGTCCACCCCAGTCGTGGGCCGCGAGGATGAGAGGTCCGGGTGCTTCCTGCTGGCAGAAGGCGACAAGTTCCTCGACCCGTTGTTCCAAGGTTCGCGACCCGGCGCGTTGCGACCAACCCATACCCGTTTGATCGACGGCGATGACACGCCAACCGTGCGCTGACTCACGGAGGAGATTTCGCCACAGGTAACCCCATGTGGGATTGCCGTGCACACAGACGATGGTGCCCTTCGATCCGTGTCCGGTATCGAGAATGCTCCACTCCACAGTGCCCGCCGATGTGGTCAGCGTGACTCGGCGATTCCATGCCGGATCTACGCCCCATCGCTCCCAGTCCGAGGCCTCGGGACGATCAGTGCTGCCGGTACGACGTTGGGGCACGCCCGCTCACCAGACGAGTTCGGCCATGGAGCAATTCAGGCCGGAGCCGATGCCCATGAGGAGCACGCGATCGTCGGTCTGGAGTTCATCTGAGATCGTCGAGAGTGTGTACGGAAGTGCGGCCGGGCCGATGTTGCCGAACTCCGGATAGCTGAGCGGCACCTGTTTCTGGTCGATCCCGAGGAGTTCACAGAGTTTGTTCGTGTGCACCTTCGAGACCTGATGGAGTACGTAGCGGTCGCAATTGCGCCATTGCCATCCCGATTCGAGCGCTGCACTGAAGGTCTGCTCGGCCAGTTCGAGACCGGATTCGAGAAGCGCAGCGGTGTCGGTCCGCATCGACTTGAGGTCGCCGATGCAGAGCTCATGATGTTTGGTAGCGGCTCGGGTGACGGCGCCGACGAATCGATGGCCGCCATCTCGAGGCGCACCCATCACCATTGCTGCTGCACCCGAACCAATGGTGAGGGAGGCGAACTGCTCGAAGATATCGGTGACCTCGGTATCAGGGGACTGCAGGCGCTCGATGGTCTCGGTCTGGACCTGACGGCTTCCTTCTCCGTCCACAATGAGCACAACCCTTGCCTGACCGGTGGCGATCGCCATTGATGCGATGGTCATCGCGTTCACGAAGCCGAGACAGGCATTTCCGAGGTCATAGTTCGTACAGGTCGCCGCAAGTCCGAGCCGGTAGTGCACGGCGCAGGCGACGCTTGGTTCGAGATGATGCTTCGAGACCGAGGTCGAGATGAGGAGGTCGACTTCGTCGGGGGCGACGCCAGCTTCCTCGAGCGCCCGGGCTCCAGCGAGTGCCGCCGCCTCATCGAAGGTCGTCTCGGCATTCCACCAGCGACGCGCGTCGATGCCGGCTACTGACGCAAGAAGACCGGGACGAACTCCGCAGCGCGTATAGGTCTCAGCGAGTTGCTCGTCGATCCATTCCGAGCTGATCCGTTCCGGAGCTTCGACATGGGACACGGACCAGATATGCGACTGGTCAAGCGCGGAGAACGGGGCCACCCCTGCAGGCTAGGGCCTCGGGCACCTGTTCACCGAGACGGTGCCCCTCAGCGGATCCGCGAGGCCGGCTGATAGTTGACCCCTGCCGTGAGGTCCACCCGCTGCAGGAGTGCCTCGCACGGGGGTTCGAATCGCTCTGCGAACTCGACCGAACGCAACTCTCCGAGCTCCTCCCACGGGCCCGCAGTGAGGCGATCGGTGTCATCCTCGAGCTGCTGGCGAAGATCGAGCCCCGCGGTCGTCGCTCGACGGTTGGCGGCCAAGCCCTTCGATTCAAGCAGCGCCCAGCCGCTCTCGAGATCCTGGGGAGAGCTGCCCCGTGAAGTCGGGAGCCAATCGGCCTCGTAGCCCAGCCATTCGTTGTGCAGGATCGAGACTTCGATGCCGGAAAGACCTGCTGCCGCCACGAGTGCCCAATGGGTGTCGCCCCGCCACTCGCGCAGGCAGTTGATCGCATGCCAGCCCGATAGCACCGGATCAGTACTGCGGGGCATGGAAAGGTGGGCGGCGAAGAACACCCGGCCCGCGGTCGGCAGACGGTCGACAATGGCCCAGATCTCTGGCCCGAAATCCGCGAGTGGCTGAAGGATTTGCGGAGCATGGGCGGTGAGTCCATCGAGAATTGCAGCGTCACGTTCCTGCCAGACCGTCTGGAACGTCGTGTTCGCCTCGACCAACGCAAACGTGAATTCGATTGCTGGTGGACTGATGGAGCCGAATGCGGCAATGACCGCGTGGGGTCCTGCAGGCGCGAGCGGAGCGCAGCGGGCGGCGATGTAGCCGATCGGGCCGGGAAGTCCCAGCGCCTCGAACCGGGAAACTGCGCCGGGGTCCCAGAAGATCCAGCCGATCGTGGTTTGTACGGATCGGGAATTTCGTCGGGCTTTCGCAGACCAGTCAGTCATCGGTGGATTCCATTCAGCGGTGAGGCGCATGGCCCTGGGTGGAGATACCCGGGCACATCGTCGTTACGGTTCCGTGTAATTCCTTGGAATTCCAGGTGTTTTCGGGCGATTCGGGCAAGAGCTGTGAAGAACATACCTCCCTCATTGGGGCGGCATCATTGCGTGTTCTGTGGCGTGCTGAAAGGATTGTTCCCGATGTCCGCTCCCGAGGTTCCCGTCAGCGCCACCCCCAGATGGCGCAATTTCCGTCGGATCGGATCGTTGCTCGTGGTCACAGCGCTTGGCGCCGCGTCACTTGTCAGCGTTCCGGCCAGTGCCGACCAGATCTCTGAGAAGCGAGCGGAAGCCGCAGCCGTCGCCGACAAGCTCGAACAGATGGATGCCCGCATGATGGACATCAATTCACAGTTCGAGCGGGCCAACTATGAACTCCACCTCGCCCAACAGGGGGTGGAGGAGGCGCGTACCCGTGCTGCGGCCACCTCCGCCGAGCTCGACCAGCGCCGGGTCGAGCTGCGCGAGTTCGCCATCGCCGCCTATCAGATGGGTAATGACAGTCCAGAGCTCGATGCGCTACTGACGAGTGATGCATCGACCGGTGTCCAGAAGCGTTCGTATCTCGAAAACGTTTCCGGCACGCGACAGGACTCGATCGATGCGCTCAATGCAGCCAAGGTGCGAGCGCAGGAGGACACCGCCCGATTGGCGGAGGCAGAGCGGGCTGCCGACGCCCATGCCTCCGAGATCGAACAGGCTCGTGCGTCGCAGCAAGCAGCACTCTCTGAGCAGCAGGCTCTTGCCTCAAAGGTGCAGGGAGATCTCGCCACGCTTGTTGCTGCCGAGACAGCCCGCCGTGCAGCCGAACAGCAACGCGCGGCTGCTGCAGCCGCCGCAGCAGCCGGTGGCTCAGGTGGGTCATTCCCGAACACGCCATCGCGCATCGGCGACAACTCCGGACTCAAGGAGAATCCAAACCTCCCTCCGCCTCCGCCGGGACAAGGAGCATCGGGTGCGGTCGCGGCCGCGCTCACACGGGTCGGCTCGCCCTATGTCTGGGGAGCCGCTGGTCCCACCACCTTCGATTGTTCCGGTCTCATCCTGTGGGCCTATGCCCAGGTCGGTATCAATCTGCCGCATTACAGCGGTGCGCAGTACCAAGTCACGACGCGAATCTCCGCTTCGCAACTCCAGCCGGGAGACCTCGTCTTCTACGGTCCGGGAGCCTCTGAGCATGTGGCGATGTATATCGGGGGGAATCAGTTGGTGCAGGCATCGCACGGGATCTCGGTCACGAACTTCCGGGGATGGTGGAAGGAACCATCCGGTTATGGCCGCGTGGTGAGCTCGTCGCGTTGAACAGTTGAGCCGCTGAATTCGGGGTGAAATTCGGGGTGGAATTCAGGTCGAGATGGTGAATCCCCGATAACCGTTCGCTGCTACGTCATCGCAGACGGTTCGGAAGATCTCAACGCCGGCGATGTAGGGCATGAATACCCGCGGCTTGCCCTCGATATTCGAACCCAGATACCAGGAATTTCCGGTGGGGTAGAGCGTGAACCCTGCGACTTCGGTGACATGGTCGGCCCAGCCGTTCTCGGCATCGACATTGGCTTCGATCGAGGCAGCCCCCTGCTGCTCGAGCCACTCGATGCACGCGGCGGTCCACTCGACGTGCTGTTCGATGGAAACGAGCATGTTCGTCAGTACCGACGGACTTCCCGGCCCGGTGATGGTGAACAGATTCGGGAACCCCGAGGTTGCGATGCCGAGGTAGGTGCGGGGACCTTCCGCCCACTTCTGTTTCAGGGTGATTCCGTCGCGACCGATGATCCTGGGAGCGAGGAGTGCCCCAGTCATAGCGTCGAAGCCGGTAGCGAAGACGATGACATCGAGCGGAATCTCCCGATCACCAACGCTCATTCCAGTCGCGGTGAATCGATCGATCGGTTCGGTGCGCAGGTCCACCAACTCGACATTCGGTCGGTTGTAGGTCGCGTAGTAGCCGGTGTCGAGACAGAGTCGCTTGGTGCCGATCGGGAACGAGTGAGGACTGAGTCGTTCGGCGATCACGGGATCATCGACGATCCGGACGATCTGGTCTCGGACGAACTGCGCTGCGAGTTCGTTGGCCTGCGGGTCGATCATGAGATCCGAGAACGATGAGAGCAGACCAAACAGGGTTCCGGACTTCCACGCGGCTTCGAACCGCCGGTCGCGTTCGGCGGCTTCCACGGCCAGAGCGGACTCCTCTGCCAGCGTGGTGAGAACGCCGCCGTTCGAATGGCGGGTGGCCTCGCGGTGCTCCCGATACCGGGCCTTGAAATCAGCCACGGTTTCGGGATCGAGTGGCGCATTCATGGCGGGAAGGGTGAACGCCGGCGTGCGCTGGAAAACGGTGAGCTGCTCTGCTTGTTCCGCGAGGAGCGGGATGCTCTGGATCGCTGAGGAGCCGGTCCCGATCACACCGACCCTCAGGCCGGTGACGTCAACTCCCTCGTGGGGCCATTCACCGGTGTGCAGAGTTCGTCCGCTGAACTCCTCCATCCCTTCGAACGTGGGGTGGTTCGCCTGCGAGAGACAACCGACCGCCATGATGCAGTAGTGCGCGTCGATCGAGCGACCAGTGTCGGTGGTGAGATTCCACGTCGTCGTTTCGTCGTTCCAGCGGGCCTCGAGCATGCGGGTGTCGAAACTGATGTCCCGGCGGAGGTCGAACCGGTCGGCGACATGATTGACATAGGCGAGGATTTCCGGCTGGGTCGCGTAACGCTCCGACCACTCCCATGTTTGCTCGAGATCTGCGTCGAACGAATATGAGTAGTCGAAGGACTCGATATCGCATCGGGCACCGGGATAGCGGTTCCACCACCACGTGCCGCCGACGTCAGAAGCCGCTTCGAGCACATGCACCCGCAGCCCGAGTGAACGCAGTTTCTGCAGCATGTAGAGACCCGAGAACCCTGCCCCGATGATGACGGCGTCGAGCGTCTCGTGTGTTGTGTCGTCCATGTTCCCCTCCCTCCAGAACCGTAGGCGAGAAGCCCGTTGGTTCGTCGCCAACATCCGTGGCCCGCAGTGCTCATGTTCCCGTACGATGGCCCGTGGGGGAGTCCGATCGGACTCGATACATCTGGGGGACCAATGTCGATCACCGAAGCGCCAGCGATCAATCTTCTTGATCCGAACTTCTACGTCGACCCGTGGGATGCGTATGCGTGGCTGCGGGCCAATGATCCCGTTCACTGGGATCCGGTGCACCGCATCTGGGGCGTGTCTCGTTACGCAGACATCGTCGCCGTCGAGAAGAACACCGGCCTGTACACGTCGATAGATGGATCACGTCCTGCCACTGACCAGCGTGACGACACCTCCATGATCAATCGTGACGATCCCGATCACCAGCAGCAGCGCATGTTGGTGGCTCGTCAGTTCACGCCGAGAGCGGTTCGCCAGATCGAAGATGAGCTCCGATTGCTCGTGAATGAACTCATTGATGGCGTCATCGATGCCGGCAGTTGCGAGGCCATCGAATCGCTCGCCTCCCCGCTTCCGGCCATTGTCATCGGTGACAAACTCGGGTTCCCGAGAGAACTCTGGCCGAAGCTGCGTGAATGGTCGGAGATCACGATGTACGAGTCGGGTCAGAACCCCCCTGATGGCTCGCCGGCGCCATTCTCGGAGCGTTCCACCAACGCCATCATGGAGTTCGCTGGAACGGTGATGGAACTCATCGAGCAGCGCCGCGCAAAACCTGAGAACGACCTCATCTCGATCTGGGCCACTACCGAGGTCGACGGGCGACGCTGGACCGAGGGAGAGATCATCTCGGAATGCATCCTGCTTCTCGATGGCGGAGCGGAGACCACCCGAACGGTCATCGGCTCAATTATCCGCGAACTCGCTCTCGATGACTCTCAACGCCAATTGCTGGCCGCGCAGCCGCAGATCCTCGCCGATACTGCGGTCGAGGAGTTCATCCGATGGGTGACCCCCATCCTGAACATGCGCCGCACTGTCACGAGGGACCACGAGTTCCACGGTCGTGAAATGCACGCAGGTGATCAGGTTCTTCTCATGTACGGCGCCGCGAACCGCGATGAATCGATGTTCGAAAATCCGAACGTGTTCGACGTGACCCGATCCCACAACCACCATGTGGCGTTCGGGTTCGGTACACATTTCTGCCTCGGAGCTTCGCTGGCGAGGCTCGAGATCCGCGTGATGTTCGAGGAACTCCTACGACGAATCCCGAACTGGAGACTCGTCCCCGGAACCGAACCTCGAGTGCTCGGAGCGACCTTCACTCGCGCCTATGACGCTGTGCACATCGAATTCGATCGCGCCTGATGCGGCGTGGAGCGAGGGTCTGACATGACTGAGTCGATCACGACACTTCTGTGGGAGGGCGAGTCCCATGAATTCCCCGACAAGGGGTCACCCAATCTCATCGGCACTGCGGACTTCGAACGTCTCACAGGTTGGGATCTGCGTGATGAAGGGCTGTGCAATGGCGACGTCTGTGTGCCGGTTCGCGATCGTGCTCGAGCCGTTCCATCTCCGGGAGTCCTGGATCTCGACCATCTGATCCCGCTTCTCGATCGTCCGCTCGTCATCGATCGGAATGCTCGGATCATCTCCGTAGGATCGACCCAACAGGCCCGCCGTGACGCGCTCGTCTCCAGACGCGCTCCATCGTTCTCGCTCCCGGCGCTCGACGGCTCGATGCGTTCGCTCGAGCAGCTACGTGGCCGCCTCACCGTCTTGGTCACGTTCTCAACCTGGTGTGGTTGTTGCTACGACCTTCCCGGCTGGCAGGCGCTCTCCGACGAACTCGGTGCAGAGGGCCTCAATGTCGTCGCTGTCGCGTTCGATCAGGAGGCCGCGGTCGTCGCTCCCTTCGCCGAAGGAATCACCATTCCGGTGCTCTATGACCCGTCACACCTGCTCAGCGAGCTTTATGCGATCTCCAATGTGCCCACGGTCGTGTGGATCGACGAATCGGGCACAATCGTCCGGCCGAACACTCCTGCATTCGGTACGGATCTTTTTGCTGACTTCCACGGAGTTCCCTCCGGGCCGCACCTCGATGCCATCCGCGCCTGGGTGCGTGAAGGCACCCTTGATCCAGACGCTGCACTTCCCGAAGCCGTAGCCGAGCTTTCCCCCGACGAGATCGCCGCTCGTCTCTGGTTCCGCATCGGTGCGCATCTGCACCGTGTCGGTCGGGACGACGAGGCGGCAGCACCATTCGAGACAGCCAGATCACTCGCACCGCTCGATTTCACGGTGGCTCGGGCGGCGATGCCGCTCACGGGTCGTGATCCCTTCGGACAGGAGTTCATGGATCTTTACGACGAGTGGGTCGGCGCCGGACGCCCGTTCCATGGGCTCCAACCAGATCTCGGGAACAGCTGATATCGGGCAGAGCGCACGATCTTCCACGACTGGTGGGTCCCCGCGTTATGTCGGCGTAGGCATCAGACTCTCCGGATGGAATCAACGACTGCTCGACACTCGCGCACCCGAAAGATCCTCGTCTGGGTCCTGGTCGTGCTCTCCACCCTGATCACATTCGGATCCGCGGCAGAGGTCTGGGTCAAGCATCAACTGCTCGACACGCCCGCGTGGGTTCGGGCCAGCGACAAGCTCCTGGCGACACCGGAGGTTCGCAGCGCGCTCGCTGCCTACATCGTCGACGAGGTGTACAGCACTGTCGACGTGCAGGAGCAACTCTCCGACAAGCTTCCGGAGGATTGGAAGGGCATAGCCGGGCCCATCTCGGCTGCGATCCGAGGACCGGTCACCTCAACGGTGGAGAACCTTCTCGGTTCCCCGAAGATCAAGACGATCTGGCACAAAGTCAATACCGCCGCCCATCAGTCGCTCGTCAACGTGCTTGAAGACAAGACCAAGTACGGATCAACGTCCGATGGAAAGGTCGTACTTGATCTCGGTGAGGTCATCCGAGCAGTCGCCACGAACCTTGGTCTTTCCCAGAGTGCGGTTGATCGCATTCCTGCTGATGCCGGAAAGATCACGCTTATCCAGAGTGATCAGCTTGCTGCGGCACAGCAAGCGGTTCGGCTGCTCGGAATTCTCAACTGGGTTCTGCTCGTGGTCGTGGTCGGTCTCTATGGACTGGCGGTCTTCCTCGCGAAGGGTCGTCGACGCGTGACGCTGCGCAATGTTGGCTGGTCCCTGCTGCTGGTCGCGTTCGGGCTGATTCTGGTACGTCAGGTCACGGGGAATCTCGTGATCAGTCTCATCAACGATCCGAACATGACCGCTGCTGGTCGGGCGGTCTACCTGATCGGTTCTGAGTTGCTTATTGCCGTCGCCCTCACCATTGCCACTTACGGAGCGATCATTGTGTTCGGAACTTTGCTCATCGGTCCCAGCCGGGCTGCCACGAGCTTGCGAAAACTGATTGCTCCGGTACTCAATGCTGATCAGACCGTCTTTTGGGTAGGTGCCGCAGTGCTGTTCAGCATCGTCTGGCTCTGGGAGCCCACCGCAGCGTTCCGAATCTGGTGGTCTGTGCTCGCAATGCTCATCGTCGGAGCTCTCGGTCTCGAGTTCCTGCGCCGCAGAAGCCTTGTTGAGTTTCCTGACTCCCGCGCTGATATGGATCTCGATGGGATGAAACGATCGGTCGCCGGGGTGTGGACTTCGGTTTCGGGCCGAGTTCGTTCGCTCGGGGGTTCCTCCGTCGGCGATGCCGATCCGGTCGAGAAACTCTCAAAACTTCAGGCGCTGCATGCCAGTGGAGCACTCACCGACGACGAGTTCTCTTCCGCGAAAGCCAAGGTGCTCTCGCCAGATCAGAGCTGAGTCCCGATCAGGCGAACTCGATCAGGCGAACTCGATCAATCTGTGGAGTCTGGTCAGGGTCATCGTTGAGATCAGCCAGCCTTCGGCGGTGCGTCGATAGGTCTCGTGATAGTGCCCATAGCCGTGGAGATGTTTCAGCGGTGAGCCTTCCGGCCACCAGAGTTCATCCTCCATCGCCCAGATTCCCTGAGCCTGGTCTTCTCCGTTGAACGTGATCTCGCTCATATGGCCGTGATGGACGGTTGTGACCTCGCTGATCTGCCCGATGAGGAATGGGAGATACTCCGCGACTGAGGAGGTGATCCCGCCGCCTTCGGCGATCATGTCGATGTTGACGTCATCAGTGAAGACCGTTGCGAGCAACTCCCATTGCTTCGTATCCATGAATCGGAAGTAGCGGGCCTTCAACTGACGGATCTGCTCGAGGTCCTCGAGTTCTGACATCTGGACTCCTCCACTCGACATGCGAGCACCAATACTCGCAGAGAGGCTCCGTCGATCCAGTGGACCCCTGACGGTGTCTAGAGTGCAGCGACGTCGCAGTGATCGATGGGGGAGCAGACATGGAGCATCAGTCGTTCTGTCGGATCTGTGCTGCGGCCTGCGGGATTCTTGTCGACGTCGCCGACGGTGTGGCCGTGAGGGTCAGGGGCGACGCCGAGCATCCCGTATCGCGCGGGTACACATGCGCGAAGGGTCGAGCGCTTCCGGCACAGCAGCATCGCTCCGATCGTCTCCGCGTTGCACGGGTCCGTGGGGGCACAGCGCATTGGTCCGAAGCGGCGGCTTCTCTGGGTGGAGAGCTTCTTGAGATTCGCGACTCGGCGGGACCGGACGCCATCGGCCTGTATCTTGCAACAGGTCTGGCCTATGACTCCGCAGGACAGGTCGCGTGCGGAATGGCAATGGGCGCTCTAGGAAGCTCCTCGTTCTACACGGCCGCAACCGTCGACAATGCACCGGTGCTCGTCGTTGCCGAACGTGTTGCCGGCAACGCCATGATGAACCCGATCTGGGAGCCCGACAGCGGGGGGCTGCTGTTGGTCATCGGTTCGAATCCTGTGGTGTCGCACGGGTACGGAACCACGTTGGCCGACCCAGTGCGTCGTCTGCGGGAACACCGTTCCGTGGGCGGCCGGATCATTGTGATCGACCCGCGCCGCACGGAAACTGCGGCTCACGCCGATCTGCACCTTTCGAGTCGGCCGGGCTCCGATGTGATCCTGCTGGCCGCTCTTGCGCGTCAACTTCTGGAGCATGGTCGCGATGAGTTCGAGTTGGCGCAGTTCTGCGACCCGCTCGAGGTTGACGCCCTACGAGCCGCTCTCGAACCCTTCACGATGGAGTCCGCAGCAGTAGCCACAGGACTCGACCTCGTGCAGGTCGAGTCCCTACTCGGCGATCTTCGGGACTCACGAGGCCGCTTGGCGATCTTCTGTGGCACAGGAACCACGATGGCCAACGACGGTGTGCTCGTCGAATGGTTGCGATGGGTTCTTCTCATCCTCACTGGCTCGCTCGATGTTCGCGGTGGAATGCGATTCAACCGGGGAGTCGTGAACCGCCTGCGTCCCCCTCGGTCCATCCCTGCGCGGGTGCCGGGGACCGCGAGCCGACCCGATGTTCCGCGTGTTGCCGGTCAGGTGGCAGCAGTGGCGATGGTCGATGAGATCGAGGCGGGAAGACTCAAGGCGCTTATCGTCACCGGAGGGAACCCGCTCGCCGCTTTTCCCGATCCGGGCAGGCTTCGTGAGGCACTCCGTTCTCTCGAAGTACTTGTCGTGATGGATGTGGTTGAAAACGAGATGACCGAACTGGCAACCCACGTCTTCCCGGCGGCGACGCAGCTCGAACGAGCTGACCTCACCTTGGCCGAGCAGGTCTCGTTCCGGTCGGGGATGCAATACACCGATGCAGTACTCGCCCCTGACGACGAGACCCAACCGGTGTGGCGAATACTCGCGTCGGTCCTTGCCCCGCTGGGGGTGGATCTCCTAGGTGGCGCCGATCCAGCACTCCTCACTGATCGGCAGTTCCTCGGTGGTCTTCTCGACCATGGCCCACTCGATGCTGCGGCCGTCCTTGCTGCGGGACCCCGTGGTGTCGATCTGCCGGCGGAGTATGGATGGGTCCGCGACTCGTTTCTTCTCGAAGGCCGATGGAGAATCGCCCCGCAGGATTTCCTCGATCGACTCGCAGTGCATCTCGGACCGGAGGTCGGGTTGGTCCTCGTTCCGCGGCGGGAGAACGCATGGAGCAATTCGGTGCTTGTTGCCGGTGATGGCGCAGAGCCGCTGGCGCTCATGCACCCTCGCGATGCCGAGGCCGCGGGCATCAGCCATGGTTCGTGGGCGGCGATCAGTTCGAGGTACGGCTCGATGGTGGTGACTGTTGCCCTCGACCCGACCCTCCGACCGGGGGTTGTTTCGGTCACGCATGGCCATCCCGGCGCCTCGCCCGGAATGTTGATCAGCGGTGACGAGAACATCGATCTGCTCACGGCGATGCCGTGGGCCTCGGGCTTCCCGATCACGGTGCAACCCTTGGGCTCGTGATTGGACGAACCGTGCGCGCGTTCGGCTGGACGGGCAGACTCTGCATCATCATGAGCATCAGCAGTTCCCATGCTGCTGCTGCCGCAGCCGAGCCGAGGAGACCTTTCGATGGCTGACACATCATCGCCCTGGACCGGGGACGCCTGCTCCCTCGTCGACGCCTTTCGGTCCGGAGAACGCTCGCCACTCTCCGAACTCGAAGCGACAGTCGCTGCGATCAACAGTTCCACCCTCAACGCGTTCTGCCATCTCGATGTCGACGCGGCTCGTGAGCGCGCAGAGCAGGCTGATATTTCACTTCCGTTCGGCGGAGTTCCGACGGCCATCAAGGAACTCGATCCGGTCGCGGGCTGGCCGCATACGGAAGCATCACTTGTCTTCAAAGGGCGCCTCGCTGCGAAAACCTCGCATCATGTCGGTCGGCTCGTCACCCGGGGCGGTGCGAATCCAGTCGGAGCCACAACCGCGAGCGAGTTCGGTGGTTTGAACGTCAGCGTTACCCGCATCAACGGTGTGACTCACAACCCGTGGCGCGAGGGACGCACCGTGGGCGGGTCATCGAGCGGATCTGCCGCTGCAGTGTCCGGCGGACTCGTGTCGCTGGCCACCGGAGGCGACGGTGGTGGCTCGATCCGCATTCCGGCTGGCTACTGCGGGCTTCTCGGGATGAAGGGGACGTTCGGACGGATCACCCGTGCACCGCACGCGTTCATGCGACCCAACACGGTGGTGTTCGGAAATCTGTCCCGATCGGTGCGCGATTCCGCTCGCTATTTCGATGTCTGTGCCGGGGTCGACAGCTATGACCCGTCGACGCTTGAATCGGCAGGTGATTGGGAACGGTCGCTCGGTACTCATTCGCTCGCCGGACTCCGTGTCGCCGTCCTTCCATCGATCGCCGGGGTGAAACTCGACGCCGGAGTTGCCGAGCATCTCGAGCAGCAGGCCCAAGCGCTCATCGCAGCGACAGGGATGGTTCGGGTGCCCCTGCGGCTTGACCTCCCCAATCTGGCGGCCCAGTGGATGGTCGGCAATATGGCCACGTTGGTCGCTGATCTCGGTGATCGTTGGCCGAAGTGTGCGGGCGAACTCACCGAAGAGATCGAGATCGGCATGCGTCTCTCCCACGCGCTCTACAATCTCGACACTGCGGCAGTAGCCGAGGAACTGCGAGTCGCTGCGAACGAGACAATGGCGGCCGCGTTCGATGAGGTCGATCTCATCATCTGTGCCACAAACCCAGGTCCGGCATTCGCTGCGGAAGCATCGGTCAGTAGCTCGGAGCCCAGTTTCATCGACTGGGCGAAGGATTCTGCTGCGGGTCGGTATGGAACGCGCGCCGCACTCTTCGGCCTGCGCGCTGCGAGCACGGTCGCTCCCAGACTCCCATCGAAGCTGCTTGGTCAGATGGCGGAGCGCTTTCCTGATCTGGTCACGATGGGCGGACTCACGATGATCTCCAACATGTACGGGAATCCAGCCGTGTCCATCCCGGCCGGAACAGTCGATGGACTCCCTGTCGGCATGCAGGTTCTCGCTCCCCATCACCGCGATGCTCTGCTGTTCGACGTGGCGCTCGCGTTCGAACGTGAGCACCCGTGGCCGATGGTGGCGCCGTCGGTCGCCTGACCCGATGCGAACCGAGCGTCCGAACAAAGAAGAACTGCAGGCATGCCACGGCATGACCGTCGAAGATCTGATGCCGCCGAATCTGCGATTGCTGTTCGTCGGCATCAATCCGGGCCTCTGGACCGCAGCGGTCAATGCCCATTTTGCCCGCCCCGGGAATCGGTTCTGGCCCGCACTTCATCGTGCCGGCATCACCTCTCGTCTGGTCGATGCATCTCTTGGTCTGCCCGAAGCTGCACGCAGTGAACTTACGACTGCGGGTATCGGCATCTCCAACATCGTTCCCATTGCCACTGCTCGGGCTGACGAGCTCAGCACGACCCAGTTGCGGGCGGGTGGGGTTGAGCTTCGCGCCCTGGTGGCGAAGCGACAGCCTTCGGTCGTGGCGGTGCTCGGGGTCACCGCATTTCGGCAGGCATTCGGACGCCGAGACCTTGCGGTCGGCAGGAGTGCTGAGGATTTCGAGGGTGCGCAGTTGTGGGTACTGCCGAATCCGAGCGGTCTCAACGCCCACGAAACGGTCGACTCGTTGGCCGATTGGTATCGGATCGCCGCGGAGTCAGCAGGAATCGAACTGCACGCCTGAAGCGATACGTGGTTACTCCATGCCGGGGAGTTTGCCGCCGGCGGCGATCCAGTCACCGAAGACCTGCTCGCCTTCCTTCGGGTTGTAGACGTCCTCCTGATAGGAGAACTGTCCATCACCGGCGTACTCGAGGATGGTGATGCAACTGAAGCGGAATGGCTCGCCTCCAGTGGGATGGGGGAGCACCTGCCATGGGTAGTACACGACGCGATTGCCGTCGATCATGACCCATTCAATGGGAAATTCCATCGTCAGTGGCGCCTGCGCCATCACCGAGACGATCGCTTCGCGTATCTCCTCGCGCCCACGGAACGTTCCGAGATGGTGTTCCACCCAGAGACCGTCGACTGTGTGAAGGTCGGCCCAGGCATTCCAATCGCCGCTGTCACCGACCCGGACGAAGTTCTCGTACGCCTCGCGGACCTCGCCCGGCGAGAACGATTTTGCTTCAGTCGATGGCATGTCTTCCCCTTGATGTGTGCTGTCCGATTCGCCGATCAGTTTGCTGCAGATTCCAACCGGCCGTCGGGGTGTTTCGCGAATCTTCCGCTGGCAGCCGGGTGGACCGGATCATCGGTGGGCCATGGCCAACCGCCGAATCCGGTGCGTCGATAATCCTCGAATGCCTGCAGCAGTTCGGCCCGGGTGTTCATCACGAAGGGTCCTTGCTGGGCGACGGGATCTCCGATCGGGCGTGCCTGGAGAACCAGACAATCGGCGCCACCGAGGCTGGAGATGGTGATCGGCTCATCACATCGCACGACCGCCCCGGTTGAGCCGGGGATCGAGTCGGAACCGATTTTCAGATCATCGCCGTCGAAGAGATACAGCACCCTGATCGTGTCGGCATGCTGTGCTCGGGGGAGTTCGAAGGCCGCGCCGGGTTCGAGGCTTAGATGCCAGATCGCGAGATCGGAATCGGGAGTTGAAGCCCATGAATCCGGCGGTGGTGGCAATGGCATTGTGTCGGGGGAACTGCCGGGGAATTGACCGGCGATCACGGTGATGGTTCCGTCAGCACCGTTTGCCGAGAGGTGGTGGATCTTCGGGATCTGTTCGTTCCAGAACATCGTGAAATGCGGGTCGACCATCTTGTTGGCCGCAGGGAGGTTGACCCATATCTGGAACAGCTCGGTGGGATTCGGCGTCGAACGATCCAGCAGGGGAAACATCTCGCAGTGCACGATCCCGGAACCGGCGGTGAGCCACTGGACGTCACCCTGTCCGAAGCGAGCAGTGGCTCCGAGGGAGTCCGAATGATCGACGAACCCGGACCTTACGTAGGTGACGGTCTCGAATCCGCGGTGCGGATGTTGGGGGAAGCCAGGCACCACCGACCCGTGATACATCCGCCAACCATCACGGAGCGTGAAATCACTTCCGAGCTCACGACCATCAAGGGACGCAGCCGGCCCCAGACGTTCATCGCCCGGTGGATAGATGTCGAGGTGATGGGCGCAGAAGAGGAACGGGTCGATGGTCGGCCAGTGCAGTCCGAGTTCGACGGTCTGCAGTACCGGGCTGTGTGGAACGGAGTTCCCGGTCTCGCGTGTTGCGTCGGTCATCGCTTCGCCGCTGCGGTCAGAAGCGCTCACGCCGCGGCGTGATCTTCAGGCCCTTGATGGTGGTGCGCTTCATGGCCCCGATCACTTCCTCGACCGACTTTCCGGGAACCTCGACCAACGAGAAGTTCTCGGTGATCTCGATCGCCCCGATGTCCTTGCCCGACAGGGAAGTTTCGCCGGCGATGGCTCCAACGAGGTCACCGGGTCGGACGTGGGCTGATCGGCCAATCGGGAAATACAGCCGAACAGCGTCTCCCTTGCTCAGTCGTTCTCCCTTGTCGCCCTTCGGCCCCTTGCCCTCTTTGCCGAACTTCCCACCCTTGCCATCCTTCGATGGCTTGCCGTCCTTGAAGGACTTTCCGGGTTTCCCGCGGTCCTCGTAATTACCCGATTGCTTGCGCGGGGCGATCTCAGGGATTTCGGTTTCGTCTTCGTCTCCACCGACGGCCTCATGGGCCAATTTCACGGCCGCCAGTGCGATCTCGACCAGGTCGAATTCATCGGTGAGGGTTTCGACGATGGTGCGATAGCGATCGAGGTCATCATCGATCAGTGATTCGCGCAGAGTCGCCAAGGTGAGTTCCATGCGTCGATTACGAAGGTCAGCGATGGTGGGGACCTTCTCGAACGCAATCTTCTGACCAGTGACCCGCTGGATATTCTCGACGAGGCGATGTTCGCGGGGTTCGGCGAGTGTGATCGCCACACCTTCGCGACCGGCCCGACCGACACGACCGATGCGGTGGACGTAGGCCTCAGGCGCGGAGGGCACGTCGTAGTTCACGACGTGGGTCAGCTGGTCGATATCGAGGCCGCGAGCGGCAACGTCGGTGGCGATGAGCAGTTCAGCGGTACCAGCCCGAACGCGTCCCATGACGCGGTCGCGAGCCTCCTGACTCATTCCGCCGTGAAGGGCTTCGGCGCGATACCCGCGGCCGTTCAGGGTCTCGGAGAGTTGATCGACTTCGTGACGAGTGCGGCAGAACACGATGGCCGCCGCAGGTGACTCGACGTCGAGGATCCGTCCGAGGGCCGCTGGCTTATGCGACCGGGGGACCACATAGGCGCTCTGGCGAACCTTTGGAGCTGAGCCGGGTTCGGCGATCTCTCGCGCGATGCGGATGTTGATGGGGTCGGTGAGGTGGCGTCGGGCCAGTTTCTCGATCTTCGACGGCATCGTTGCGCTGAACAGGACGGTCTGGCGCGATTCGGGTGTGGCCTCGAGAATCGCATCGAGATCCTCGGCGAAGCCCATGTCGAGCATCTCGTCTGCTTCGTCGAGCACAACGATCTCGATGAAGTCGAGGGGCAGGGTGCCACGCTTGATGTGATCAACCGCTCGTCCCGGGGTGGCGATGACCACGTCGACCCCTCGGCGGAGGGCCTGCAACTGACGACTGATCGGCTGACCGCCATAGATCGGTACGACGCGAGCGCCAAGATCTTTTCCGTACTTATGGACTGCCTCGGACACCTGCATCGCAAGTTCACGGGTGGGTACGAGAATGAGTGCCGACGGCTCTTCACCCCGTTTGCCGGGCTGGAGTCGGTCCAGGATGGGAAGAGCGAACGCGGCGGTCTTCCCGGTGCCGGTGGCGGCCTGGCCAAGGAGATCTCGACCGGCGATCAGGTGGGGGATGGACTCGGATTGGATAGGTGTTGGCTCTTCATATCCGAGAGTCGTGAGCGCGCTGAGCAGCTCATCTCGGAGTCCAAGGTCGGCGAATGTCTGGGTCTGTTCGGCATCATCTGTGCTCATGTGAAACTCCTCATGGGCAACAATGCCCGCTCCTACGCTTTCATGCTCCGACCAGAATCACGAATCGGCACGCTCGTGGTCGACGGCGCGCGATGATTCACGGCATGGAATTGACACCATTCGCCACGCTCACCCTCGAGACCAGTTCGGAGGGGCTGCACTTCCTCGGAACCACCCCGGTTGGCCTCCGGATCATCCAGGAGATCGTCGGAGCACGCATCGAGGGGCCCCGGATTTCGGCCTCACTGAAGGGTGCGGCCGCCGCCGATTGGTTGGCGGTCGACGCCGCTGGAGTCGCAACTTTCGACATCCGGATGACCTTGGTCACCGACGATGGCGCAATTCTCTACCTTCGCTACGAGGGTCGGGCTGACTGGTCTGAAGGTCTTGGCAAGGGACCGATCGACGCCGCCTTCTGGTTCGAAGCTGGTGACGAGCGCTACACATGGCTCAATGCTTTGCTCCCGGTCGGGCAGGGCCGCACGACCGCCGGCGGGGCCATTGTCTACGAGTTGTTCCAGCTGGCCTGAGCCGCACCGCCAGTACCTGAGCGCATAGATCAGGCGAGAAGGTCTTTCGTCAGTGCTGCCTTCCTATAGGATATTGGTAAACCTGAACTCACTCTGGAGGACCTGTGCTGCGTAACCGAATCACCGAAATGATGGGGACCGAACTTCCGATCATGCAGGCTCCGATGGGATGGATCGCCAGATCCCAGCTCGCGTCAGCGGTCAGCAATGCCGGGGCGATGGGCATGATCGAGACCAGCTCAGGCGAACTCGACAACGTGCGCCGCGAAATCCTCGCCATGGCTGAGCTTGCTCCGGGTCGACCGTTCGCAGTCAACATCGCCCAGGCGTTCGTCAGCGATCCATCGATCATCGATTTCGTCGTCGAGCAGGGCGTGAAGTTCGTGACGACCAGTGCCGGCGATCCCCGGCAATACACCGAACGCCTCAAGGCCGCGGGGCTTACCGTCTTCCATGTTGTCCCGACTCTGCGGGCGGCACTGAAAGCCGTTGATGCCGGGGTTGATGGCCTCATCGTCGAGGGCGGCGAGGGTGGCGGGTTCAAAAACCCCCGCGACGTCGCAACCATGGTCCTGCTGCCGCTGGTGGCTTCAAAGGTTGATGTGCCGATCATCGCCGCCGGAGGGTTCCTCGACGGTCGCACCATGGCGGCGGCTTTTGCTCTTGGCGCCGAAGGAGTGCAGTTGGGAACCGTGATGGTGGCCACGCAGGAGTCGCCGATCCATGACAACTGGAAGCAGGCGATCATCGGGGCCGCCGAAACCGACACGGTGATGCTCAATCGCCATGCGGGACCGGCATTACGGGTGCTTCGATCCGACCGCAGTACGGCACTGGAGTTCGACACCACGGTCAACGCAATGACCGCGATGCTCGATCACAAGAAGCTCTACTTCGATGGCGATATGGAAGCGGCAGTGGCGCTATCGGGTCAGATCGCGGGACGGATCGAACAGATCCGTCCAGTAGCCGACATCATCCGCGAATGTGCTGACGATTGCGTCGCCGTGCTTTCGCAGTTGCACCGTCTCTACGTGGACTGAAACCCCTCGGCATGGGCTGAGCGCTTGTGCGAGTAGCTAGATCTGAAGAGGGAACAAACAAGTTTCGTTCGTCGCGGATCGTCCGCGATGCGGTGCCAGTGATGGAGCGTCTGGCGATCAGTCGATCGGCAGACGAGCCATCAGATCGATCTTGCGCTCCTCGAACTCGTCGAAGGTGATGACCTTGTCGTCGAGTTGCTTGTGGATGAGTTCGATCTGGGCCAGGAGTTCCGCCGCCGAAAGTTCGCCTTCAGTGGTGAGTTCGACAGTGGGCTCATCGTCCGGGGAATCGTCACCTGTCAGGCGCTTCTCCCGCTTCATCGCCTGTTTCGCTTTCCGAGCACGGTCGCGCTGGAGTTTCTCAAAGCTTGTGCGTTGCGCACCCATGTGCGCCTCCTTTTGTACATCTGCCCGGCCGCTGGTCGGGGACACGGAGAACACCGGGCACGGACATGAACCAGGGGTGCTTGGGGCACCAGCGCCGGTGTCGGATGCGTGGCCGGTTCCCCCCGTGGGGCAGATGGGAACCATCAACACCCTATCGGGAAGGGCTGGGGGAGGGGCGAATGCCTCACGGCAGCACGGGGTGGGTGCAGCCACTGCGCAGCAGGGGATGGGTGCACCCACCGCTCTAGCTAGGGTCTGCCCACACACGATCCCAGGGGGGAACCATGTCATTCGTCCTCGTCGAGAAGCCGCATCCGCAGGTCACCGTGATCACGTTGAATCGTCCTGAGCGAATGAATGCCATGGCGTTCGACGTGATGCTGCCGTTCAAGGAGCAGCTCGACGCGGTGGCGAACGACAACGACACCAGAGTCGTGATCGTCACCGGCGCCGGTGAGGGGTTCTGCTCGGGGGCCGACCAGAAGATGTCGGGCACCATTCCTCATATCGAAGGGCTCACGCCGACCGTGATCGCTCATCGGGCCGGCAAGCTCCTCGACGACATCGTCCTCGGTATCCAGGAGATGCCGCAACCAGTGATCGCAGCGGTGAATGGCGCCGCGGTCGGGGGCGGACTCTGTCTCGCTGCCGCCTGCGATATCCGGGTCGGCACCCCTGAGGCGTATTTCCGGGCTGCGGGCATCAACAACGGGCTCACCGCGACCGAACTCGGTCTGAGCTTCCTTCTTCCGCGGATCATCGGAGCTGGTCGGTCCACCGAACTCATGCTCACCGGCCGCGATATGGATGCCGAGGAAGCTGAACGCTGCGGTCTGCTGACCAGCGTCGTTTCCCGCGAGGAGCTTCTTCCCGCCTGTTATGAGATCGCTGACCGCATTGCCGGACTCAGCCGCATCGGTGTTGAACTGACCAAGAAAATGACTCTCGCCGGACTCGAAGCTACGAGCTTCCGATCACATATGCGCCACGAGATGAACGCCCAGCTCTATGTGCGGCTCACCACCAAGAACTGGGACGAATCAGTTGCAGCGCGTGCAGAAGGACGGAAGCCGAATTTCCGCGACTGACCGCAACCGCTCCGCCGCAGGTTCGAGGGACCGGAACCACGAAACCCATGCGGATGCGCTGCTTGCTGCATTGTCGAACTTTCAGGAAGGAATTCCGGTTAGGAGTTCCTTGAGCCATGCCGGGGCGCGGGTGGCGCGTCCGTTCTGGTCGACCACTCCGTGCACTGTTGAAGCGAGCGCGCAGATCTGATCGTCGATCATCAAGAGATAGTCCATCTGGAACGATGCTCCCCGCATCGACCGAACCACGGTGTGCACGGTGACCAGATCGTCGAATCTTGCTGACGCTCGATATTGGGCGAATAGTTCAAGTACCGCGAACTCGAATCCTTCAGCGCGGAGCTCGCCGTACGGGCGACCAAGGGATCGGAGGTATTCCACCCTGGATTCCTCGAGGAACGCGACGTAGGAGGAGTGATGCATGACACCCATGGCATCGGTTTCAGCGAACCGAACCCTGATGTCATGTGAGAAGGAGTAATCGTTCGGATCGATCGAAATGTCGAGATCGACACGCATCAGTTGCGGGGGACCTGACTCCAGGGGAGATCCTTGTCAACGCGCGGCTCGCCGGGCAGGCCGAGGACTCGTTCACCCAAGATGTTGCGCTGGATCTCGGAGGTGCCTCCCTCGATGGAATTGGCCCGGGCACGAAGGAACATCTTTCGAGCGGACCCCGGGGGACCGGTGAGGCCCAGCGATTCGCTGCGGCGCATTGTGTAGTCGTAGTCAACGAGAGCCCGCGCACCGAGTAGGTCGACGCAGAAGGCGTAGATGCGCTTGTTGACCTCGGCGAACTGCAGCTTGGCGATGGATCCCTCGGGACCGGGATTACCGGCCTTGCGATTCTGTGAGGCGCGCACATTGGTAAGGCGCAGCACTTCAGCCTCGACCCACAACTGCATGAGTTGATCCTTGAGAACAGGGTTCTGTTCGGTCTCGCTGTCGTTCCAGATGCGGACTGCCTCGGCAATAGCGCCGGAACCGGGCTGCGGGGTGCCACCTCCGCCACCACCGATCGTTGTGCGCTCGTTGGCAAGCGTGGTCATCGAAACCCGCCAGCCCTCGCCCACGTCGCCGATGCGATCGGAATCGGGAACACGAACCTCGGTGAGGTACACCTCGTTGAATTCGGCCTCGCCGGTCATCTGACGAAGCGGACGCACCTCGACGCCCGGTGCGGTCATGTCAAGCGCGAAGTAGGTCATGCCCTTGTGCTTGGGAGCTTCCGAATCGGTTCGGGCCACGAGCATGCCGCGGTTGGCGAGATGAGCGAGGGTGTTCCAGACCTTCTGGCCGGTGATGACCCATTCATCACCATCGCGTACGGCCTTGCACGCGAGTCCGGCGAGATCTGAGCCGGCGCCCGGCTCGCTGAAGAGCTGGCACCAGTAGTCCTCGCCGGTGAAGATGCGGCGGAGTCGCTCGCCCTTGGTCTCTTCGTCGCCATGGGTGACGATCGTGGGTCCGGCCATGGTGAGTCCGAAGAAGTACGGGGAGTCGACAGAGGCTGCACCGGCAGCCTTCAGGCGACTGTCGATCTCCTTCTGATGGTTCGGAGCGAGGTTCAGCCCGCCGAATCCCTCGGGGAAATGCACCCACGCGAGCCCGAGGTCGTACTGCCGGCCGCGGAACTCCTGGTTCTCGCAGGTCCGGGGGTCGAGTTCAGCGAGGAGTTGATCAATTCGATCACTGACGAGCGATTCAGGAATGAGCACGGTCATAGTCCGATCGTAGGCAATGGGCGGCGGTTTTGCCGAACGAGGTTTCTTCCGGTTGACACCATGCCGGTACTATCGCGGCGCCATGAGGCATATGTTGCCTCTCCCGTCCGGCCATCCAGAACGATGGTCGCTCGAAATCGAAAAGAGAACCGAATGACTTCTGTGGCCTTCGACGACATCGATGCCATCAACGCTCTCGCCTCCGAAACCTTCGGGGAGTGGGGTTCCACCATCGTCGTAACCCAGCAGATGATCAACGACTTCGCCGAACTCACCGGTGACCGTCAGTGGATCCATGTGGATGTTGAGCGATCGATCAAGGAGAGCCCGTTCGGCGGACCTGTCGCCCACGGATTCCTCACGCTGAGCCTCATGCCGAAGCTCGTCACCATGCCGGTCTCGGTCACCGGATTCGGCAGCGCCGTGAACTACGGCGCTGAATCGCTTCGTTTCCTCTCACCAGTTCCTGCAGGTGCTGAGGTGCATGCACGCTCACGTGTGGTGCGCGCTGATGCCAAACCGAAGGGCACGCTCATCACCACCGAGGCCGAGATCGGCGCCGTGGGTTCCGAGCGTCCGGCACTGCTGTACCGCATGCAGGTTCTGTACACCCCGAAGCGGGGCTGACCGTCCGACCCGTTTGGGTCGGCGCTGTCTCTTCAGAACAATGCCCACCGGCCCGTACCGATTCGATCGGCGGGCCGGTGGCGCGTCTCAGTTCGCAACGCCGCCGGGGTTGGGTTCCGGAATCTGTTTCGCGGCGATCAGTTGCGGGGCCAACCAGTCGACCACTGTCTGGAGATGATCGGCCCGGATGTGGACCCCGTCGTCACGGGTGGCGACGTCGTTCGCTCCACCGACTGGGCCGAGGTAGTCCTGATAGTCGATGACCACAGACCTTGGTAGGGCCTCGACGAGGGGCAGCACGATCTCATTGAGTCGATCGATGCGGTCCGGCGAGTTGTATGGGCTCGATCGGTTCAGGTGTGCGGTCTTGAGCCAGGCGATCGATGCTCCATGTGCCGAGAGGATCGAGAGCGCCTCCGAGTACTCGGATCGGATGTAGTCGTCGTAGACGGGGTCGCCGGGTCGTAACCATTGATCGCCACCCTGCGGGATACGCCGGTCGATGGTGTCCCAGGGGCTGCCGTACGAAAGCACGACGTCGGGGTGATACGTGTCGATGGAGGTGACCCACGAGACGATGTCCGGGTCGGGAACGAGAAGCGGATCGACCGGATCCGCCCATGTACTGCAGACCGGGCTCACTGGTCCGGGACCGTCCTCGTACTTCTTGTCGCCGCCACGGGTGGTGCCGCAGCCGAGTTCGGCGTCGGACATCACCATGATCTGGCCGGGATGACTGGCGCACCAATCACGCAGCGCAGCGCCGAGTTGCACCATCACGGAATCGCCGACGACGAGGATGCGCACGGGGTCGCTCCCGGCTGGAGCCACACAGGGGCTGTTCTTGCCCAGAGCGATCGGGGTTGTGCCCTGCGCAGGAACGCCGTTCAGTGCAGAGACCTTGGGTGTGCGAACCGCATTCGCGTAGAGAAGAAGCGTGAGAGAGATGATGATGCCGCCACTGAGCCCGGCGACCAGCTTCCATCCGGGCCAACGACCTTTGATGAATGGCTTTTCGATCCAGCGGTAACTGGCCCAGGCCAGCAGGAAGGTGAGGCCGAAGCCGAGAATCATGTCGCGTGGATTATTGAAACCGGGCTTGTCGGCGGACCGATCGCTATCGATCGCGATGAAGACCAGCCAGTGGTAGAGGTACAGCCCGAACCCGAGACGGCCAGCCCACATGAGGAAGCGGTTCTGATATATGCCGTGCAGCCAACCACTCGGCATGGAGACGGCTCTCGTCATGAAGACCGAAAGCACGGCAACGAGGAAGAATCCTCCGTACTCGAACATCCAACTGGTCTTCTCACTGACCGTAAGCATCAGATAAATGAACACTCCGGTTGAGATGAGCCCCATGAACTGGGTGATCCAGTGTCCGACCTTCGTTCGCGGTGGACCGTATTGGTTGCAAACCGCTGCCATGGCAATGCCGAGCAAGAGGGCGAACGCTCTGGTGTCGGTGCCGTAGTAGGCACGTGAAATTGTTTGCGGATTGTTCGGGTCGAAGAGGACGGACATCCAGATCGCTGACACGACAGCTCCTCCGACCGAGATGATCGTGAGCCAGCGCTTCGAGAACCATTTGAGACAGATGATGATGAAGAACGGGGCGAACAGGTAGAACTGCTCTTCGATTGCGAAGGACCAGACGTGCCTGAACGGCTGGGGATTCGAGTACTGGCTCGCGTCGAAATAGTTGGTCCCGGCGAAGATCTCACGCCAGTTCGCGACATAGCTCATTGCTGCAGTGATGCCGCCGGTCCACTTCGGGATCCGGGAGACGTCGAGGATGAATGCCGTGACGAACGCCGTGGCGATGAACGTGGCCACAAGGGCGGGGAGAAGACGGCGAACCCGTCGGGATGCATAACTACCGACGTCGACCTGATCAGTCCGGTCATGTTCGTTCAGCAGAATGGTGACGATGAGGAAACTCGAGAGAACGAAGAAAAGGTCGATGCCGAGGATGCCCCCGGGAATCCAGTAGGGAGCGAAGTGGTAGGCCAGCGGCCCGATGATCACGAATAAGCCGCGCATACCGTCGAGCGCTGGCATGTGAGCCACTCGTCCCGGCCGGGTCTTCTCCGAAGCAGCGTCCGGGGCGCTGTCTGCGCCGGTCTGGTCACCTGACCCGGCCCCGTTGTCATCGAGGTGCTCGATCGTTGTTGTCATCGAAGCCCCCTCAGGTAGAAGAAGACGGACACCGGCATTCTGGCTCTTCCATAAAGTGTGCCACGCACACCCTCCGCTTCCGCTGCCTGCCGTTTGGTCACTGCGTGGCACCCGCCGGCTGTGTTTCGGGCGGGGAGGCTTCGGCTGCCACGGGAGGAATCCCCGTTGAGCGGGCAGCGGCGATGATGGCGTTGGAGAGTGAAGGCGAGAGCAGTTCCATGCCGGCCCGGGTGAAGTGGAGACCGTCGTTCCGGATCACTTGATCATCGGGAGTTCGGTTCGAGCACGGATCTGTAGGGCAGACGATGGGTTTGAGGTCCACCACACTTACCCGAGGGTGGTTCGCCGCATATCGACGGAAGAGCTCACCCATATGTATGACACGCCAGTTCTCCGAAGGCCTGCCGTTCGGCTCGTAGACGGTGAAGGGCAGGGGTTGGTCGAGCAGGACGATCTGTGGGAGGTGAACAGCGAGCGGGGTGAGCGCCCGGTCGAGGGCGTCGAGATAAATCTGATCGAACTCCGGCGTCCCGAACTCAACGAGACGACCATTCACGTAGCGGTCATAGGTATCGCTCACCACAGCACTGAAGACGATGATCTGTGGCCTCAACTCATCGTTCGCAACGGCCCAATCGTTGTTGTCGCAGTTGGTGTTATGCGCGCGCAGGAGTCCGTTGAATCTCGACGGATATCGCAGGATCTCGCACGGGTAAACCGCTCGGTTCCAGATCACGAGTTCTGCTGGATCGAATGGTGATGTGTAGGAGTCCGGCTGCGGGAACACGATCGGTCCTCCACCTCCCAAAGTCCACATAACCGAGTCGCCGATCCAGAGCGCGGTGTAGGGAAGCGCAGCGGGAAGCTCCCCGGGTGGAGTGGTGACCACGGTCGGTGACGTGGAGGGGGGAGTCGCGGTCGAGGTGGAACCCCCAACGACGGGACCCACGGTGAGGACCAGAACACAGAGCACCGCGGCCAGAGACGCGCTACCCCAACCCTTGAGAGCCTGACGATTACGAAGTTGCGCCTCACGCGTGCCCGGCCGGGGCTCCTGCGATCCGCGGGGCCGGCGCAGGGGTCGCTCGACGAAGATGTATGACGCAATCGTGGCAGCCACCGTGACGATCACGCGAAGGGTGAACAACGCGATTCCGTCGAGACCAGTGCGCTGAGGGTTCAGGAACACCATCACCGGCCAGTGCCAGAGGTAGAGCCCGTACGAGACCTCGCCAATGCGGCGCATTGGAAGGCTTTCGAGCACCCAATTGGTGACGGGAGAACCGTGACGGGCCAGCACCCAGATGAGAGCAGCGATTCCAATCGCAATGAGGGTGAACCCTCCGCGATAGAGCCAATCGCTCCGGAAGTCGGCAAGTGCGATCGCGAGCAACAGTAAGGAGAGGAGAACCACGCCTCCTCCGATCGCTGCCATCGCCGGTCGGGTGTCCCGGCGTTTCGGCTTTAGATACCAGAGACAAGCGAGGCCAACGCCGACGAGGATCGTCTGAACGCGCGTATCGGTCCCCAGATATTCGCGAGACGGATCGGTCTGCGGTGTGTGGATGAGCACCATGTCGATGGCTGACGCAATGGTGCCCACGACCGCGACGATGAGCAGTAGAACAGAGAGTCGATGCAGTTTCGGACGAGGGAGTTTCCGACGAATCGCGATTCGGACGGCAACTCCCAGGCCAACGATGAGGAAAGGGAACAGGAGGTAGAACTGCTCCTCGACAGCGAGCGACCAGAAATGCGCGACCGGTGATTGGGGTCCGAACGACGACGCGTAGGACTGCCCGTGGCCGATGGTCCACCAGTTCGAGACGTACGTGATGGCGGCGAGTGCCTCACCACGGAGCGTGCTGCGCGTGAAATCTGGTTCGAGAATGAATGCGATAGCGACGCTCACCACAACAGTCACCAACGCTGCTGGGAGTAGTCGTCGGATCCGACGGATCCAGAATCCGCTCATCGAGATTCGAGCCTTGTTGTGATGCTCGACGAGAACGAGTGAGGTGAGGAGAAAGCCACTCAGGACGAAGAAGATGTCGACACCGAGGAATCCACCGGGAACCAGATCCGGGGCGAAATGAAAGAGGACTACGGCAACGACCGCAAGACCTCTGAGGCCATCGAGGACGGGAAGATGTGCAAACGACCGGGGGACGATGGTCGATTCGGTTCGGGCCGCACGGCGAACTGAGGTGCCTGTGGTGGCGCTGCCCGAGTTCCCGCTTGCAGATTGATCATGGCCTGACGGGGCGATGGGCGATGGTTTCCACCAGTGAAGGTCTTCGTTGTCGACGCCGCCTTTTGACGCGGGATTCGAAGATGCTCGAGCGCTCGCGTCCACATCCTCAAGGTATCAGTGCTCCCGAGGGCAGTGACATCGGTCGCTTGCAGGTGCGGAGTACATTGCCGCGGTGGTCACCGTTGGAGATGAGCAGCAGAGGGTTCGAAGCTCATCGCGACTCAAGGGACTTGATGGGCTTCGAGGGTTCGCGCTCATCCCCGTTCTGGTCTTCCATCTGTGGCCGGAGTTCCTTCCGGGTGGACTTGTTGGCCTCCCGATCTTCTTTGCCCTCTCTGGTTTTGTCATAACCCGAGGGATGCTTGGCGAGATCACCAGGAATCGAACCGTCGACCTCAGGTCGTTCTTCGCTCGGCGGTTCCGACGCCTGTGGCCGGCCTCGACGCTGCTGCTGGCACTGGTCACCGTGGTTTGGCTGGTTTTCGCATGGATGACGAGATCGATCGCCATCGATATTTTCGCGTCGTTCTTCGAGGTGGCGAACTGGCGGTTCCTGCTCACCGGTACGACCTACGGCGCCCATGAGGGCTCGCCGGTCGCGCATTTCTGGTCCCTCGGCATCGAGGAGCAGGTGTACCTCGTCGTGCCAATCGTGGTTTGGATGCTGCGTCGCAGACCGCAACTTCTCCTCGGGGCGTTCTCGCTGTTCATCCTCGGATCATTGATGGTCACGCTCGCCAACGCCGGGAACGCAACCGTCGTCTACTACTCGACATTCACTCGATGCGCTGAGTTCTTTATCGGCGCGCTCCTCGCGGTTCTTGTCGGCTCCCGCTCGACAGCGTTGCGCAGGGACAGCCTCGGCAGGATCATCGG